>JAEDNK010000029.1 GCA_016302545.1 Bacillota bacterium
GCTTCTTAACAAGAGACCCAAGAATGAAGGAAAGAAAGAAATACGGCTTAAAGAAGGCAAGAAGAGCAAGCCAGTTCTCAAAGAGATAATCAGAGAACATTACAAACCCAGCGAAATATTATTATCCGCTGGGTTTTTTAGTATTGAAAGGGAACGAAATAGTTCATTCAATCATGCTTTCAGCCATTTGCCATAGGGTATCCATATCGCAGGTGCCTTGCAACTCATAGAAATATGTACCGCTTGCCCAGTACAGTGCATTTGTGCCATCTTTAGAGGAGATATAACCTTTATATCCGTTTATTGTTGTCTCCTTAAAAACAGCATCCTCGTTATCAATACTGATGTCCATATTCTCTATATTGTTGTGAGCGTAGATAATCTGATTTCCTTGTGGATCAGAATAGATAATGATGCAAGAAGCGTTATCGTTGAATTCTTCTGAAATGGTGTATCCCGCAGGGGTTATCGGGAGTATGGTAGCGATAGAATCTGGTGCTGGACTTTCATCTAATTCAAAGGTAACATCTAATGTTCCCTGTTTGGAATTTTCTTCTTCGTGCCATTCCAAAACATAGTGTACGGTAACAGCGCAGCCAGTAATGGCTGATGCCAATAGTGCGATCAACGCTGCCAGCATGGTCTTTCGAACTTCTGGCACGCTGCGTCCTCTTCTTTGTAGTCTCTACAGGGACGGACAGGAGATTAGAAATCTCGTGAAACGAATATCCATACAGATGGTAAAGATAAAGGGAATCTCGATATATTTCTGGCAATTTCAATATGCATTCCGTTAAAAACTTATTTGATACTGCGTCAAAGACATCCTCTGATGTTTCAAAAGAACCGCTTTCTACGTAGGAATCCATATCGACATGGTCGCGCTTATGCCTGAACATGGTAAGTGCTACATTTTTAGTAATAATAACTGTGAAATTTCTCGTTTCGGGACAAAGAATTTCTCCAACTTTGTGAAAATTTTTTGCTATTCGCAGAAATGATTCCTGCACTGCATCTTCTGACAGATGTTCATCCTTTAGAATTTCTTGTGCAATATAAAACATCAGGTGACGATACTGTTCATACAGTTTCGTGAACCTGACTTTATCTTCGTCGGAATCAATGAGTGTTAAGTATAAATTAAGCATGTTTGTACCCCTTTAGTAAATTAAATACATTATATCAAACGGTTAGAAGAAAAGAAATAAAAAATTTCAATATTTAATTTTTTAATATTTTTTAAATTTGCTTGTCCCGAAATGAAGAAAAGGTGAGTTATTATGTTTGAAAATATCTTTGAGGGGGGGTGAGACTATGAGAAAATTCAAAGTATTGTCAACAGTATGTCTTATTTTGCTGCTTACTGCGTCAACTGCATTCGGTGCAGTTTCATCTACTCCAGATATTGAGTTGATGGCAGAATATTATTCAACAGCATCTGCGTCTATTTCTCTTTCAGGAAGTACTGCAGAAGTAACAGGAAAGATTGTTGGAAGAGCAGGCAAGACAACTGTCGAAAACAAAGACCGTGACAAAGTATAGTACGATAGTTGCATTTTAAGTTAAAATGAAAGGGTGAACAATTATGAAAAAAATATTATCCTGTATGATTTCAATATCACTGATAGTTTCTTCATGCGGAGCAGCTTTTGCAACGGAAACTAATCATGGATTGCAAACATTTGAACAAAGTCAAGCTGAATTTGTTGAAACTCTCGTAGGAACAAAGGATGTCAATGATGAAGTCGATATTCATGGAGACGATTTAGCAATTGAAGGGGAAGGTCTGAAATTAGAAGTTCCAAAAAAGGGTTCGGATCAGATTTCTTTGGAACCTTTTGAAGGAAAAGGTTTCTCTATTGGATTCCCAAAAGATGTAGAAAGTACGAATGCTGTAGTAAGTGATAAAGGAACGATTATTTATAGTGAAGACGATACGGTTTCTATTGCGGTTCAAGCAGTTCAAGAAGAACAAGATGGATTGACTATTGAGGGAGTAAGATGTATGATTGTTATAAACGATGCAACTGCTCCTAAAGAATACGAATTTAAATATAATCTTCCAAAAGGATATGAACTAATGACAGCTGAAGAATATTACGGAAAGGAAACCGAAGAAAAGGGCTGGATCTATATAGTTGATAAAAATAATACCTATATTGACATGGAATCAGATGAAGAATACTTGGATATTATTGCAGTAATTGAACCTGCATGGGCTAAAGATGCTGATGGCAAAATTGTAAATACAAGCTATATAGCAAGTGATAATGTTTTAACACAAGTAGTTTGTTTTGACAAAAATAGCTCTTTTCCAATTGTTGCAGATCCTACAACGTCTACAAAGCCTCAAAACTATAAAATAGAAACAGTATACTCAGATTCATTTAAATTAAATAATGCAACACTGGGGCTTCCAGGGCTAAGTGCTTCAGCTGCGACCACACTTTTAACAAAGAAAGCGAAAGAGAAAGCTACCACTTTAATTGTATCAAAACTTGGATCAAAAGTAATTCCAGCACTTAACTGGGTGCTACTCGGCTTATCTGCTTATTGTACATATCAAGGGTATAAAGGCTATACGTATACTAAAGTTTCTCTTTCCTGTGATGAATGGGCGATTTACAAGCATCAAGGAGGTAGATGGGTTAAGGGAATTGGCTATAAAGGCAATCTTTCTTTTAAGGGGTCAAATTGATTAAGGAGGACGATATGAGTGCATTCGGAGTAAAGATTTTAACTAGAATACTAATTCCTTACACATTTGGAATCTATTTTGCTTTTTTTGGCATCAAAAGACTCCAAAAGAAAGAGAGAGTTGTAGAAAGTGTTCTATATACTTTGGTGGGATTGTTTTTGTCATTAGGCGCAATAATACATTTGCTATTTGTTGCAAGCATTAGTATGTATAGTTAAGAAGAAAACTAATACAGATAAAACAAAGTATAGTGTTCGTTTAAACAGAGGTGAATAACGGTAATTCAACGCACACAGTTTGCAACACGTTTGCAAAACGAATTGCGAAATATAGTGATTGCAACGCATTGCGGTTTTCCAAGCGTTAATAAAAAATCTCAAAGAGATAGTATTTACTATCGAAGAGACAGTCTGCGGCATATCCGCTTTCAAAAGACAGACTTCGAAAACTCCAAAACGAAGACACAAAGAGAGGTTAACGAAGTTAATTGATGTTTGGCAAGTTTTCTTCGGGTAAATCGCTGGGGTTTCGACGGAGTTATGATATTCAAGGGTTGATCAATATCGGATTGAATATCATAACAGGTGGATATGAGTTTTTTTGGAATGATAGTATAAATGATTTTACTTTGCCGCTATCACAAGATTTAACTTGTTCTGATTTAATTGAAGTTAAAGAAGAAGTAAGAGAAGAGTTAACTCATTTGTCACATGATTATTTGGCGTTAATTGATTTAGCATATGATTCTACACAAAACAGATTATTTGAAATGAAAACTATAGAATTATTGGTTGAAGAATGTGGTTATCAAGGGACGCATCTTGGGGGAAGTAGAAAGCCAGATGGTGTTTGCTATACAGAAGGTATGAATCAAATTGATAGGATTGAAAGAAACACTGGTATTTCTGGCGCAGCTATCGAGATTAAAAGATTATTGATAACAGCGAACGGATATAAGGCCGGCACTATTTGTCATTCAGGAATAGAAAAGGCTTTCTTTTAGTAGTTTATAAACTTTTTTAGGTAACCAGCAATCCCGCAGCCAGATAACCGCACAAAGTTATGACCGCTATAGCCGATGCATAAGGCATAGCGGTTTTTATTATTCTCATATTGGAAACTTCGCTTCCTGCTGAAGTCATAAACACCGAGTCGGCATAGAAGCAGCAGCTGTAACCGAGAGTAACGGCGCTCATAATGGCTGCGATAACAAGCTTTACAGGAACACCCGCAGCGAGAGTCACGGGAATAAAAATCGGTATGGAGATTATCTGCATGGTCCAGCAGCCCCCTGTGGCAAAGGTAGTGAAGCCCACCAGAACAAAAGCCAAAGCAGGGAGAACCCAGCCCGGAACAGCAGTGCCTGTAACGCTGATCAGAAGATCAAAGAGTCCAAGCTCCTGATTTGCGCTGCTCAGCATGAAGCCAAAGCAGATGACTATGGCTAAAGAAGTCATGGATTTTGCACCTTCAAAGAAATAACCGAAGAACTCAGAAATGCTCATGAGCTTCCGGGGAACATACAGGATAAACTGCGCAGCCAAGGCCAGAAATATTCCGTGTATGAGGTCGTTATCGCAGATAAGCACTCCGATGACGAGGGAGAATATTGGGATTATAGCGTTGAGGGCGGATGAGGTTTTGGCATCGTCAGGCATTTCTATGTCTACCAAAGATTTTTGCTGTTCTTCTTCGGCAAGGGCAGGACCCCCTGCCGCCACTCTTTCATAGGCCTGCTTCAGTGTGCCTGCCTTTGGGATAAACCCCAGAGCCAGCAGCCTACGGCATTGCACTGAAATGCCAGGTGTTCACGGGGTATTCCGTTTCTGTCCGTGGTACCCTTGAGAGAAAAGGTCACCGCAAGTACGCTGAGATACTCATCCACAAACATTATAAAGGACATGAGAAGTGCCAGCAGCAAAGGCTTGCGCGGCCCCGAAGCCAGTCCGGAAGCCAGATTGTTAAAGCCGGACAGAGCGCCGGATTCCTGCAGCAGCTTTATCATTCCGCCGAAGCCCACCAGAATAAAGATGACGAACTGGTAGGAGGAGTTGGAAAGAGTATTGTAAAGGGAGTCTATGGTGCCGCCCAGAAAATCCCCTCTGTACAGAATCACCATGGCAAGAAGAGCCGCGGCAATCATGGACTCGGCCATCTTTTTTGTAAGGAGAGCCGATGCTATAAGGAATGTAAGGGGCAAAAGGGTTAAAATAATGTCTGCCATAGTTTTTCCTCCCGTGTGAGATTGCTTGGGTATGTATATAATAATATAAAATCATGATTTAGTAAATCACGATTAGATATAAAAATAAGGACTGCGGTATAAGAAACTCCGCTCTCCTTGACTTTTTCCCTCGGTTAGCGTATACTAACCGTATGTGGGAGGACATACAGACGATGACATCAAACACACAACATACACTTAAAGATTTACATATAGGACAAACTGCAACTATAACCTCTGTAGGCGGTGAAGGCTCCCTCAGGCAGCATTTCCTGGATATGGGCGTAATACCGGGGGCAGAGGTAACACTGGTAAAATACGCTCCCATGGGGGATCCTATGGAGCTTCTGATACACGGATATGAACTGACTCTCAGGCTGGCAGATGCGGAAAAGATAGAGATTGCAAAGGCACACGATGCAGAGAGGAAGGGTGAGAAAGGCGGCTTTGCAGATAAGAAGACCAAGAAGGCGGAGCATCCCGGGCTTGGTGAAGGAGGCAAGTATCACACCAAGGCAGACGAACACCCGCTGCCGAAGGACACAAAGCTGACCTTTGCGCTGGCGGGCAATCAGAACTGCGGCAAGACAACCCTCTTTAACCAGCTTACGGGCTCCAATCAGCACGTAGGCAACTTTCCGGGGGTAACGGTGGACCAGAAAAGCGGCGCCATCAGAAATAATCCTGAAACTCTGGTAACGGACTTGCCGGGAATCTATTCCCTTTCCCCGTATACCAGCGAGGAAATCGTGTCGAGACAGTTCATTCTCGAAGAAAAGCCTACATGTATTATCAACATTGTGGATGCGACAAACATAGAAAGAAACCTTTATCTGACCATGCAGCTTATGGAGCTTGACACTCCGGTGGTGCTGGCGCTGAACATGATGGACGAGGTTCGCGGAAACGGCGGAACCATACATATAAATGAAATGGAAAACATGCTGGGAATTCCGGTGGTTCCAATCTCAGCAGCCAAGAACGAGGGTATAGATGAGCTTGTGAGTCATGCTCTGCACATCGCCCAGTACCAGGAAAAGCCGGGCAGAACCGACTTCTGCGACAAGGACGAAAACGGAGGAGCCGTGCACAGATGTCTCCACGGCATCATGCATCTCATCGAGGACCATGCAAAGCTTGCAGGAATACCTGCGCGGTTTGCAGCAGGAAAGCTTGTAGAAGGTGACCCGCTGGTGCTTGAAGCCCTGAAGCTTTCCGATAACGAAAAGGACATGCTTGAGCACATAATCTGCCAGATGGAAGAGGAGAGAGGCCTTGACAGGTCTGCAGCAATGGCGGATATGAGATTCGGGTTCATACAGAAGCTCTGCGACGAAACTGTTGTCAAACCTCACGAGAGCAAGGAACACGAGAGAAGCAGAGCCATAGACAGAATACTCACCGGCAAATATACTGCAATTCCTGCATTTATCGGTATAATGGCGCTGGTTTTCTGGCTTACCTTCAATGTGATAGGCGCATGGCTTCAGGGTCTTTTGGAGCAGGGAATAGAGGCTCTGACTGCTTTGACAGACAGCGCCCTTTCCGCATGGAATGTAAGCCCGATGCTTCACTCCCTTGTAATCGACGGAATCTTCGGCGGCATAGGAAGCGTGCTGAGTTTCCTGCCTATAATCGTAACACTGTTTTTCTTCCTGTCCTTTTTGGAGGACAGCGGATATATGGCGAGAATCGCTTTTGTAATGGATAAGCTGCTACGAAAGATAGGACTTTCGGGACGGTCAATTGTGCCAATGCTTATCGGCTTCGGCTGTACCGTGCCGGGGGTTATGGCAAGCCGCACCCTGCCTTCAGAAAGAGACCGTAAAATGACCATAATGATGACGCCATTTATGAGTTGCACGGCCAAGCTGCCTATTTACGGCTTTTTCACGGCGGCATTTTTCCCGGGGGAAGGAGCTATCATCATGGTAGGACTTTATTTCACCGGAATAATCATAGGAATTCTGTGCGCCCTCATTTCTAAGGGAACTATGTTTAAGGGCGAGGCTGTGCCTTTTGTTATGGAGCTGCCGAATTACAGGATGCCGGGAGCTAAAAATGTAGCCATGCTGCTGTGGGACAAGGCAAAGGACTTCCTGCAGAGAGCCTTCACCGTGATTTTTATAGCTTCAATCGTTGTATGGTTCCTTCAGACCTTCGATTTCAGACTCAATATTGTGAGCGACTCCCACGACAGTATGCTGGCCGTTATAGCGGGATTTATAGCACCTGTATTTGCACCGCTGGGTTTTGGTGACTGGAGAATTTCCACATCGCTTATTGCCGGATTCATGGCCAAGGAAAGCGTGGTTTCCACTCTCACGGTGCTTCTGGGCGGTACAGAGGATATCACAGCATTGCTGAGCCCGCTGGCAGCGATTTCGCTTCTGGTATTCTGCCTGCTTTACACACCTTGTGTTGCGGCTGTTGCCTCAATCAATCGTGAGCTTGGCGGCAAGTGGGCGGCAGGCATAGTGGTATGGCAGTGCGCTGTTGCTTGGGCAGCGGCACTTATTGTAAGGCTTATAGGTCTGGCGCTTGGGATGGCATAGAGCAGGCATAAGGTAAACCGAAAGGCCTTCGGGAGGAAAGATTATGAGATTAATTAAAAGGATATTGCTGCTGGCTATCATAGTGATTGTGGCGGCAGCATCCATAGTAATAGGTCAGGGGTATCAGATGTATCTGGATGCCGTGGAAGAGATTTCCGTAGAGGAAAAGGCTGCAGAAATCATGGAAAAGGAACACTACACCACCTACGATGAGCTTCCGGAGACATACATTAAGGCGATAATCGCTGCGGAGGACCGGAGATTTCTGTATCACAGAGGCTTCGACATAATATCCACGGCAAGAGCAGCCTGGCGCAATATTAAGAGCAAGGAAATTGTGGAGGGCGGCAGCACCATAACTCAGCAGCTTGGGAGAATCATGTATTTTTCCCAGGAAAAGAAGTACAGCCGTAAGGTAGCGGAGGTTCTGGTGGCCGGGCGCATAGAAGAGCTTTACGAGAAGGAGAAGATTCTGGAGCTTTACGTGAATACCATCTATTTCGGTTCGGGATATTACAGCGTTTACGATGCTTGCATGGGCTATTTCGGGAAAGCTCCGTCGGAAATGAATGATTATGAATGTACCATGCTTGCGGGGATTCCAAACGCACCGTCGGTATATTCGCCGGATGTGAATCCGACACTGGCAGAGCAGCGCAGGCAGCAGGTGCTGGTGTGTATGGCAGAAGCAGGGTATATAGAGCCGGGTGAAATTGAATAATTGAAAAACCTCTGTTTTAGGGAACAAACTCCCATCAAACAGAGGTTTTTGAGCATTTTAGGTGGAAAATTAACCGAAATTAATAGGAACCGGATATCTAAGCATTTCTGATGGTGTTGATACACTTTTCAAAGCCCGCCTTATCCCAGACTACAGGGACAGGATAGAGAGGATTTGCCTCCTTCATGGCCCACTCTATAATCTGTGGAACATCCTCGTCTTTGATTACATCAAGACCTGCAGGGATATCCATCTTGGCTTTCATCTCTTCAATCCAGCTGATGAACTTCTCGGCTTTTTCCGCATCGTTTGCACCTGTCATGCCGCAGACCTCGGCAAGACGGGCAAGCCTTTCGTGGGCTGCCGAGCCGAACTGTCTCATTACATGAGGGAGGATTACGGACATTGCCAGTCCGTGAGGAGTTCCGTAGAGACCTCCGAGGGTGTGTCCGATGGCGTGAACATAGCCTACACAGCCTCTTGTAAAGGCGCGGCCTGCATAGAATGCCGCCTTCTGCATGTTCTGGCGAGCTTTGATGTTGCTTCCGTCAGTGTATGCCTCGTAAAGATTGTCATATATGAGCTTTACTGCATCTTCCGAAAGCTTCTTTTCCAGCTTACTGTTGTATGTATTATTGGTGTAAGCCTCTACTGCATGGCACAGAGCATCCATTCCGGTGGTGGAGGTTACCTTTGGAGGCAGCCCTACCGTAAGCTCAGGGTCAAGAACGGCATACTTAGGCATGAGGCTGGTGTCGTTCATGGAAGCTTTGTGGTGAGTCTTTTCGTTGGTTATAACTGCTGCTACGGTGGTTTCCGAACCTGTGCCGGCAGTGGTAGGCACAGCGAAAATTGTAGGAATTCTGTGGAGAACCTTAAACAGTCCCTGCAGCTGCTCTACTGTTTTGCCTTTCTTTACTGCCATGGCTCCAATGCCCTTGCAGCAGTCCATAGGGGAGCCGCCACCAAAGGCTACCATGGCCTGACAGCCATTTTCCTTAAACAGCTTAAGACCCTCGTTTACATTTCTGTCCGTAGGATTAGGCTGAACTCCGTCGTAAATCACATATTCAATTCCGCCCTCGTCCATGGCTTCAAGCATTCCCTTTGGAAGACCTAAATCCATAAGGACCTTATCTGTTACAACCAGCACTTTGCTGTACCCTTTTTCCTTAATCAGCTCCGGCAGCTTTTTTACGGAGCCTGGACCTTCCAGGGTTTCAGGCATTCCCCATGGAATCAGGTACATGCCGATTTTAAATACAGCCTGATAAATTCTGCAATACATCTTTCCCATTGTTTTTCCTCCTTTAGAAGCGTACTGCGTCAATAGGACATACATTGGCGCATATTCTGCAATCTATGCAATCCTCCGACCTTGCAAGCCGGGCTATTGTATTGATGTCACCGTGGAACTTAGGAGCTTCGATTTCGAGGCAGTTCTCAGGGCAGTTCTCTACGCATACGCTGCAGCCGACACATATGGACTCATCGAAGACCGGTTTTTTCCAGTCTGTTTTAGGAACTTTTGTGGTTTCCTGCCCCCGGTTGTTGCGAATGGCTCCAAAAGCGCACAACTTGCCGCAGAGCCCGCAGTCGATACATTTCTCCGGGTCGATGGTATGAACTTCTTTAAGGTTTCCGGAAATGGCCCCCGTAGGACAGCTTTTTGCGCAGAGCCTGCAGCCCGCGCAGCAAGAAATTATTTTATATGCCAATTAAAGCACCTCCTTTAGCTGTGGGCGGTCTCATCAGCCGCCGCCGGACGGGGCGAGGAAAACAAGCTCGTCACCGTCACTGAGCTTTGATGAAAGCTTTGTCTGTTTGCCGTTGAGCATTATCACGCAGTTTTTGTATTCGGACGGCTTCATGCCTGTGGCTTCCGCCATGAGGGCGCAGGCGTCTTTTACCGTTTTTACATCCTCCGTCTGAGCGTCAAGACCTTTGCAGCCTGTCTTAAGGCGGAGAGAACCGAAAAGCTTGATTTTAATCATTCTGATGCACCTCCTGACGATGCCCTGAATTCTTCGCAGGTCACTTTATAGCTGTCAAGCTTGTCAAGGTTCAGCTTGCGAAGAGTCTTAGGCGTAGGTACTCCGTCGTCGCTCCAGCCTCTTGCGTGGTAATACACATTTTTCATTCTTTCCAGAGGTACTCGTGTAGAATCGTCTCCCTCTACCTGAGGCACATCGGTGAGCCTTGCAGGGAGGGAGTCATCCTTGCGGCTGATACCGAAGCGGGAGTTTATATGTCTCTCCAGAGTATAGCCTCGTTTGCCTGCCTTGAAGAAGGAACCGAAGGTTACAGGCATTCCGGTCACCAGGTGAAGTGCCTTGGACTGGTTGAAGATCACCGGAAGGTTAAAGCAGACAACTCTCGGAAACTTATTGAGCAGTCTCAGCACAGGTCCGAGCACCGGTACAGCCTTGCAGAAGACTTTGGTATACCAGCTTTGAGGGTGGCTGATGAGAGGAGGCGGGAAGAATGCGTATGTGGTAAAAAGGCATTGCCCGCAGGAGGAAACTCCCTCCATAAGGTCCTGAAATATTACGGTAAAGTCCGGCTTGCCGTGAGGGGTCTGAGCGTTGACATTAAGGCTGAGCCCTTCCAACAGAACCATATAGCCGCCGTTAAGGTGACAGCCGCCTCTGTTTGATACGGCATAGCCAAGTCCCAGACCTACAGACCTTCTGGGCTCGTAGGCCGCCAGTTCCATTCCCTTGGAGTGGATGGCAAATTCTTTGCCGCCGTACTTTTCGGAGCACCATCTGGAGCCGTTGGCAAGCTCCTCGCCTATGCCTCGGCGGTATGCAATGTCCTCCCAAACCTGAGATATTTTATCTTTGTTCTCTTCGTTGAATTCAAGTCCGTTATCCCACAGGCCTTTCTCCTTTGCCTCCATGGCAAAGGCCAGAGTGCTTGCAGCGGAGATGGTATCCATGCCCAGTTCGTCAAGCTCATAGTTCCATTTCAGTATGGAGTAAAGGTCGTTGTTGAGTATGCCGCCGCCCAGAAGGCCAAGAGTCTCAAGCTCAGGTCCCTTGACTGCCTTACCGTCTACCTCCACGGTGCGGGCGCACTTAATCGGGCAGGTGAGACAGCCTTTGTTTACAATATTATATTCTTCGGCCAGAGTTTCGCCGTTTACCATTTCGAAATCATCGTACTGTCCGTAATTATAGTTCTTGGTGGAAAGCTGACCTCTCATCTGCATGGTGGATACCAGACCGGCGGTTCCAAGTCTCGGCAGCTGGTCTCCTGTGAGAGGGTGCGACTTAAGATACTTAAACCACTTTCTGTTGAGGGTATCCAGCTTTTCCTTGTCGTATACCTTTACCTCGTGGTTTCCGGAAACGGTTATGGCTTTAAGGTTTTTCCAGCCCATTACAGCTCCGGTACCGCCTCGGCCTGCCAGTCTTTCGTTGCTGACTATAGATGCGTACAGCACCAGATTTTCTCCTGCAGGACCGATTACTATTTTGCCGTTCTTTACTGCTTTGTCGCCTTTTGCCGACGCAAGCTTTTCGTCCAGAACCTGCTGCACCTTTCCCGTGTGCATACCCCATATATCCGCTGCATTGTGAAAGGTAAAGCTGTCGTTATGTATTTCCAGCCAGACGGGTTTCTCGCTTTTGCCGCTGATTACCAGAGCGTCAAAGCCTGCTTTCTTCAGGTAGTAGCCGAAATTGCCTCCGCAGTTTGAGGAGGTGAGAATCCCTGTCTGCGGAGAAAGGGTGGAGATGTTGAAACGGCTGGAGCTCGGTACGCCGGAGCCGGTAAAGGGGCCGGTGGTGATTACCAGCATGTTTTCTTCGGAAAAGGCTTTGGTATCGCTTTTCAGGTTATCTCCGAGAATTTTGGCCGCCATGGTCTTGCCGCCTATGTAGAGCCTTCTTTCTTCATCCGACCAAGGGTACTCATCTGTCCGGCCGGTGGTAAGGTCTATGTGCATGACCTTGCCCATATAGCCGCCGTAGTTAGTAGACATCTTATCCCCTCCTTAATCTTTATATATAAATTGTATCACTTTTAATACATATATACCAGCCTTTTTTGAATAGAATATTTTGATAAGAGGAGGTGATATTTTGCCTGACTATATAGTAAACGGGTATGCTTATCCTTCAATCGCCCCGGGAACCCTGCAGTGGTGGCTGCCCAGACTCACTTGGCTTTCGTCCTTCAGCTACGGGTTTACGGGGAGCGGAGAGCTTCTAAATCTGGAGGATTATAACCTGATAGAACCGGCTCGTGAGGCGGGAGTAAAAACCCTGATGGTACTGACGCCCATGGACGAAAGCGGCATGTTTAACGATAACATAGCCATAGAGGTATTTAACAATCCACAGGCGGAGGAAAATCTGATAAATAATATAGAAGGAAACATAAAGGCAAAAGGGATGAACGGAGTGGATTTTGACTTTGAATATCTGGCTGCCGAATATGCAGAGGATTATGTACAGCTGGTTGCCCGCACCCGGGAAAGGCTGTCCCCTCAGGGGTATCTCACCACAGTGGCGCTGGCACCTAAGACCAGCATCGACCAGCCGGGACTTCTGTATCAGGGACACGACTATGCAGGCATGGGGCAGGCTGCGGATTACTGCCTTTTGATGACCTATGAATGGGGATATACCTTTGGGCCACCTTTGCCTGTATCGCCTATTAACAATGTGAGAAGGATAATCGAATTCGGCATCACTCAGATACCTGCGGAGAAGATTCTCATGGGCATGAGCAACTACGGTTACGACTGGGCACTTCCCTTTGTCGACGGGGAAAGCCGGGCCGAAAAGCTCACCAATTATCAGGCAGAGGCAAGAGCCGCATACTACGGAGTGCCTGTTCAGTATGACGAGGAGGCGCAGGCACCTTTCTTTACTTATACAGCACCGGACGGCACAGAGCATATAGTCTGGTTTGAGAATGAGCAGAGCTGGACTGCGAGACTGGCACTGGTGGAAGAATACGGGCTTGCAGGGATAAGCATCTGGAACATAATGAGCATCTTTTACGGCGGTATATAGGGGCATATAACTTTACAATAACTTAACCCATTAGTAGAATTTTAAGGACACACTATTCCCTAAAATTTGGGAAAATACTAATGAAAAGAGGTTAAGAAACTATGGAAAAAAGACTGGAGGAATTCAAGACATACCTGTTTGACATGGAGCGCTCAATCAACACTGTGGACAGCTATGCACGGTCGGTAGGGGTGTATTTTAAGAAGTACGATGAGGTAAACAAGAAGAACATGATGGAATTCAAGCAGTGGCAGATCGAGAGGTGGAAGCCGCGGACAGCAGCCATAAGGTGCATTTCCATGAATGTATACTGCGACTTTATCGGTCATCCCGAGTACAAGGTAAAGAATATTAAAGTACATAACAGGACAACTCTGGAGAATGTTATAACTATGGAGGAATATCGTTATTTTCTGAAGTGTCTTAAGACCGACGGGAACGACAAGCTTTACTATATGATAAAGTTTATGGCGGCGACAGGGTGCAGGGCCTCTGAGCTTGTGCGTCTGGAAAGGAAAAGTATCAAAACGGGAGAGCAGGCGCTATGGACCAAAGGCAAGGTGAGAAAAATTCTTATTCCGCAAAATCTCATTGAGGAGAGCAAATACTATTTTGCAGAAACAGACTCACGCTATCTCTTTCCCAACAGATACGGGCAGCAGATGACTACCAGGGGCGTTTCACAGCAGATGAAAAAGTACGGCAGGAGATACGGAATAAGGGAGGAGGTGCTGCATCCTCATTCCTTCAGGCATCTGTTTGCTATACACTTTCTTGAGAAAAATAAGAACATAGCCTTGCTGGCGGATATCATGGGTCATGAAAATATGAACACCACTGCCATTTATCTGAGACTTTCTGCAGAGGAGCAGAAAAAACAGATTGACAATACTGTAAATTGGTAGTTATGATATATTATCAGACAGTTTTATAATTGATGAAAAGGGCGGAAGATGGATACAAAAGATATGAAGAATACCAATGAAAATGTCAGATTTAAGCAAAATATAATTCTTGTGGTTCTGGGCGTGACCCTTTTGGTTGCGCTGATGAACTTTAAAACGGTTGCAGGAGTAATCGGAACGGTGATTGGACTTTTCATGCCTCTGATTGTCGGGGGAATAATCGCGTTTATATTGAACGTGCCGATGCATTTCTTTGAAAAGCAGATTGACAAAATAAACAGCAAAAAACCGATGAAATGGCTGGTGCGACTGCGGGCGGCGCTGAGCCTGATTGTTACCCTTATTCTGTTTGCGGCGGTTATAAGCTTAATAGCGGGAGTGATTTTCCCTAATCTGGCGGAGTCCTTCATGAGCATTGCTGCTATGGTGCGCGAGGCATATCCGGGCTGGCTGGCTACGGCAGAAAGCTACGGCATAGACACCTCCGTAGCTGGGAATTGGCTGGCAAAGCTTGATTTTTCCACTATTGTGGAAAGCCTTAAAAATAATTCGGGAAAGATTCTCTTTACGGCGGGGCAGGCGGCCAGTGGTGTGTTCAGTGTGGTGAGCAACTTCGGCTTCGGACTTGTATTTGCTATTTACATTTTACTCAGCAAGAAGAAGCTTGGAGTTCAGGCTAAAAAAATTGTATACGCCTACTTCAAAAAAGGATGGGCAGATGAGATATGTGATATAGCTTCACTGTCGTACAAGGTTTTCTCAAACTTTCTGTCAGGGCAGTGTCTGGAAGCCACAATACTTGGATTGATGTTCTTTGTGGCTCTGACCATAGGCAAGTTCCCGTATGCGGCTACCATTGCTCTGATTATCGGCGCAATGTCTCTGATACCTTTCGTGGGCGCATTTATAGGAATGGCTTTCGGCATTCTGCTCATTTCCGTTGAAGGCTTAAAGCAGGTTATAATATTTGTAATCGTGTTCCTTGTGGTGCAGCAGATCGAAGGGCAGATTGTCTATCCGAGAGTGGTGGGAGGCTCCGTGGGGCTTCCGGCTATATGGACCTTGCTTGCCGTGGTGGTAGGAGGAAAGGTTTCCGGCATATTCGGAATCATAGTCTTTATACCGCTGTTCTCTGTGCTTTATGCATTGCTCAGAAGAAGTGTATACGGCAGACTGAAAAGGAAGTCCGTGACAGTAGAATGATGTACATCTATATGATGTATAATTATTAAAAAAGAAAAGCAGCCTTTCCCTGACCATATCGTCGCTGCCATAGGGAAAGGCTGTTTATTTTTGCTTCGTCATGGCATTATGTTCTTCTCTTAATTCTTCGAAAAGCTGCTTAGGCGTCCATGATACATTGTAAGGTGTTAAAACGGCTTTCAGCGCAATTTTTTCGATTCCCGCTCCGCTATACCCTTCAAGATACTGATTGAGTACCTCTTGTTCGAGGTTGCAAAATACCATCATAGGCTCGGAAAATGCCGGCATGTCGCAATTGGCCTCCGCTGCTTTACCTGTGGAGGCTGTTTTGCCCCTGCTCATGCGACCAAAAGTATTTTTTGCCTTAGGTATGCCCGCAAGACTTCCTATGGTTTGATTGCAGTCCTTTTTTTCTACGGGACTTACTTCGACGGAAAAGGAACTGCAAAATGATTTTATCTTTTCCTGCTGATTATCATCAACTCCGAACAACAAAATTTTTCTATTCATTTTTTTTAACCTCCCGTGCATAATAATTCATAAAACATATTATAAACCCTGCGGAAAATATGTCAATAGGTTAAGATAAAAGGGTGGCAGTTTTTTTATATATTTTTTATAAAAATCAACTTTTTTAGCTTAAAATTTTCTTGCAAACCTGCCCAAATATGGTAGAATGAAGTGAGTGGCTTTGGGGACGCCCAATGCCACGCTTCCAAAAAATAACGTTATATAATCAGGAGGAACACACAAAATGGCAAAACAGAAGTTTGAAAGAACCAAACCGCATATTAACATCGGAACC
>JAEDNK010000030.1 GCA_016302545.1 Bacillota bacterium
TCCATCTGCGGAACCAAAATATACCTAAACTTTTCATAGGCAGCGGTGTCCACAAATTCTTCGACATCTGAGCAGCTTCGGACCGTATTATAGAGATCGGTGTCTTTCAAGTAGATTGTTTCGAGGTTCGGTACTGTTCCGTAGGTGACCTTTACAATATCGGGAGTCAGATCACATTTGATATCAAAGTGCAGATCGTGACCGCTGACACCCTCCTCCATATTGCCTTCCATATAGGCATCTCCCACATCCCAGCACCACATGATATCGGTCTGATAGTAAGGAGAGGATTTTTCATCGAAATCCACCACCTGACCTGCGGCGGCGGCAGCGTTGAGAGCGGCAGCAAGCTTTTCCGGCGTTATATTTCTCAGCATTTCCGGTGTGGTAAAATCGGATGCTTTTACGGCTGCCATAGCGGTGAGAGCGTCGGGTGCAGCGCCGGGGATAAACCATTCATCCGTCAGTCCGGAAATATACTCATAAAGCTCCGTAGAGCTGAATACCCAGCTTTTACCCTTGCGGCAGTAAAGACGGGCGGTCTCTGAGTCGAAGGTGACATATACTTTTCCGTCACTGTTGATATTAAACAGATATTCTCTGAAGCCATCATCCGGTCTGGTTTCCCAGATTGGTGTTTTTATATAAACCTGATAATCGTAACTGCCTGTCTCACCGGCATCACATTCTTTTAAGCCCTCGGGCTGTACCTTGTGCAAATGGTCCAGAATAACCGGAAGTTTCTCAAAGTCATCCAGATATACCTTGACCTGATATCCTTCCTTTGGAGAGTTCTTGGATACATCTGCATATGTTATATCGTCAGTCTCTACAGACTGCAGCCAGTCATAGAAGGACTCATTTTCAGGCCCTGCAAAGGTGAATACAATAGCTATGGCTGCAATGACAATAACGGCTGCCAGCGTTCCTGCCGCAATCTTAGGTTTTTTTGCAATGCTTTCTATGCGCCTTTTTATAGTGTTTTTGCTGCCGACCATTGTGGTAGCCGTAACCGTCAATCCGCTGTGTCCCTGACAAGTCATATCAATGAGAGTGCGGCCATAGGAAAGCCTTTCGTCCTCCCCGAGACGTTGGATTGTTGCCTCGTCGCAGGCCAGCTCTGAATCTTCCACGGAGAGAAATGCTGCAAGCCAGACAAGAGGATTGTACCAGTGAAGGATAAGGCAGATGCAGCGCACCGCCGCCCTGAGATTATCTCGGCGAAGATAATGGGTGTTTTCGTGCTGCAGGGCATGGCGCAGCACAGCGGTGTCTCCGGCGGCTGCCGGTGTAATGTAGATTGCCGGAGAAATCAGGCCGAAGAGGCACGGTGTCTTAACGGACTGCGTAATATACACAGGGCAGGAAATGTCCGAAATGTCATAACCGCAGCAGTCTGCCAATGGGTGCCGTGACCTTTTCAGCATGGATGCAAACCGCAGATTGGAAAACAGAAAGACAGCAGTCATTAACGCTATGCCGCCAAGCCAGACAATGGAGGCGGCTTTCCTCAGAAACAGCATTCTTTCCATACGGTCAAAATATTCTGCCGACTTGAAGAGAACTGATTTGTCCGGCTCGTAGGCTGTTTTGCTTCTGCCGTAAAGTACACTGTCTCTGTATGTGATTTCTGCGGATTCCCCATCAAGCCGCGAAATATTCTCTACAGGAGCAAGGCTGTTAAATTCCTTTACCTGAGATACGTTGGAAACCCCTTGTGCTGCACTGAAATCTGTGGCCCCGAAGCTGAAAGGAATCAGCAGACGAAGCATCACAACAGCCCAAAGAAAGCAGCGCATCCTCGGACTGATTTTCCCCTTAAGAACAAAGCGAAGTGCAATAACGATTAAAATCAGAACACTTGAACTAACAATCCATTCTATCATCTCAATTCCCCTCCTCTAGCTGTTTAAGCAGATCGTACAGCTTATCGATTTCCTCCTTTGACAGAGCCTCCTTCTCGGTCAGTGAGCTCACCATAAGACTGAGGCTTCCTTTGTATATGCGGTCAAGAAAATTTTTCGTTTCCTTCAGCGCCGCGTCCTCCCTTTTAATTGCAGAGAAAAAGGTTTTGGGTCCGTCCTCTGATTGGGAAGATACGGCGTTTTTGCTTTCGAGGCGGCGGAGCAGAGTAAGGGTGGTGCTCCGGCTCCAGCCCATTTTTTCCTGAAGCAGGCAGACGGCCTCTCGCCCCGTAAGACCGCCATTATCCCAGAGACATTCCATGACCTGCCATTCCGCGTCGGTCAGATACATTTTAATCATCCTTTCCTTTAGTATAGATAAATATAAAACAACTGTTTACGATTGTAACCACATTGTACTATGGAGAGGTTACATCTGTCAACAGTTTTTGCGTCTTAAAAGGCAGAAACGGGAAAATATTTAAAAGTATTGCGCCCGACGTTGAAAAAGGTTAGAATTAACCATGAGATATTTTCAAAAATAAAAGGGGTAATACATGAAGACGAAACACAGAAACAGATTAACAAGCATTATTTCTCAAGCGCTCATCCTGTGCATACTGCTTACTGTGCTCACAGGCTGCGGAACAGGAAGTAATCAAACGACAATCACAGAGCCGGAGTTGCAGGCTCAGAGTGCCGCGGAGCAGGTGCAGGACACGGTTGGGGAGTCTGCTGAAGTAGAGCCTGCCGGAGAGCAGGAATCCGTCATTTCAAAGACCCAGGCTGTTACCTCCCAGCCATCGGGGCAGACAGGTAAAAAGACAGATAATAAGACAGGGAATAAAAGCGAAGCTTCCGACAAGCTTATAAATCCACACCTTAAGTACACCCTTACCGAAAAAGACCTGCTGAGCTTCGATGCTGATGTAGAAGAGTGCCGCGGACTGCTTGAGCAGACGGAGGATTTGAATCCGGCAGTAAAGAAATTATCGGAATTGAGCGAAAAATTCGACAAAATAGCATCGCAGGCAAACATCGCCTACATATTGTACTGCTGCGACCTGACCGATGAAAAAGCCGCCGACCGCTATTCAAAGGCAGCTAAAATCCAGGGCCGCGCCGCCGATAAATACATTGCTATCTTTACAGACCTCTATAACTCCGAGGAGTCTGCATACAAAGAGCTCTTTGAAGACTGGAGCGAGGCGGATCTCAACGACTTGATTATTCTCTCCGATGAGGCTGTTGCCAGAAGAGAGAGGAATACGGATATACAGATGGAGGTCATGACCTTGACTGAGGAAGAGGCAGAGGAGAAGATAGGAAGCCTGTACAGAGAATATGTGGAAAACAGCAATTACATTGCCAAGGAATACGGCTATTCCGACGCATATGAGTGCTGTTCGAAAACAATATATCAGCGCACATTGACTAAAGACCAAAGAGAGAGCTTTAGAAATTATGTCAAGAAGTATATAGTACCTCTTTATATTGAGAGCTGCAATGATTTGATAGATGCACTAGATAAGCTTACGGTGAGCGAGAGGAAGGCTTTGCAGCAGCTTTTAGAGAGGGATTACGATGAGGTGAGCAGCAAGCGGATTCCAAAGGGCTACATGAAAAACTATTTTAATTCCCTGTCGGACAGCACCGCAAAGTACATGAAAGACATGTTTGCAAACAAAAATTGTGTGATGACCGATTCCGAAAAGGCCTATTACGGAGCCTACAACACGGAGGTGGGAGTGCCTTTCTGCTTTTTCGGTCCGGGAATGCAGTCCGCATTTACCGTAATACACGAGCTGGGGCACTATTACGCTGCCGCAGCAGGGGACTTTTACAGCGGGTCCATGGATCTTTGCGAAACCCAGTCACAGGGAAATGAAATGCTGTTTACCGCATACCTTGAAAGTGCCCTTTCCGATAATCTGGCAGAGGCCCTTGGCGGCTATAAGCTTGCCGAGATGCTTGAGCTTATAATTGACGGAACTGTAATGGACGAATTCGAGGAAAAAATATATAAAGGTAAATTGCCGGCGGATGCCGACGGAGACTATTTTGACCGCATAATGGCCGAAACTGTGGAAAGCTATGGGGATAAAACCACTGCGGAATGGTTTTTGGAGTCAATGCTGTGGAGATGGCGCAATGACGGCATCACAAATCCTGTATACTTTCTGAGCTATGCTGTTTCGGCTGAGGCTGCAATAAATCTTTACTGCAAGGCTTTAGAGGATTATAAAGGCGCTGCAGAGTCCTACCGCCTGCTTGCAGAAGGTATCAGCGAGGATGATACATATGTGCAGACCCTCAAAAAAGCGGGAATAGCAAGTCCTTTTGAGGAAAGCTCTTACATCAGGCTTCAGAAGCTTTTCTCAGAGAACAGGGCGGGTCGGGGTCAGGCAGCCGCATAACCTGCGAAATGACGGCATAAAGATTCACAGACATTTAGACATAAAGCAAAGCGGACAGTCTGCATGACAGATTGCCCGCTTTTAATGTACTTATGCTGTTTTTTCTGCCAGAGCCAGCGCGCTGCTTATGCGCGATTTAGCCGCCTTGCGTTCTTCTATTGATTGCGTGAAAACCTCCGACTCTGCGTCAGGGGAATAATAGAAATCATTGCCCATAAAGGCACCGGATATTATTTCTCCGTTTTTCTCTCTCACCGCAAACTGCCCTGCCTCCACGCCGTGAAGACGCATCTTGCTGTCAAGATACATGCCACCTGTCAAAACGATTTTTTCCGGTTCTTCCGGAAGGAGCGCATATTTGAAATCGTAAAGCTTTACGGTGCTGCCGTCGTTATCCTTGTAATCCCACACCTTTACGAATCTGGTAACCTTATAACCGGAGAAGGTGCCCAAATCGGCTGTGGTGCTTTCAAGGGCTTTTTCCATCTGAGGTACCAAAAGATGCTTGTATTTATTGTATGCACCTTTTTTTACTACTATTTTATAGTCATTGCTGGAGCGCACAAGGTCGTAAAGGGCTTCATCCTCCAGCTTAACGGTATCGTAGGCTCCCGCCTGACCAAAGGATATTTCCACAATATTCTCTGCCAGACCGCAGCGAATTCTGAAATGCATATCGTTGCCGCTTATGCCTGTTTCAGGGTCGCCCTCGATTGCGGGGATGATTTCCCAGAACCATCTGGTATCCGTCTCGCCGAAAGCTTCTTCATCGGAAAGAGCCAGCAGTTTGTCTTCTTTGGCAGCGTGGCGGAGAGCAGCAGCCAGTTTTTTGGCAGAGACATTTCCAAGCTCTTCAGGGTTGCTGAAGTCCGAAGCTTTGATATGGCTCATGGCGGCAATGACGTTGACCTGAGCTTCACGCCGAGTAATGAGATTTGAAATATAGCTTGCCAGTTCAGGATAGTCTATCCACCATGTTTTGCCCTTGCTGCAGAATTTCTTGCCGGTTTCGCTGTCAAAGGTGAGGTACAGCTTGCCATCTGATACCACATTGATAAGAATCTCACCATGACTGCCGGACGAGGAAGAAGGTACAGAGGTTTCAGTCATGTCCAGCACATATGAGACACCTTCTGCTGCAGGAGCCTCATATACATTTATCTCCTGGATATTGTTAAGAAGGGAGACGAGGTTCTGCTTATCTTCGCTTTCCGTAAGATTTATAACTATCTGATCGCTTTCGTTGCTTTCTCTGTGTTTGAAAGCCCGCGCCTGAGCGATGCTGTCCTCACTGATGTTCTGTATCCAGTCGAGGAAGGCTGCGTCTTTGGCGTTGTCGAATATAAAAACCGCCCCTGCTTCTGCAGCCAGTAGTACGGCTATGAGGATGCCTGCCCAAAGGGCGGGATGCTTGATTAATTTACCTTTAGTCTTAGTCATATGTTCTCCTTCATATTTAAACCCACATCAAAATTTTTTCCGAAGCACATTATAACTCATTATGTCGGTTTATGTCGATAGGTTTTGCTAAGGAAATTGGTATTTTGATTTAAAAATTTTGCAGCCGCAAAAAAGAAGGAACAGCAATGGGGTATGCTGCTCCTTCTGTTTTGCTAGCGCACCCGGCGGCGCACATTTCCGCTTATTTGACGATACCGTCCATAAAAGCTATGATTCCGTCACAAACCCGGTCCTTTATATCCGCATAGTTGTGGATTTCATGGCGATAGCCGGAATAAAGCTTTGTTTTTACATTATGACCTGTTGAAATGAGCCAGTTTGAAACCTGATAAACACCTTCACCGTACATACCAACAGGGTCCTCGTCTCCGGCTATGTTGTAAATCGGCAGAGCGGTTGGAACCTTGGATGCCCATTCTGCGCCTTCGATAGCTTTAAACATATGTACAAAATCCAGCATAGCTCTGTTAGTGGTCGGTTTTGTAAAGGCATCAAATGGATCGGCAGCGTGGTCGTTCTGAACGTTTACATCATGACAGATCCACTCGTTGCCCAGCTTTATTTCGCCGCAACGCCCGCACATCCAGCCAAGGAGGTCTCCGCCCAGTGTAGGATCACATTCGTCTCCGTGTCCATCAGCCACGAGCTTTTCCATCTTTGCCAGCAAAGCATCCTCAACAGGGAATATTCCAAGAGTACCGCAGATAGTTGCCCCTGCAAGCTCGTTTCCGTACTTGGCCATAAAATCGCGGGCTATTACTGAACCCATGCTGTGTCCGTACAGAAAAAACGGAAGATTTGGATACATTTTGCATACTAATTCCTTGAGCGTATGTTCATCTTCCATCATTGTGTGGCAGCCTTTGTCTCCCCAGTTGCCCCAGGTGTTGTTTTCGAGGGCGGTTTTACCGTGTCCAACGTGATCGTCTGCCGCTACGATATATCCGGCTTCCAGATATCTTACAATCATGTGGAAGTAGCGTCTTGAATGTTCTCCGAAGCCGTGAATGAGCTGTACGATACCCTTCGGCTCGGCAGCGGGAACGTAAATCCAGCCGTAAACGGTGTCACGTTCGTTGAATGATTTGAAATTTACTTCATGCAGCATAGGTGTACCTCCTCGTTTTTCGTTATTCGTATGAGTTTAATGCTCGTGTATTGTTGGTTTGATTGTAACACAATGCAGAGCAAAAAGCACGAATTTTCAAATAATATAACTTGTTGCAAGCACAATAGTTTATGGGTACAAAGAGACAGATGTTTATGCATTTTTTTCTCGCAGGAGGCTGTAAGGCGCATAATAAAGTGTCAAGTCGGAAAAACACAATCAGAATTATGTAGTCCCAGGTGCATTTCTCGGGTTCGAACCCTGTTAGGAACAAAAAACAAAATAGGACAGTCATAAGACTGTCCTATTTTCTTTGGTGCATCTTCAGGGGTTCGAACCCTGGACACCCTGATTAAGAGTCAGGTGCTCTGCCAGCTGAGCTAAAGATGCACATTTCATTGGCACATTTGACATGTTAACATTTTTGACGGCGGATGTCAACAAGAAAATTTGTTGTTTTTCAATTTTTCAATTTTTCACAAAAAAATGAAAAAATAAAACCTCATTTTACCTATAATACTTTGCCCCGTGAAGCGCACAATATTACATGAGGAGGGATTGAAAATGAAAGAAACAAACCGTATTAAGTCTGCTAATAAGCAGTCAAATAAAAATACCGACGAAAGGTATAACAACAGCAACTGCACGGATTGCACAGATGAGTACAATCAGAAAAATCAGAAAAGCCAGAAAAACCAAAAAAATCAGAGAAGCGAAAGCAATGAAAGATATTAAGTTATCGCTAAGGTATCAGAAAAGGGACGGCATAGCCGTCTTTTTTCTTTGCAGGCTCAGGGGAATATGGCTTTAGGGGCATAGTTTTCCTTTGCAATTAGGTCTGTTTTGTTATATAATATTATAAGTTGTACATTTATGCAGGATGTTGTTATATCAGGAGAGAAAAAAGTGAAGGATTTTCTGAATACAATTGAAGAGCTTTGCGGCGAAAATTACATATGGGTGTTGACAGGTGCAGTAGTTTTGGCAGTATTAATTATTGCTGCTGCAGCCGGCGCAGCCATTAAAGCCTTTCGCCGAAAAAAAACAGACAGCGTCGGAACGACCGATACAGACAGAGAATACTTTCTTGAGGGAGAATACGATGAGCTGCTTAAACAAAGAGCCTCAGATGCTTCCAGTGCACCCGACACATCCGATACATCCCACGCAGTCGGCATATCGGAGCGCTGCGAATCGGAGGAGTATGCGCCGGAAAATGAGTTTGAGTCGCTGAGCGAACAGCCTGTCTGCATAAACATTAATATAGAGCGCGGTCAGGTGAAAATAGATTATGGTGATGACCGGAAGGTTTCATGCAGCGTAGAAACGGAGCGTGGAAAGCCTGAAGAAGCGGAAGCGCAGACGGATACTGCCGGACGGGAGATAGTGATGGAAAAAATCAATCTGATAAAAGGCGTGCCGTCCAGAAAGTTCGGTCCCGGCAACCTGAACACAGGAAGGTCGGGGAGAGTTTACACAGAAGAGGAGCTCCGCCGACAGATTAAGGAATGATAGATTCATTAAAAAACCATTGACGGAGGCAAAAACGGAGGCAAAAGATGTTTTGTACAAAATGCGGAAAAGAACTGTATGAGGGCGATAGATTCTGCGCTCACTGTGGGGCGGCTGTAAGAGAACCCAAGCATGCCGGATATGAGGATGTAGTTTTTAACCCACCTTTTAAGCTCGAGGCGGAAAAAAGAACTGAGGAAATTTTGAAGGCTGCCGAAAGTCCTAAGACCTCGGCAGGCAGCAGGCAGACGGTGTCCTTTGATTGGAATTTGGAAGGGTTTCCGTCCTCCCAGCCGAGAAAGACAGAGGCGGTGGACTTTAACTGGGACAGCGTGTTGGAAAAGCGAAGAAATGTCAGGGAAGTATCCGTTGAAAAAATTGAACCGGAACCTGAAAATGAGCCTATGCTTCCAGGAGAGTCTGAACCTTTGCCTGAATTCGCAGAGCAGTCTTACGCACAGGAAACGGATTTTGAGGAGCCTGCCCTTTCAATCGAGGAGCTGGAAAAAGAATTGTTTGGAATAGCGGACGAGGAGCAAGGAAGCAAAGGAGACATTGAGCACACCATTGTAGCCGAAGCGGGCACATGGAATAAGAATGCAGCAGACCGAGTATCAGGCGAAATCCCTTCGCATGCCCCTATGGGAGACGAAAGGTTTTATACATATAATCAGAAGTTTGACGCTTTTCAGGAGCTTCTGGACAAGGAACGAGAAAGACTTAAAGGTTTAGAGGAATTAAAGCATGAGGAACTAAAGTCTGAGGAACCAAATCCTGAGGAATCAATTCATGAGGAACTGAAACCTTTGGAGCTGGTGTCCGTAGCAGCGCCTGCTGCGACAATGACCGTTGATTTAAGCGGGGATGATAGGACGAGCAGTAAGGCAGACCCGGGGGAGGGAAATCCCGAAGGGGAAGGCTCCGAAGCTTCTAAAACTTCTGAAACTTCCCCCAGTTCTCCCAGTAAAAGCAAGCTCAGGTATTCGGACGTCTTTCCCAGGAGCCTTGTTAACGATGACGGTACTGGCCCTGATGATTCTGCTGAAACCGACGAGGAAGTAAAAAGGGAAATCAAACCTTTGGCAGATATATACGATGCTTCCGAGGATGAGGAAGAGCCGAAGAAGCTGCATACTCTTGCTAAAGTGATAATAGCGCTTCTGATAATACTCATAATTGTTGAAGGCAGTATCTTAGCTATAAAATTCATTGCACCGGACAGTAAGATTTCCTTATGGGCAAACGATATGATGCTTAAGGCTGTAAATTTCCTGACGGGAGATGACGGAGAAAAGACGGGTGCGCAGGACGATACGACGCAGTCTTCGGACAACGAAAAGGAAGTATATATGTCCGGATTGGTGGAAAGCGCTTCTAAGGATATGAAGACTATCGGTGAGGCCGTTTTTGCACCGGAGCTGAAATACAACATGCTGAAGGATTATGGTTTTGAGGAAATATCCGAGGCAGAAAGCTTTGTGGACGCCGACTGGCAGGAGGATGCGGAAGGCAATGGGATAACCTACGGTCGGAAGCTTGCCGAAGCTCTGATTAACTTCTATGACGGCTGGCAAAGCTCTAACACGGACGAGAGTCTGGTTGGTATAAACAAGCTGGAAATCGGAGAAATCAGGACAGGCAAAGAAGGCTTTTACGCCCTTTGCAGAGTGACCTATGCCGCCTCGGACGGCAAGGATGTCGTAAAATATCAGACCGTTTTTTTGAAAATTTCCGGAAATAATATGGTAATAAATGAAATTAAGGAGGATAAATTATAATGGATGGAAAAGCAAAGTTTGAGCGCAAAATCAGCATAATACTGATGTGCATCATTCTGGTACTGGTTCTGTTCTTGGCGATGATACAGTTCATTACCGACTTCATGTGGTTTAAGGAAATGGGGTACACAGATGTATTCTTTAAACAGCTTGTGACTCAGCTTACCGTCGGATTGCCGACATTTATTGTGGTGGCTGCGTTGGTGCAGGTTTATCTTACCCACTTAAGAAAGACTTATTTTGCCAAAATTGCTTCATCTGAAGAGACAAATATGAAAGGGCTCAAGAGTACAACCCTTGTTCTGGCAGTGGTTTTTGGTGCAATCGCCACGTTTATGGCAGTAAGCCAGCTGTGGTTTGAAATTTTAAAATTTGCTAACAGCACCGGCTTTGAACTGGCAGACCCTTTGTTTAAAATTGATATCTCGTTCTATATTTTCAAGCTGGAATTCTTGAAACAGCTGAACGAAATTCTCATCGGTGTAATAATCGGCTTCGTTGCTCTTACGGTTATCTACTACATAGTGCTCATGACAGTGAGAACTCCGGATGTGTTTAAGGAGGAAGCTCCGCAGACTGAGGAGGCAGGAGAGGCCGACGGGGAAAGATACACTGCAGGCGCTAATCCTTTCGGAGGCGGTCAGCAGGGTCCGGGCAGTGCCAACGATCCTTTCTCCAAGTTTGCACAAGCCTTTGGAGGCAAAGCCTTCCAGCAGAGACCTGTAAGACCTAAGAAGCAGTTTGACGATAATAACTTCAAGCAGCTTTTGAAAATTGCATCAGGAAAGATTTCCGTGCTCGGCTTTATTTTCTTCATAATGCTGGGCGTAAACTTCTTCCTTCGCCAGTTTGACCTGCTGCACGCACATACGGGGGCGGTTTACGGCGCAGGCTATACGGATGTTAATGTGACCCTTTGGATGTTGAGAATTCTCTGCGTTCTGTCTGTGCTTTCGGCGATAATGTTCGTGGTTCACATGAAAAAGAAAAATTACAAGAAGCTGTTTTCCCTTCCTGTGCTGATGATAATCATCGGTCTTGTAGGTTCAGGCTCGGCATACCTCATCCAGAATTTCGTGGTATCTCCTGACGAAATCAACAAGGAAAGCGAATATCTGGCGAGAAATATCGAGTACACCCAGTACGCGTATCAGCTTGACGACGTGGACGTGAAGCCTTTTGCCGCGGATAACACACTTACATACAAGGACATCAACGAAAACACGGAGACAATAAACAACATCCGTGTAAACGATTTCGACCCTGCTCAGCAGTTCTACAACCAGACTCAGAGTATCCGTCAGTACTACACCTTCAACGATGTGGACGTAGACAGATACATGATTAACGGAAAGTATACTCAGACCTTCCTCACAGCGAGAGAAATTGACGAGAGCAAGCGCGGAAACGATTCATGGCTCAACAGCCATATCAAGTACACCCACGGCTACGGCGTCGCTCTTTCCAGAGTAGACAAGGTGACCGCCAGCGGGCAGCCGGATGTGCTTATCGGAAACATTCCGCCGGTATCCGAGGTGGAGGAAATCCAGATTGACAGACCGGAGATTTACTTCGGAGAGCTTTCAAACGACTATATAATAGTAGGAACAAACGAAAAAGAATTCGACTATCCTGACGGCGACAGCAACAAGTACACTATGTACGAGGGCGACGCGGGGATTAAGATGAATTTCCTGAACAGAGTGCTTTTCTCAATCAGAGAGGGAAGCCTTAAGATGTTCACTTCATCTAATATCGACAGCAGCTCCAAGATTATAATCAACAGAAACGTAATGGATAGGGTGAGAACCATAATGCCGTATCTGGACTACGAGGATGACCCTTACATGGTAACTGTTGACGGTAAGCTTTACTGGATGATCGACGCATATACTTCCAGCGCATATTATCCGTATTCAGAGGCATACGGAGAAAATAACACGAACTATATCAGAAACTCCGTAAAGGTTGTGGTAGACGCATATAACGGAGATGTTGATTTCTACATTGTAGATGAAAAGGACCCTATCGCTGCTACCTTTGCGAAGATTTATCCTACTCTGTTCAAGAGCTTTGACCAGATGCCTGAGGGCCTTAAGGCTCACATCAGATATCCTAATTATCTGTTCCAGATACAGGCAAGCGTATACGGCAAGTATCACATGGAAGACGTAAACGTATTCTATCAGAAAGAGGACGTTTGGGATATCGCTTCCGAAATCTACGGCATGGAAAAGCAGCAGATGAGTCCTAACTACTATATTGCCAAGCTTCCGGGCGAGGAAAAGGCTGAGTTCTTCAACTCCATTCCTTTTACTCCTAAGTCCAAGCAGAACATGACGGCACTTATGGTGGCGAGAAACGACGGAGATAATTACGGCGAGCTGGTGCTTTATCAGTTCCCTAAATCAAGAACCATCTACGGTCCTGAGCAGATAGAAGCTCAGATTGACCAGAATACGGAAATTTCAAAGGAATTCTCCTTGTGGAACTCATCCGGAACTAAGTACAGAAGAGGCAACATGTTTATCATTCCGATAAACACCTCCGTACTATATGTGGAACCGGTATATCTGGAGGCACAGAATTCATCCATTCCGGAAGTCAAGAGAATCATCATGGCTTACGATGATGAAATAGCTTATGAGGAGACCTTGGCAGAGTGTCTTGTATCACTCTTCGGCGACGGAGCTGAGGAGGGGGTAAGCGGGTCGGGAACCGGCCAGCCTTCACAGGGAGGAGAAAACAGTTCATCTGAGATGTCTCAGTCAGAGCTTATCGCAGCCGCTCAGGCAGCATACGAAAATGCAATAGAGGCTCAGAAGAAGGGCGACTGGGCAGGCTACGGCAAGTATATGAATGAATTGGAGAAATATCTGAATAAACTTGCATAATAAAAAAGGAGGTAAAGTATGCTGGAGCTTAACTTAGAAAAAATGCTTTTTAATATTCCCGCTGATGCTCACGAGAAGTCAGATCTCATCAGAATCTTAAAGGATCACCCGGAAGTCCAGTTCGTATCCTTTGCGGGGCTGGACATAGCGGGCAATGACACAGATGAGAGAATACCTATAAAGCTTTTTATTGATGATATGGATGATATGCTGGCTCATGGAGTGCAGACCGACGGTTCCAGTGTAAACCTGCCTAAAATTGCAGAGCTTAACAATGCCAAAGTCGATATGATCCCCGATATGACAGTTAACTGGTATGTGGATTACAACTTTGACAACATCGATGCGAAAACGGGGCTGCCGGTGGGAACCCTTCGAATCCCTGCCTTTCTGGTTCACAACGATACTGATGAGGTCGGTTCCAGAGTGATTCTCCGGGACGCTATCAGGAAATTTGAAAACGACCTGATGGAGCTGCTCAAGGCTCACCCTTATGTGTTTGAGTACATAGAAGGGGCAGAAAGCGCAGATGATATTGAAGAAATCAGGATTACCAGCGCTACAGAGCTCGAATTCTGGGTAAGAACACCGGATGACAAGGCCGACAGAGAGCAGCTTTCCACCTCACAGGAGCTGAAGGAGCAGTACTGGAAGAGAACCTACGGGCCTGTAAGAACTGCTCTGGAAAAGACCATAGAAATACTTGACTACTACGGACTGGAAATGGAAATGGGTCATAAGGAGGTAGGCGGTGTTAAATCGAAGCTTACCAGCAGCGGAAGTCATGACCATATTATGGAGCAGCTTGAAATAGACTGGAAATTCTCTAACGCAATGCAGGTTGCCGACAACGAAAAACAGGTAAAATATGTAGTAAGAGATGTGTTCAATCAATTCGGACTCAATACCACTTTTATGGCTAAGCCTATAGAGGGTGTAGCAGGAAGCGGTGAGCACACCCACCTGGGAGTATCGGCAAAGCTAAAGAACGGCAAGCTTGTAAACCTGTTTGCTCCGCCTGTTTTTGAAGAGGAATTTATGACGCCAATAGGCTTCGGAGCTCTCATGGGAATTCTCAAAAACTATGAAGCCATAAATCCTTTCGTAAGCTCAAGCACAGATTCACTTAACAGACTGAAGCCGGGCTATGAGGCTCCTGTGTGTATTGTAACCTCTCTGGGTCACAGTGCAGCCGAGCCTTCCAGAAACAGAACAATTCTGGTTGGACTGGTGAGAGACAGAAAGAGTCCCATGGCTACCAGATTTGAGTTGAGAGCACCTAACCCTAAGAGCAATACTTATCTGGTGCTTGCAGCCAGCTACATGGCAATGCTTGACGGAATCAGACATGCCCTTGAAGCGGAGAAAACTCCTAAGGAGCTTGAGGCTTCCCTTTCCAAAAAATACGGTGAGGAGGATTTCTACCTGGAAAAGAACAGGGAGTACAGAAGCGAAAAGGATGTGTTTGAGGACTACACAGCTGAAGAGAGGAATAAATTCTTTGGTATAGCCCCTGCAACAGTGTGGCAGAATGTACAGGGCTGGACAGACTATCCTGAAAAGGTGGCAGCAATTTCCGGAGACGGCGTGTTTACGGAGAAATCACTTGAGTCATATAAGACATACATAATTAATGAGTGGAGTACGGAGCTTCATTCCAGAGAAATACATAACTACATGGATAAGGTAAGGGAATGCGTAAAACGCCACGGCGAAGACGCTACAGATTACGACCTTGCAAACTGGGAAAAGATAACTGAATTAAAGTACCACCTTGCCAAAGACACTCTGGAAAGAAAATCGCTGCTGAGTCAGGCAAGGGAGGCACTGGAAGCAAAGAACTACAGCCTTGCATCTGACCTTCAGATAGAGCTGCAGCAGAAGATGGAAGAACTGCAGAATTTATATTCTACATATAAAAGAAATTTATTTTAGCAAACGCACAATAACAGAAAAGAGGAAAGAGAAATGCTGGACATTAAGAGAATAAGAGAAGATTATGAAAATGTCAAAGCCGGAGTAGAAAGAAGAACAAAGGGAAGCTTCGGAATCGAAAACGTTCCGCCGATGGACGAAAAGAGACGTGCTCTTTTAGCCGAGGTAGAGGCTATGAAGAACAAGCAGAATGTAGTATCTAAAGAAATTCCTAAGATGAAGAAAGCAGGAGAAGATACTACTGCTATTATGGCAGAGATGAAGGAGCTTTCGGAGAAGATTAAAGCTCTCGACACACAGGTATCTCAGCTGGATGCTGACATTAAGGACGCTCTGCTGAACATTCCTAACATTCCTGCCGACTTCGTACAGGTAGGCGATGACGACAGCGCCAATGTTGAAATGAGAAAATTCAAAGAGCCTACACAATTTGACTTTGAGCCAAAAGCTCACTGGGACTTAGGCGCAGACCTGGATATTCTTGACTGGGAAAGAGCAGGAAAGATTGCAGGCGCAAGATTTACCGTATATAAGGGTTTAGGAGCAAGACTGGAGAGAGCTATTATGAACTTCATGCTTGACCTTCATACCATTGATCAGGACTATACTGAAATTCTGCCGCCTTTCATGGTAAACAGAGCTGCAATGACTGGAACAGGACAGCTTCCTAAGTTTGAGGAAGACATGTTCTATGTACCTCAGAAGGATTTCTTCCTGATTCCGACAGCAGAGGTTCCTGTGACAAACCTGCTTGCTCAGGAAATAATTCCTGAAGACCAGCTTCCTATTCATTACACCGCTTACACTCCTTGCTTCAGAGCGGAAGCAGGATCCGCCGGAAGAGACACGAGAGGACTTATCAGACAGCATCAGTTCAACAAGGTTGAATTAGTTAAGTTCTGTAAACCGGAAGACTCATGGGATGAGTTGGAATCGCTGACAGCTGACGCAGAAGCAGTGCTTAAGCTTTTAGATATTCCGTACAGAGTTGTAAGGCTTTCCACAGGAGATTTAGGTTTCTCATCAGCGTGCACATACGATATCGAAGTCTGGATGCCATCCTACGGCAGATATGTTGAGATTT
>JAEDNK010000031.1 GCA_016302545.1 Bacillota bacterium
GCAAGAAGAAACCGGATGAGACTGATATTTTGAAATTATTTAACTAACGAGTATATTTTGCTGGTAATACCGGCAAGGGAGGATACATGGTACGACTACCATTTTCAAATCCAGATAAATTTGAAGAAGATTTTGACTTTGAGATGGATAGAAGATCTGCACCATCTCCGGAGATGATTTCTCTTTTGATGCAGGACGCAATGAACAGAGAACAGGGAAAAGTGGCTCCAGATACAACTGGTGCAGATTATTTCTTGCTTTGCGATTTCATAACCCGTGATATGGAATATGATTTCCCTCTGATTGAACAGGATTTTATCAAACACTGCAATGGAAGATTGCGTGAGTTCAGTGATGCCGGCTGGTATGGAGAGTTAGAGCATATTAATAATGGACCACAACAGGGACTGCGCAAGAAGATTGTCCGCCTTATTTATAATGGTGCTAAACTTGGCGATCCATACTGTGTGGAGCTTATCAGATACTTATATAAAACCTACCACAAGAAGGAATACAACCAGCTGAAACGCTTTTCTACCATCTCGACTAAGGAAATATTTTCTCTCTCAGAAGATGACTGGGATGGGTGCAGCTATGAAGCCATGGGACGAATCCTTGGCATGTGCCAGTTTATGGGAATTAAGCTGAATGAGGACTGCTCAATTCTGTTTTTGCTCCTGGATAAAACGCGTAAGGAGTTGATCGAAGATGACGACGAGCAGAGCGAATATATAGAGATAGATGATGATCTGTTTTCAGAATGCGTTGAGCAGGTGGAGCAGTGGAATGAGCAGTATAAAGGTGACTTTAAATATTACCAAAAAGCTCATAAAGAATATTATGCCTGGGATAATTTCATGGGTATGGCCTTTCGCAATCATGGATACAGGTATGACTATAATTACTTTTGCAAGAGAACAAGTACAAGTCTTACTGTGCAGATGGGATGGACGCTTGCACTGCTTAGAACCATAGATGACAAGAAAGAGTACACCTTTGAGGATGTGCAAAGATACACTGTTCTTTATGAAGCAGTTGAGGCGTTAACAGATGTTGCAGATAGTTTTCAGAAGGAAGTAGATACCCTTCTGGGTGAGCAGTTAGACTATTTTGTGTTTGAAGATGGGTTATTTAAACCTGAAAATATAAAGTACAAACAGCCGGAAGAGAAGAAAGAGGCGGTAAAAAAAGTAATTACAAATGTTGCGCCTGTTAGTATGGGTACAGCGAGTGAAGAGGACTATCTAAACGAGATTGCAGAACTTCGCAAAAAGGTAAACGAACAGGAACAGGAAAACAAAGCATTACGAGAGCAGAACCGCCAGATAAAAAAAGCGCAGGGAGAGGCAGATAAGCTTATTTCCAAATATCAGTCAGAAAGAGATGAATTGGTAGCGCTTCGTAATTTTGCATACAAATCAGATCAAGAGATTCCAAAGATTGCAGATGAGAATCTTACTGAGATGCAGAAAGCTATTGCTGACAAAGAGATAGTAATCATTGGTGGACATATTAACTGGATTAACAAGCTTAAGAAGATGTTTCCTAAGTGGATGTTTATCCCATCCAGATTCCTACAAGGGTGTTGATGGGAAAATGCTTGAAAACAAAGAGCATGTATATTTCTTTACTGATTATATGAATCACATAAGTTATGTGAAATTTATTGCGGCAGTAAGGGAAAGGAAGATACCTTTTGGGTATCTTGGAAGCAGAAATGTGGAGCAGCTTGTGAAGCAAATCTATGATGATTTGTGTTGATAGCATTGGCTAAATATTATTGAGTTCGGTGGAATTATCGACTGGACGGAAGATATGGAGAAATAGATGAAGATTCGATGTGTAGTTGAGCGAATTACATATCAGAATCCGGAGAATGGATATACCATTCTAAAGTGTCGCGTGAAGGATTACGCGGATCTTGTGCCGGTAATAGGGAACCTGCTTGATGTAAACGTGGGTTCCGTTCTTTTGGTGGAAGGAAACTGGAAGGTTGACTCCAAATACGGCAGACAGTTCGTGGCAGAAAGCTGGGAAGAGACTTTACCGGCCACTGTCTATGGAATGGAAAAGTACTTGGGCTCAGGCCTTATCAAAGGTGTTGGACCTAAGTTTGCAAAACGTATTGTGCAGAAATTTGGCGTAGATACATTTACGATTATTGAAGATAACGTGCAGCTACTTATTGAAGTAGAGGGAATTGGAAACAAGCGCGTGCAGATGATTGCTGAGTCCTGGGAGAGGCAGAAAGAAGTTAAAAATGTCATGCTTTTTCTTCAGGATAATGGTGTAAGCACTTCTTTTGCAGCAAAAATCTATAAACAGTATGGCAATGACAGTATTCCGGTCGTGAAGGAGAATCCTTACCGACTGGCTGATGATATCTGGGGAATTGGATTTAAGACTGCAGATCAGATAGCAACGAAGCTTGGATTTGAGAAAAATTCCTTTGTAAGACTTCGAAGTGGAATCATGTATACATTGTCAGAGCTTAGCAATAACGGGCATGTGTATGCTGAAAAGAACCAGCTGATAAAGGCTGCTTCAGAGCTTTTGGGAGCGGAAGAATCCTATATCGTCATGACCATGGATGAGATGCTTCAGAAAGAGGATTTGATTCAGGAGAAATCCATTGTCAAACTGGATGAGAACAAGGAACCGATAGAAGCTATATATCTTCCACCATTTTATTATGCGGAGATTGGCGTTGCCAGCAAGATGAAAAAGCTTGTAACCACACCAGGCACGGACAGATTGTGGACAGGACTCATGAAAGCCAGGGCAGAAAGTGGAAAAGATGACCTGTCTGTTGATGTGGAAGCTATAGAGAAGAAGGTTGGCATGACCTATGATGATGTGCAGCGTGATGCTATAAGACTTGCTGCTACAGCAAAGGTAATGGTGCTTACAGGTGGTCCAGGAACAGGAAAAACAACTACCACACACGGAATTATTTCTGCTTACAAAGCTTATGGGCTTCGTATTCTTTTAGCTGCACCAACAGGAAGAGCAGCAAAGCGAATGACCGAAGCAACCGGCTTGGAAGCAAAGACTATACATAGATTGCTTGAATGTAAGCCTCCGGAAGGATATCAGAAAAATGAAGAGAATCCTCTTGAGGGAGATGTGCTTATCGTGGATGAGTGCTCCATGATAGACATAGTTCTTATGAATTCTCTGCTTAAGGCAATTCCTCAGAATATGAGATTAATCCTGGTAGGAGATATAGATCAGCTGCCATCAGTAGGAGCTGGAAATGTGCTTAGAGATATCATTGATTCAGGAAGTTTTCCGGTAGTGAGGCTAACAAGAATTTTCAGACAGGCCCAGACCAGCAGAATTATCATGAATGCACACAGAATAAATGAAGGCAAGAATCCTGATATTTCGAATGGAAAGGATGCAGATTTCTTTTTCATGGAAAATGAGGATGCCGAGGCTGTGGTGCCTCAGATTGTAGATCTGGTAAAGACAAAGCTGCCTAATTATTATCATGTGGATCCAAAGCAGATACAGGTGCTGACACCTATGCAAAGAGGTGTGGTTGGAGCTACAAACCTAAACCTTGCACTGCAAGAAGCGCTTAATCCAACAGAGCAGGAAATCTTCATGCGAGGCCGTGGCGCAGTGATGATGCCAAAGGATACGCTTTGCAGAAGTGGTTTTGCTTTTCGTGCAGATGATAAGGTCATGCAGATTAAAAACAACTATGACAAAGAGGCCTTTAATGGAGACATTGGAATCGTAGAATCGGTTGATGCAGAAGACCGTACATTGAAGGTGAATTTTGATAACAGAGTAGTTGAGTATGACGTAACAGAGCTTGATGAGATCGTTCATGCATATGCTACGACTATACATAAATCCCAAGGATCGGAGTATCCGATTGTAGTAATACCGATACTGATGAATCATTATGTGATGTTGCAGAGAAACCTGATTTACACCGGTATCACCAGAGCAAAGAAGATTCTTGTAATGGTAGGCACCAAGAAGGCTTTAAGTTATGCCATAAGAAATGTCACAGTTATGAAAAGAAATACTCTGCTGAAGGAGAGACTTTTTGATCCTTATTTGCAGAAAGAGGAAGGATAGGTTATGCGCGAACAGGAACAGAGGAAAATATCTTTTCAGGGAACAATTAAATCTGTACAGCCAAGATCAAATGTGTGGAGATACCGTCTGGATAACCGTACGCACAGCATGACTGGTTATAACATCTTTTGACAGGAATAGCAGATGGAGAGGAAAAGGATTTTGCTATTGCTATTTCCGAAAAACAGCAGGAGAAATATAAGTTCCATATCGGAGATGAGATAAAAGGAACAGGCTGGACGAAGAAATACCCTGAGTGGGAATATGCAGATTATTATCGTACTGGTGCTCTTAAAAAGCTTCAGGAGAATAATGAGATTCCTATGAAGGATGGCACGCCATGGGTGTCAGAGGTGCCGGATTTATCTGTTTATGACTGGCGTGGCTGCAGGATGCTCGATAAGAAGTGTTGGAGCGGCAAATGCTTCCAGTGTAAGTGGGCCTGCATGGCAAATGTTACGATTGAATATAACTGGGGAGTGACTCAGAAATATAGATTTGAGACGTTTTGTTATGGGCCAAAGAATTGCAAGCTCTACAAAATGGGTAAGCCAAGAGCCGTTCCCTACAAGGATTGTGGAAGCTCTTATGATGAAGGCTGGCTGGATGAGATTTGTACAGAGAGAAGAGATGATGAGGAATAAATTATGCAGGATTTAGGATTTACAGAAGCAGACTGGAAGCTGTTTAGAAAGAGACTTCCAGATTGGCAGGAACGATATATGGAAGGGCTTGTTGAGGAGTATAAGGAGTTTCTTTCTTCTGACAAGCCTGCTTCTACAAAGTTTTGGGAGCTCGAAAAGAAGCTTAAGAATGATAAGCGAAAGACTGGCGCGTTGGCAGAAGGTATAAGCAGGTCAAATATGAAATTTCTTATGATGGATTTGATAAATGAGGGTGCAATTTCGGTTGAGGATTTTGATGGATTCAGTGAGGATTTCAGAGACCAGTTGATATTTTATAGCGAGCGAGTAAAACGCGGTTGATGGAATCTTATTTGGAATAATTATAAAAAACGGAGGATATAAGAATGAGTAGAGTTGATTTTGGCGCAAAACCATGGGTATTTCCAATGCCTGTATTAATTGTTGGTACATATGATGAGAATGGAGTTCCTAATGCTATGAATGCAGCATGGGGCTGTATTACTGATATGGCAGAGATTAGTATAAGTATGTCAGAGCACAAGACAACAGCAAATTTTGCCAAGACAGGAGCCTTTACAGTTGCATTCGCAACAGAGGACACTGTAGTTGCCTGTGATTATGTTGGTGTTGAGTCTGCAGCTAAAGTTCCTAATAAATTTGAGAAGGCTGGATTTACAGCTGTTAAGAGTTCAAAGGTAAATGCACCTATTATCCAGGAGCTTCCTATGTCTTTGGAGTGTAAGGTAAGGAGTTTTGAGGATGGAATCCTTATTGGTGAAATTGTAAATGTAAATGCGGATGAAGGCATACTTACCGATGGAAAGATTGATTATAAGAAGCTTAAACCTATTACATACGATCCAGTAACTAATGATTATGTTGCACTTGGAGCTACTGTTGGCAAAGCTTTTTCAGATGGATTGAAACTTAAAGCGTAGTCGAAGGTATGAACATGAATAAAAAGTGGTTATTACTGTTGCTGATACCGATTGCGATTTTGTTGGTAATTGGAATCATATTTATGACAGAACGTTCAAAGGTTGAATTTTATGAGACGGAAAATGGAACTTCTGTAAGTATTATTGGTGGAGCTGATGGTCCTACATCTATTTTTGTAGCAGGTAAAATTGGAGGAGATGATTCTGATGCTGATGTTAATGCGGAATCATCTCAGGAGGTAGAAATAATGCAGATTGAAATCCAAATAGGCGACAAGACTATGTACGCTGAACTTGAAAATAACGATACTACGACAGAACTGGTTGAACTCCTAGAAGCGGATGAACTTGTAATGTCAGCATCAAACTATGGTGGATTTGAGAAGGTATGCAGTATTGGGCAGAGCATAACCAGGGATGATGGGCAGATTACTACCACTCCTGGAGATATTATGTTGCATAGCGGAAATCAGATAGTGATTTTTTATGATTCTAATTCCTGGGCATATACACCTGTGGGGCATATAGATGCTTCTGCAGATGAACTTGAAGAATTCTTGAGCGGTGATGAAGATGAGGTAATTCTTCGCTTGGCTAGATAAGCTGGGATGTGGAAACTGTAGAGTAATTTTATTTATTACAGTGAGGCAGGACGGTTATGGAAAACAACTTGAATATACCATGTCAGGTGTGCGCAGTGACATCGACTAAAGGTGAGATTACTCCGCTCTGGTGCAGATATCAGACAGAGCAGGGAGAATTAATAAAAGTTCAGATTGATGAGGTAAAAATAGCCGGAGCTGCAAGTGGAACTGGCAATAGATTCTTTGAATGTACTTCATATGGAGAAGAGCAGAAACAGGTATTTTTGCTTGCTATGGATATGCCATCATTGAAGTGGAGAATAATGAGAAGGTTAGTGTAACCAGTAGAAGTATGTAGACCTTTTTAAGGGACATGAGACGATTTATATTTGTATTAGTTTCAAGAAGTTTGAAAGGGTGGGAATAGTGTTAGGTAATAGTAGAGGTAAGCAAATATGTCATCATGTGCCAGATTATGTTCTTTATGATTTAGAGACTACAGGGACATCGAGTACATACGATGAAGTTATAGAAATATCAGCAGTAAAGGTTAAAAATAGTGTTGTTGATGAGTTTAGTGAGCTTGTCAATCCAGGAAGATCCATTCCAATGGCTGCTAGTATAGTGAACAATATATCTGATGAGATGGTTTCTGATGCACCATTATTTGAGGAAGTATTACCAAGATTTCTCTCTTTTATCGGAGAAGATGTTTTGGTGGGGCATAACATAAATAGTTTTGATATGAAGTTCTTATATCGAGATTGCGAAAAGTATTTTGGGTAGACTTTGACTAATGATTATGTTGATACACTTAGGATTGCCAAGATGGTTTTTCCAGATTGGAAGCATAGAAGGCTGTCTGATTTGGCAGATTATTATGGGATATCAATGTGTGGAGCACATAGAGCTTTGGCGGATTGCAAGATGAACCAGAAAGTGTTTGAGCTTCTTGCAAAAGAGATGGATGGTACAGGAACGTTAGGAGTTAAGCCGGAGATTAAACTTTGTCCTGGATGTGGACTACCTATGAAAAAGAGGAATGGAAGATTTGGAGAGTTCTGGGGATGTACAGGATATCTAGATTGTAAATATACAGAGAATATATAATGTGAGTAACAGCACAGGAAAAAGGGTGATTACATGAAGAATCAGTATTTTGGAGATGTAGGAGATTATGGCAAATATGCCATGCTCCGGTATCTTGCTGATGATGGAATTAATATTGCAGTAAACTGGTACCTTACTGAAGATGATGGATCCAATGATGGTAAGTTTACTTCTTATCTGGATAAAGAAGATTTGAGAAGATATGATACTGCATTATTTGACGTTCTTAAATCGATGGTTTATGAGGGTAACAGAAGTGTTGCAGCTTTTGAAGCGGTTGATGTTATTAAGAATGCTAAATATTATTCTGACATATTAAGCGATGATAAAAAAAACTAGATTAAATTGGCATAAAAAGGGGCTAGAGGTTTGTAGTGGCGTTGATTTGGTCTTTATGGATCCCGATAATGGAGCTACAGAGAGTCAGACTGCTAAGAATTCGAGCAAGTACTGTTTGCCGGAGGAGATAGTTGATTACTACAATAGGGGACAAAATGTAGTTTACTATTGCCAAAAGGCGAGACGTACATATGAGCAGTGGGAAGAAGCTAAAGGCTTGATGAATAAGTATCTTCCAGACTGCAAAATATTTGTTATTACATATCATAAAGGAACACAGAGGTCCTATATTTTTGTTTTACATAAAGAGGATTACAGAAGGTATGCAACACTAATGACAAAATTTTGCCGTAAGTGGAATCGTATATTTTCAGAGGAATCATTTGGCAATGGCAAAATATCTGGTGGTTCCACAGGAGAGAAATTTCATGTAGTAAACAGTAGAGGTGTAGAACTGACGATTGAAGAAATGGAAGATGGAACTGTAAGAATGAAACGGTCGGATTTGCCAAATCAAACCACAAGCATTTCAATTGACTATTTTATGGATAGATTAAAATAACCTCTATGGTGAAAAAATGTACATATGCTTACAGTAAAATATGAGCATAGGACCTAGCGGAAGGAGAAACTTTATGTTTGAGGGTTATATAGATAAAGTTCAAGTGGTGCGTCTTATGGAAGATTATGTTCCGAAAGATGAGAAGAATGAAAAGGCTGTCGGTGGCAAATTTTTTATCCCTAAATATCAGAGGGGTTATCGTTGGACAAGCTTGCAAGTGGAGCAATTGCTAGATGATATTAATGAATTTAAGGCAGAGGACGAGGATGAGTTTTATTGCCTGCAGCCACTTGTTGTAACAGCCGAGAAAAATGAAGATAGGTGGGTAGTTGTTGATGGCCAGCAGAGACTCACTACTATTTTTATCATTATAAAATGTCTTAGGTCTATTGCTGATAGTCAAAAGAAAAAGCCAATCTATAGTATTGACTATGAGAGTAAACCAGAACTGAAAGAATGCCTTTCAAAGCTTAAGCATGATCCGGATGAGGAAGATGGGATTGAGCTTGATAAGAGTGATATAGATAAATATCACATTACAAATGCATATAATACGGTGGCAAAATGGGTTAAAAGCAAGGTCTCTGGAGCTGAAGAAGGCGATTTCGCAAGTGATCTTATGACCAAAATCAGGAATAGTGTTTGTTTTATTTGGTATGAGGCAGATAATGGTCAGGATCCAGAAACAACATTCACTCAGATAAATATGGGCAAGATTCCTTTGACAAATGCTGAGCTTATAAAAGCGTTGTTACTTAAAAAAGATAACTTTGATAGAGATGAAGAATTTCGTGGTGACCAAGCGCGAATCTCAATGGATTGGGATATAAAGGAAAATAATCTCCATAAGAGAGACTTTTGGTTATTTCTTACCAACGATAAGGCAGAAGAGCGTGATGTGCGTATAGAAATGGTTTTTGATGTAATGGCGCGTGACATCATTAAAACTAATGGTAGCGAAGAGTCTTTTGAAGTGCTTTGTGAAAAGAATCCAAATACATATTTGTTCCTTATTTTCACTGAAGAGATAAATAAGATGATAGCCGCTGAGAAGAAAAGATCGGAAGCACTGAATGAGCCTTACAGATATGGAACAGTCCTTAATGAATTCTGGATGCGTGTGAATAGTTTTTATCAAATGTTTCAGGATTGGTATGAGGAGAAGGAATGGTATCACCTTGTCGGTTATTGGATTGCTGCTCATGAACTTGAAAGTAAAAAGATTAATGTTAATGAATTGCTTTATGCGTTAAGCGATGTATATCAGACTAAGACTAAGACAGAATTTACAGTAAGGCTGAAGAAGCAAATACTGAAGAATTTATTGGGTGGAAAAAATGGTCTTGATGATGCTACTCTTGAAGATTTAACTTATGGAACATTAAAAGAAGAATTTTCAGGTTTATATTATACTGGCAGCACTGCTGATGTGACTAAGATAAAGAAAATTCTGCTCCTTTTTAATGTTATTACCATGCAAACAAATATGGAAATGGATTCAAAATTTCCATTCCATTACTATAAGACCACAGTTTGGAACCTAGAGCATATACACGCAGCGACAACAAATGTTCCGCTTAGAGAGGTAGATAAAAGAAGCTGGAGAGATGCAGTATATGAATTCCTAGGCACAGTAGATTATCCATTGCCGGATGATTTGAAAAAGCGACTTGCTGAGATTAATGATTTTAAAGATAACTCAGAAGAATTTATACAGCTTTATGCGGATGTATCAAAGACATTTTCTGGTGGAGAGTTAGAGGAAGATGTCATGAGAAATGGTCTGCCAAATCTTACGTTACTTGATGAAAATACGAATAAGAGCTACAAGAATGATATTTTCCCTATGAAGAGAAATTACATTATGGATAAGATGGGAAAGGAAGTATTCATTCCTATCTGTACCAAGAATGTATTCCTTAAATATTTGCTCATGTGAGATAAAGAAGTAAAAGAAGTGTAAAAAATTTTGCCGTTCCCTGTCCGGCTGACTGCCGGACGGGTCGGGCTTTAGTCGGGCAGCTCTACCTTGCCGACAAAAGAGTAATAGATTTCGATTTCCTGTCTGCGGAGCTTCCCCCGGCGTTTCCCGTCCAGTGCTTCCGATTCGTGGATTACGATTTTCTCCACAAACTCCCGCAACAGGGTAGGGGTAAGTTCCTCAAAGCTGGTGTACTTGCGTACTACTTTCATAAACTTTTCAGCGTTTGCCGTGGCTTCCAGCGTCCTTGAAAGCTCGCCCTGCAGAACGGCGGCACGCTCTTTCAGTTCCTTTTGCTCGGCTTCGTAGTCTGCCGAAAGCTCCGTGAAACGCTCGTCCGATATGCGCCCGGTCACGCTGTCCTCATACAGCCGCTTGAAGATAGCGGAGAGTTCCGCAATCCTTTTTTCTGCCGCTTCCAGTTCTTTCTTCTTGGCTGCGTTCCGGCGTTTGCTCCCGTCCTCGTTCTGCTCGGTCAAGAGCTTCATAAACCGGGCTTCATGCTTGGCGGCGTACTGTGTGACTTTCCGCAAATTCTCGGTCACTCCCTCGGTCAAAAGGTCGGTGCGGATAAAGTGCGCCGTACAGTCGGCGGTACGTTTCTTGTAGCTGCCGCAGATATAGCAGTCCTGCCGCCGTTTGTCCGTCTGATACCTCTGCTGGTACATGACGCTGCCGCAATCGGCACAAAAGAGTATGCCGGAGAACAAGCCCACTTCATCATAGCGGTTGGGGCGTTTGCGCTGCTTGCGTAGCTCCTGCACACGCTCCCATGTGTCACGGTCTATGATGATTTCGTGGTGGTTCTCAAATACTGCCTGCTTGTCCTCGCTGTTGTAGATAATCTTGCTGTTTTTGTAGGATTGGGTGGTGGTCTTGAAGTTCACAAGGCAGCCCGTGTATTCCCGGTTTTCAAGGATATGCACCACGGTATTTGCCGCCCACTTGCACTCATAGCCGGGGTGGTAGCGGCGGGTTCTCCCTGTCCGGCGGTATTCCAGCGTTCCCGGCGTGGGGATTTCCTGCTCCGTAAGCATACGGGCTATCTTGGTCGGTCCGTTCCCGGCAAGGCATAAGCTGTAAATCTGCTTTACCACGGGTGCGGCTTCCTCGTCAATAATGAAATTTTCGTCCTCGTCCATGAGGTAGCCGTACACGGGCTTGCTTGTGACAGGCTTCCCGCTCATGCCTTTTGACCTCTTGACCGCTCTGATTTTCTTGCTCGTATCCCTCACCAGCCATTCGTTAAAAATGTTACGCAGAGGGGCAAAGTCATTGTCGCCCTGTGCGCTGTCAACGCCGTCATTGATTGCAATGAAACGGACGTTTTTCTGTGGGAAAATCATTTCCGTGTACATTCCCACTTGTAAGTAGTTTCGCCCTAATCTTGACATATCCTTTACAATGACCGTCCCCACAAGCCCCGCTTCAATGTCGGCAAGCATGGACTGGAAGCCGGGTCTTTGGAAATTTGCCCCGGAAAATCCGTCGTCCGTGTACCATTTGAGGTTGGTAAAGCCGTTCTGTTTGGCATAGGCTTCAAGAATCCGCTTTTGGTTGCTTATGGAATTGCTCTCGCCTTGCAGTTCGTCCTCATGGGATAATCTCGGATATAGGGCGGTAATAAGTGTTGTGGCAGTCTGTCTTGACATAAATTCCTCCGTTTCCGACAGCCAGCCCCACTATTCCGTAGGTCTATCATACCACATGGGGCGGCTGTCTGTACAGTCCTTTTTGCTACTTTATGTCGAAAAATATCACATTTTTTTATTAAGGTTTGTCGCACTATATGGCATGGGCGGCTGTTCCTCCTGCGGCAGCTTCCGCTTCCAGCACTTTCATCATTTTGTCGGCGGCGGTGGCGGTAGCGTCCTGTTTGAAGTAGCCGGAAACGACAAGCACGGTGTTCCCCCGGCGTACCTCGGTCACGCAGTCCGGACGGCGGGCAGTAGCGGCGGTGTTCCTGTTTGGGGTGTCGGTCATAGGCTCTCCTTTCCATTCATCAGCGTTTTCAGCCGTTCCATTTTCTCCTGCGCCGTGGCTTTTCTGAAATTCTCCCCGGTAAAGCAGACGGGGGAACACATTTCAAGCAGGCGGTCATAAATCCGGGCGTGGGGCGTGTCCTCCGGGTTCTGCAATTCTTCCAGCGTGAGGTTTGTCGTCACGATCAGCGGCTTATTGCTGCGGTATCGGCTGTCAACCACGTTGTAAACCTGTTCAAGCCCGTATTCCGTGCCGCGCTCCATGCCGAAATCGTCAAGGATAAGCAGGGGGAAGCGGCAAAGGCGGTCTATGTATTCGTTCCTGTCCTTGTAGCTGGCGGCAAGGTCGTTGAGGATAAGGGCAAAGTTTGTCATGCACACGGAAATCTCACGCTCCATAAGGGCATTGGCGATACACCCGGCAAAATAGCTTTTTCCCGCGCCGACTTTCCCCCATAAAAGGTAGCCGATATTCTCCGCTTCCATATCCTCCCAATGCGCCACATAGAAGTGCGCTTTATCCATTTGGGGGCATTTGCCGTTGTCGTTTTCAAACGTCCATTCCTGCATAGCCGGGTTGGTAAAGCCCATTCTTTTCAGCCGTCCGACTTCCTCCCGGTGCTTCTGTTCCCGGTCGGCGGCTTCCCGCTTTTCCCGGTCTGCCCGTTTGCAGTCACATTCTTTGGGGTGTCGGTCACGTCCGAAAAGCGTCTTTCCCTCCGCAAAATAGGCTTCTTTGGGCTGGCGGCATTTCCCGCAGTATAAAAGCCCGTCCTCCCCGGTGTAGTCCTCCGGCTCGGCTTCCTGTGCCGTGGCAAGCCGGAAAATGGCATTGTCATAGTCATACTCGCTCATAAAATAAAATCCTCCTGTTAATGGTCTTTTGGCACGCCCTGTTTACGGGGCGTTCTATCTCTGTTGTCAAAGGCTCTCGCCCTCCCGGTAGGAATAATCGGGTATCTTCTGCTTTGGTGCTTTCTTTGCTTCATCATCAGCCGCCCAGCGCCGGATAGTGGCGGCATGGTTCTTGTATTTCTTCCCGCTGGAAGCGATATAGCCGGATAAGCGGTCAATGTAATATTCCCATTTGCTGGGAAGCTCCGTTTGCAGTTCTGCAAGCTCCTTTTCTGACAGGAATACGTTTTTATATCTGCCAAAAGGGGCGCGGGTGGTCTGTCCGGGTTTTATTTCTCCCTCTCTCTTTATCTCTAACTCTATATCTATCTCTATCTCTTTCTCTATCTCTAACTCTAACTCTCTCTCTGGTGGACAAATGTCCGCGGCATATGGTGGACATTTGTCCGCCACGGCTTCCGGGAGTGCTGCCTGTTCCTGCAAAGCCCGCCTTGCGCGGCGTTTGCGCTCCCCCTCGGTAGAGGACTGACCGATTAAAAGCTCTATGTTGCTCATGTACAAAGCCCCGTTCTGCAAGGGTTCTACAAGCCCCAGTTTCATAAAAATCTGCAAGGCTCTTTCCACTGTGCCGACTTGCTGGCGGGTGATTGTGGCTATCATCTGTGCGGTGTAGGGGATATTCTCGTCAAGCTGGAGCTTTCCCCCGTTTTTCAGTGATTTTAGGTACAGCTTCAAGAGAATGTTTGAGTAGAGTACGCCGTCCTGCATACTTTCCAGCAGCACGATAGCGTCCTCGTCAAAATAGTTCTCTTTCAGCTTTAGGTAGTAATATTTGCGGTTGTCTGCCATTCGTTCCTCCTTTGGTCTGTTTTGGGGCTTCTGTCACGCTTTAGGACGCCTTTTTCATGGGTAAAGGATATAAATACCGTCTACCCGTTGAGGGCGGTCAAAAAAGCCTTGGTTTACGGGCTTCTTTCATAGCCTAAATGCGTAGAAAGGCGGTATCTTTTCCGCTGACGCTCCGATTCTTTCCGGCGGCGCACTTTTACGGTGCAGTCCGGGCAGTATTTCCCACGGTTTGACTTGGGGAGAAAATACCCGCCGCACTCGGTACAGCGTTTTCTGTCTGCCCGGTGCAAAAGGGCGGCTTCCAGCTTCCCGTCCAGCGGCAGCACGGCGGCAATGAACCAGCGGCAGAGAAGCGAATAGCTGATACTCTGCACACATACGCAAGGCTCGCCGTTATCCAGTAAGATACAGTTGCCGTTATCGTAATTACAGCACTCATGCACAAGCCGGCAAGCCGCCCGGTACTGTAAATAGTCCATGTATGGGTGTTTATCGTTCATTATCCCGCCCCTTTCCGCGCTCCGGCTCACGCCTTAAAATCTGCTCAATGTTACCCTTGACTGTCTGCAATTCCTTTGTTTTCTCCCGCTTTTCCCGGTACTCGTTGTAAAGCGTGTTTTTCTCCCTCATAAGCTGCTCAATCTCCGCTTGTAAGGTCTTGGAAGCTGGAAGTTTGGTAATGCCGTTTGCCTTAAAATACCGGGTGGCAGCTTCGGCTATCATAAAATCGCTTTCGTGCTGCTCCCGGTAGTTCTTGCGGGCTTTCTCTGTTTTCTGTGCTTTCAGCCCGTCACGGGCGGGCTTGGTCTTGATGTAGGCTAATAGCTGTTTCTGCAAGTCTTTTTTCTCCCGTAAAGTGCTTTCCACGGCTTTCAGTCCGGCGTGGACGCTGTTCAGTTCCGCACTGGCGGTAGCAAGGGCGGCTTCCAGTTCCTCCGGGGAAGAAAAGCCGGATTCCTCGTAAATGCTCATGGTCGCCGCCATTTGCTTTAGGTTGTGGACAGCCGCCCAGCGGTCATATCCTATGCCTTTGCCCTCGGCTCGTTTGGCTTCCCGGTCTACCATGCGCTGTACAGCTTCCCGTTGGGAAATGTCCTGTTTCGGGGCATTTATGACGGCTTTATTACGTTGTAAACGCTCCCTTATGCTGCGGGGGTGTTCCTCTTTGGGTGCGGGCGTTTCGGCGGCTCTGACGGCGTTCTGTGCGTTTATGGTGAGTGTTTCCAGTACGGCGGTGCGGTCAAAATCATCACCCAACTTCCGGGCGGTGACTGGCTTCGTCCTGTCCGGCGTGAGATACGATAACCTCCCCCGGCTCTCCTTGACGGTCACTCCCTGTTGCAGCAGCTTCCCGGAGAAGTCCTCAAAGGAAATGGCAGAGGAAAGGGCAGTGCGGATCGTGCGCCGTAACTTCTCTTTATCGGTTTCAAATTTTGTAAGTTTGGGCGGTTCTCCTGTGGCGGCATGGGAAGCGTTCTCTTTATCCAGTGCGGCTTGTTCTTTCCGTTTCGCCCAATACTCCCGCTCGGTAATGCGGTTCTTGCTCCCGTTCAATAAGTCAATCTGATAGAGGTTTTCCCGGTGGCACATCTCCATGACTTCCGCTTTGAAATATTCCATAGCTGCGTCCGTGCAGCGGTGCTTGCAGCCCTCCCTTGTGTCCGCTGGTCTTTCCATGTAGGGCAGTAGCGGCACTTCCGCAATCCGCAAAGAATTGATTACGATATGCACATGAATGTTGCCGCTGTGGTTATGCCCGTCCGGGTGGGTGCATACAAGGGCTTGGTGTCCGGGGAAATGTTCTCTACAAAACTGCTCGCCCAATTCCTGCGCCCGGTCTACGGTCAAGCCGTTGTCCTGTGCGTCACGGGGGTCAAAACTGATGATATAGTGGTGGCTCTTTACGTCCTCCCGTTTTTGGTTCTTGCCGTATTTCAGATTGGAGCGCATACACGCGATTGCAAAATCTTCATCACCGCAATTCAGAGAGGAAATGAGATAGCCTGTCCTC
>JAEDNK010000142.1 GCA_016302545.1 Bacillota bacterium
GCCGGCATCGATGTATTTGATGGAGAACCGCCTCTGCCTGAGGATTATCCGTTGCTCCATGCTAAAAATGCGGTATGCACGCCACATGTAGGATTCGCTACTGTTGAATCCATAGACAGAAGAGCCGAAATCGTATTCGACAATGTGGCTAAATGGATGGAAGGTACAGTGCAGAATAAGATGCTGTAATTAATCACTGGAATAACAAAAAAACCCGCAGGCTTGATGTATTACTTGCGGGTTTTATTCTCAATTATATTTTTAGCTCAATATCCTCAGCCCGCCGATAAGAGGCACGGTCTTTTCCTGACCCTGCAGGGCATAAACGAGCCCCATAACCCATAACACGAAAATAATCAGATAGCCGATAGGGATAGCAAGCCATCCGATGATAGGTATAAAGGCCAGAACCCGGCCTATGACTCCCCATATGATGTTGGCCAGGATGAGTACCAGAGACTGATTAAGATGAAACTTCGATTCTTCACGGGTACCGCACAGAAGGGCGATAATCCATCCCACTATAGTAATATATGAAACTATATCTGTTCCTTTTTTTGTCATTTCCAATCCCCCCTAGAGTCCCAGCAGATGCTTGTCCAGCAGTTCTACTGCATCTGTGATACATCCATCACAGCTTCTGAGCGGTTTTTCGGTATCCACACCTTTAAGCTCACGGCATATGATGGAGCCGTTTTTATCTGCAAACTCCTTGGTAAGGGTCTGCATCATCTGATAGCATTCTTTTTTGGTGCCGGGATGATCAAGGTTACCGTCACTGATTTTGAGACCTGCTACTATTGCCATGGCACTTACTGCTCCGCAGGTGCCCATTGTACCCATTCCGAAGCCCAGAGCCTCTGACATTCTGAAAGCCTCTACCGGGTCTGCGCCCATAACATTACAGAAGGAGCAGACTACAGACTGTGCACAGTTGAAACCATGCTTATGTAAATGAATCGCTTGTTCTTTTCTGTCCATGTATACTGTACCTCTTTTATCTTTATCTTTAGTTTATACTGAAATTATTTCACAATAAATTTTGTGTTCTTCTTGCGTACATCCGGATCCCTCACCACCTGTTCAGGGGGAACCTCCAGCAGCTCCGGATTTTTATAATACCTGTTAAGCTCTCTGAAGCAGCGACCGTAATAGTGACCGTTGGCGATACGCTCGTCTGTGACGATGCCCAGGGGCATGATCTTCTTTTCCTCTACGGTTTCGCCGTTCTTTTCGATCCTTCTCTCCGGCTGCCCCATGGAAATAAATATTCCCGTAGTGCCGAATTCATAAAGGTGGTGGTAGATGGCGTTGGTCCTTATGGAAGCCAGATTTGTTATGAAAAGGCTTGTATGGAAAGGACTGGCGTTTATAATGGAAAACGGCAGAGTGAAATACTTGTCGATAAATTTAAGCACGCCTACTGCGGCACCTACAAGGAAAGGAATCCTTACAAGGCTTGCCATCAGTTTATCCAGCGCGTTTTGGGATGTAGGCTGCTGCGTGCGCTCTATAGCCTCCTGAACTTTCCGGTTTACTGTGAAAATATCATCGTCCAGGCTGAAGTACAGCTTGTTTACCGTATCGCTTGTCTTGCCCGGCTGCAGTGTCACGAAGGACACGCAGAAGTGATTGCGCGCATAGATTTTTCTGTTCATCACAAACCGGTTGAGAAAAGGGTTTTGAGATGCTATTCTCAGAGCTCCGGCGATGATAATGCTCATATGGCTCATGTTTATGCCTTTTTTGCGGCATTTTCTTATATAATCCTGCATTAAGTCCAGATCTATGTCTACAGTAACTGAATTGGAAGCATCATAGCGGTAAGGCATGATATAAGGTACCAGTTCATACATGGCGTCGTTGGTGCGAACGCGGTAACCATCGGCTCTATACATAAAGTTGCCCTCCTTTTGTTAAGAATATGCTAATAAACACCTCTTTATTATACATTACCGAAAGAGGAATTACAAGTTTTTTACCACAAAGGCTTATGCTGTGTTATACTGTAGTTATTGAAAAACTAGTGAGTACACATAAATTTTATATGGTAGGGAAAAAATGAGACAATATCTTTTAAAAGAGGAAAACTACAATATCGGCAACTGGACAGGAGGACAGACCAAAGAGCTGGCAATTTACCCTCCAAAAAGCAAATACCTGGATCGCAACTTTATCTGGCGCTTGAGTTCGGCCACGGTAGAGACAGAGGAGTCCGACTTTTCCAAGCTGCCTGACTACGACAGAGTCCTCATGGTGCTCAAAGGAGAGGTTGTGCTGAGCTATGATGGACAGAGAGTTGCCCGCCTCAAGGAGCTGGAGCAGGACCGCTTTGACGGCGCATGGAAGACTAAGAGCTTTGGCAGGATAACCGACTTCAATCTGATGGTAAGGAAAGGAAACGAGGGCTATGTGGACCTCATTTACCCGACTTCGGAAAAAACCGACTGCAGCTCCACCTTTGAAAGCTCTTTGCCTGACGTTACCCACGCTCTTTACTGCAAAGAAGGCTATGCCGTTGTGACCTGCGGCGGTGAGACCCACATGGTTTCCGAGGGGCAGCTTCTTGTGCTTGAATACGGAGAAGGAGAGTTACCGGCCTACTCAGTAATGGGAGAGGGCGTGATTATTCGCTCACAGATTTTTTACGGCGAAATGAGGAACGAGCTCTTTGCTGAGGAAATACCTGCCGAAAAAGCATCCTTTGACGATTTTAAATGCTGCATCTATCTGGCCAATGTTCAGTTCAGATGGGCAAAGTACATAGTAAAGAAGCTTCGCAGCCAGTGGTTTGATGAAGCTCTCAGCGCAGCCATAAGAAAGGTGGAAAAGTTCTACCTGACTACTATAGTGTTCCTTGCGGGATTCATGGGTATTTTTGCAATGCTGATTTACGGACATATTTCTAATGGATTAGCAGTGCTTTTGACCGCCGCCTGGATACTGGCGGACTGTCTTGTGGTTTCGCCTCTGATATATATGCCGTTTATGCCGAAACCGGTGCGGAAACATATCAAGGATGTGAACAACCTGACGCCTTACGAGCAGCGTGTCAGAGATGAAGAACTTGGACGCAACGAACATCT
>JAEDNK010000032.1 GCA_016302545.1 Bacillota bacterium
TACAGCAGTTCTGCCAGCTCGTATATGAGCTTTTCCGTCTTTTCCCAGCCGAGGCACGGGTCAGTGATGGATTTACCGTAAACACCTTCGCCTATAGCCTGGCAGCCGTCCTCGATATAGCTTTCTATCATAAGACCTTTTACCATATTGCCTATATCCCAATTGGAGCGCATGGAGTGAAGGACCTCCTTGGCGATTCTCACCTGCTCCAGATAATTCTTTCCCGAGTTGGCGTGGTTGGTATCCACCATAATTGCCGGATTTTCCAGCCCCGCCTCGTGGTACATGTCACACACCGTAATCAGATCCTCGTAGTGATAGTTAGGAAGGGAGCGTCCCCTCTTGTTCACATAGCCCCGAAGAATCGTATGGGCGTAAGGATTTCCGTGGCTGGTTACCTCCCAGCCTCTGTATATAAAGGTATGGGAGCTTTGGGCTGCGATGATTGAATTCATCATGACGGAGAAATCACCGCTGGTAGGATTTTTCATCCCCACAGGAATATCAAGACCGCTGGCGGTAAGGCGGTGCAGCTGGTCCTCTACGGAGCGGGCACCTACTGCCACGTAGGAAAGCAGGTCGGAAAGGTATCTGTGGTTTTCCGGATAGAGCATCTCGTCGGCGCAGGTAAAGCCCGTTTCCTTGATCGCTCTGATGTGGGTCTCTCTTACGGCTATGATGCCTTTGAGCATGTCCTCTTCCATATTGGGGTCAGGCTGATGAAGGAGCCCCTTGTAGCCCTTGCCCGTAGTGCGGGGCTTGTTGGTGTAAATGCGGGGCACGATAAAAATCTTCTCCGCAACCTTTTCTTGAACGGGTCTGAGCCTTGAGATGTAGTCGATTACCGCATCCTCGTTGTCTGCGGAGCAGGGACCTATTACGATCATAAATTTCTTTGAGCGTCCTGCGATGATGTCCTTGATTTCGGCATCTCTCTGCTCCTTAAGAGCAGACATTTCTTCCGTTACAGGAAACATCTCCTTGATTTCCTTAGGAATTATCAGTTTCCTCTTAAATTCCATATTCATTTATTCTTCCTCCGGTTTTTCTTTGTCGAATAATTTTCTTCTTGCAGTGGAGCGTCTCATCATATCCTTGATGCCCTCCTTGTCGGCTTCCATGAGCATTCTTTCCAGCTTGGAAAACTCCATGGTAAACAGCTTCATCTGATGGAGCAGGGCGTCCTTGTTAAGGAGGAAAAGCTCGCTCCACATGGTTTCGTCGATTCTGGCAATTCTGGTCAGATCGCGGAAGGAGTCTCCTGTATAATCCTCCAGCTTCTCAGTATGATTGCAGGTCATGAGAGACATGGCGATGCAGTGGGTAAGCTGAGATACGAAGCCTATCATCTCGTCGTGGTCGTTTGGGGGCAGCTCTGAAATGCGGGCAAACCTGAGGAGTTTACCTATCTGCCTGCACACATCCTTTGCTTCCTCCGTGTTCCTTTCCGTAGGCACCACTATGTAGTTGGCGGCGTGGAAAATCTTTTCGTTGCTGTTTTGAATGCCCAATCTTTCACATCCTGCCATAGGGTGAGCAGCTATGTATTCGCAGTCATCCCTGAGCATGTTCTGAATGTCGTATACCACGCAGCCCTTGACACCGGTTACATCGGTGAGAATGGCTCCACTTTTGAAATACTGCTGGTTGTCTCTTATCCATTCCTTGAAAATATGCGGATACAGGGCGAATATTACCACATCCGCCGCGCCTATCAAATCAGCATCAGCCTCTGTGCTTCCCTCATATATTATATTGTTTGCCAAAGCGTACTCGATGGTTTCCCTGTCCGTATCTATGGCGTGAACCTTAAGTCCCTTTTTAGTCAGTCCCTTGGCGTAGCTGCCGCCGATAATTCCCAGACCGACGATTAAAATGTTGGTGTTTTCGTTAATCTTCAATTTTTTCTACCTCAATTCCCAGGCTCGCAAGCTTGTCGAAGAAATCAGGAAAGCTTTTCGACACCGCCTCCGCACCTTCTATTATTCCTCCCGTCACAGTCAGAAGCACCGCCTCTGACATGACAATTCTGTGGTCATTGAAGCCGTAAAGGGGCTCCTTGGGAGTTTTGATTCCTCCGCCGCCGATGACCATGCGGTTTTCTTCCATAATTACCTCTACACCAAACTTATCAAGGACCCGGGCCATTACCTCGCCCCGGTCGCTTTCCTTGATTTTAAGCCTTTTTGTCCCCGTAAACACCGCCCCTTTTCCGGTGACTGCCGCCGCCGCAAAGAGAATGGGTCCCAGGTCCGGACAGTCGGAAATGTCAAGCTCCGGTCTTCCTGACTTAAGCCGAGCCAACATTTCACTGCATACTCTGTCACCTTGCAGGCTGTCCTCATCAAGATTGCCGACCTGAACATCTCCGCCCAGCATATCCAATGCCTGGAAAAAGGCCGCATTTGAATAGTCTCCTTCTACCTTCGCCCGCTGAGGGCAGTATCGCTGACCTCCCCTGATGACTATTGTGTTTTCGTCGGACCGCTCAAAGCCGATGCCGAAGGTCTGTAAGGCGGAAAGTGTCATGTCGATATATGATCTGCTCTCCACAGGGGGTAGGATTTCCAACCTGCTTTCCCCCTCCAGTAAAGGCATGGCGAACAGGAGCCCGCTTATAAACTGGCTTGAAATGTTGCCGGCGACTTTGAAAACTCCGGCGTGGAGAGATCCTCTGACCCGAAGTCTTCCCTCAGACCTTTCAAACACCAGTCCTCTGTCCTCACATATTTTATCGTAGATCTCCATAGGTCTTTCCATAAGCCTTTCGCTGCCGTAAAGCTCTGCCTCCGCCTCCGAAGCAAGACACAGGGGCACAAAAAACCTGAGGGTGCTTCCGCTCTCCCTGCAGTTAAGACTGACAGGGGCAGTGCGATTTCTCACATCCGTGCCCTTTATTTTAAGTACGCTTTGCACATCGCCGTCTTCCTGCTCTCTCGCAGGAACTCTTTCCCATTGAGCTCCCAGCGCCCTGAGGCAGTCCAGGGTGGCAAGTATGTCCTGAGATTCTGCAATCCCTTTAATTTCCGAAATTCCATCGGAAAGTCCCGCGCATATGAGCAGCCTGTGTGCCATACTCTTTGAAGGCGGAGCCTCCACGAAGCCCTTGGCTTTTCCCTTATTTATCTTAATCTTCATTATTCCCGTTAAGCTTCTCCTTAAGAAAGTCTATGGCCTCCAAGTAGCCGTCGGTACCGTGGCCTGTCACCGTAAAGCAGCAGGCAGCCCTGATGTAGCTTACCTGTCTGAAATCCTCCCTTTCCTCCACCCTGGAGATATGAACCTCGGCAGTAGGTATTCCCACAGCTTTAACCGCATCCAGAAGGGCAATGCTGGTGTGAGTGTAGGCTCCCGGATTGATTACGATAGCATCAATGCCCTCGAAGTATGCCTGCTGGATTCTGTCCACCAGAGCGCCTTCGTGGTTTGACTGAAAAAATTCACACTGAAGACCCAGATTTTTGCAGTGAGCCTTTGTTTTTTCAACCAGAGCATCGTAGCTTTCCCTGCCGTACTTGTCCGGCTCCCTGATGCCAAGCATATTGAGATTAGGTCCGTTTATGATCAAAAATTTCATTTCTTTTCTCCTGTTCTCAGCCAGTCTGCTCCGTATCTTACGGCAAGCAGATCTGCCAGAGTAATGGCGGTAACGGCGTTTACAACGGCTCCTGCCCTGTGAACGATAGCCGGATCGTGGCGTCCATTTAAGCTGAGGACAGCGTTTTCTCCGCTTTTAATATCAACGGTCCTCTGCTCCTTAAAAATCGACGGTGTAGGCTTTACAGCCGTTCTGAACACTATTGGCATACCGTTTGTAATGCCTCCGTTGATGCCGCCGCTGTTGTTGGTCTCCGTATATATTTTTTTGCCGTCTGTTCTAAGGCAGTCGTTTGCCTGTGAACCCCTCATCTCAGCAATGGCGAATCCGGCTCCGAACTCAATACCCTTTACCGCAGGTACTGAGAAGACAGCATGCGCCAGCATTCCCTCTACGGTGTCAAACCAAGGTTCGCCTACGCCTTCCGGCATTCCCAGTATCAGTGTCTCCAATACTCCGCCTACGCTGTCGCCTTCTGCGGCAGCGGTCAGAATTTTCTTTTCCATCTCATCGGCAGTCTTACCGTCAAGCACAGGAAAATCTGCTTCAGCCAGTGATCTTATATCAGCTTCTGCCCATACTGCCGTGCCGAAGTCTCTGTCGCTGATACCTCCGCAGCTTTTGATGTGTGTTCCTATGATTATGCCCTTGTCCTCCAGAGCCTTCATTACAACAGCACCTGCGGCTACGAGAGCCGCCGTAATCCTGCCGGAAAAATGTCCTCCTCCTCTGTAGTCCTCAAAACCGCCGTACTTATACATGGCAGTCAGGTCTGCATGGGAGGGTCTGGCAAGCCGGCTCACGCTGTCATAGTCCTTGCTTCTGGTATCTTCATTTCTTATTATAATGCATAGGGGTGTCCCCGTGGTATATCCGTTGAATACCCCGCTTAATATCTCATATCTGTCAGGCTCCCTTCTGGCTGTGGAAATCCTTCCTGAAGGTCTGCGCTGAGTAAGCCTTGCTGCTATATACTCCTCGTCTATTTTAATGCCCCCCGGCAGCCCGTCCAGTACAGCTCCAATGGCAGGACCGTGGCTTTCTCCGAACAATGTGACGGTTATGGCGTTTCCAAATGTATTCTTCATCCAAATACCTCCAGATAATCCTTCATAAGCTGCTCTTCTGACGCAGCCTCAAAGCTAAAGCTTCCTATATCCTCAAGGCGGACTGTCACAATTTTGTCTCCCTCCGCCTTCTTGTCGTGCATTGCAGCGGCTATGACCTTCTCCGGCTCAAAGGCCCCTTCGGAAAAGCCCGCAGGCAGGTGCTCTCCGGTAAGAACAGCCTTTATCCTGTCCCTTACACCTTCGCCGCACATAGGCAGCATCCCCAGAGCCACACACTCGCCGTGGTAAAGTCCTGTCAGGGCTTCTATGCCGTGTCCCAGAGTATGACCGAAGTTGAGAACCCTTCTCAGTCCTGCCTCCTTTTCGTCCTCTTCCACAACCTTGGCCTTCAGCCTTACCGCACCGGCAATTATCTCATCGAGATTCGGGTTTCCCACAATCCCATCTCTTTCTATCCGCTCAAAAAGCTCTTTATCCATACAGGCTGCAATTTTAATAATCTCTGCAGCACCGCAGGCGAACTGTCTGGGACTGAGAGTTTCCAGCACATCAGGGTCTATGATGACTCCCTTAGGCTGGTGAAAAGCGCCTATTATGTTCTTGACTCCGTCAAGGTCCACAGCGGTCTTTCCGCCCACTGATGAATCCACCTGAGAAAGCAAAGTGGTGGGAACATTATAGAAATCTACTCCCCTCATATAGCAGGCCGCCGCAAAGCCGGCCATATCACCTGCCACGCCGCCGCCTACTGCCACCACGCAGTCCTTTCTGGAAAAGCCCTCTCTCATCATTTTGGTACAGATATTGAGAAAATTCTGCGGTGTTTTGGAGGCTTCTCCAGCCTGGAAAATACCTGCTGTGGATACCCTGCAGCCGGCAGCCACCCGGCAGTAATACTTTTCCGGCACTCCGCTGTCGGTGACTATCATAACCTTCCTGTCAAGGTCAAAAATCTCAGAGGCTCTCTCAAGTGCCCCTCTTTCAATGACTATATCATAGCTGTTTTTTCCCAATCCTACAGGGATAACCATGCCTTACTCCTCCTATTTCTCCGACTCTTGCAGCTTCTCTTTATATACCTTTTGAGGGTAAAGGGTCTTGTATGAGCCGACTATTTTAATCTTATCGCAGCTTTCCTTCATTTCCTCGATACAGGCCTTGCCTTCCTCACCGTAAATGTCGCCTTCCGCCTCTACATAGAAGTAGTACTGCCACATCAGCTCCTTCATTGGCCTCGACCTTAAGGTTCTGATGTTGAAGCCGTGACGGCCTATTATGGTCAGGGCCTTTGCCAGTGATCCCGCCTCGTTTCTGGCAGTGAACACCAGAGAGAAGTAAGGCTGGCTGCCGCTCTTTTCCGAGTGACCTTCAACCCTGGAAAACACTGCAAACCTGGTGGTATTGGAGCGGTCGTCGTTAATGCTCCTTGCCACAACGGAAAGGCCGAAAAGCTCTGCCGACTCGGCGCTTCCTATGGCGGCCACGGTCTTATCGCCCATATTCTTGACATACTCTGCCGCAAGGGCGGTGTTAGAGTACTCCTTTTCCGAAAGCCCTCTTTCCTTTATGAAGGTTGAGCACTGAGAAAGAGCCTGAGGGTGGCTGACTACCGTCTTTATATCGTCTATTGCCGCCCCTGATACACCTAAAAGGTCGTGGGTCACAGGCAGATCGTACATGCCGTTTACATGGAGATTCCCCGTAAACATCAGGTCGTTTACCTGATCCACATCTCCCGCGAAGCTGTTTTCCACAGGCAGCAGGGCGCAGTCACACTCTCCCGACTCCACCGCATCGTAGGCTTTCTTAAAGCCGGAAAATGCCACCTTCTCGGCGGTAGGAAAGAGATGGCAGGCCGCAATGTGGGCAAAGGCTCCCTCTGTGCCGCAGTATGCCACCTTAAGTCCCGACATCATTGAGGTCTGATACCTTCTCGAAACAGCCATGACATTCTTTAAAAAGCTGAGGTAATATGAGCGCAGACTGCTGTCCTCCACTCTTTGAGCGCCGTTTTTCAACACCTCCGCCTCTCTGCCCGGGTCCAGCACAGGCAGCCCGTTCTTCATCTTATACTCCGCTACCTGACGGACCAGCTTCATACGACTGACAAAAAGCTCCGCCATTTTATTGTCAATTTCGGTAATTTCTTTTCTTAATCCCTTTAAGTCCTTCATTATATATGTTTTCCTCCGCTTATATCCGCTATGTCAGCTATATCAGCCCGTAATCTGCAGCCAGCCCTCTGAAGGCTTCCGCCGACCTTTCTATCTGCTTTTGATCTACGCAGTAGGATATTCTCACATAACCCTCTATGCCGAAGCTGTCTGAGGGCACCAGCAGCAGCTCATACTTTTTAGCTCTCTCCGAAAATTCCTTTCCGTCTCCCGAAGGTGATTTGACGAAGAGGTAAAAAGCGCCGTCAGGTCTTACCGCTTCAAAACCGCAGTCTGTAACAATTTCGTAAATAAGCTGCCTGTTTTTGGCATACTCCTCCAGGTTGGAGGTTATACCCTGATTCATGGCGACCACATACTGTGCAAGGGCCGGAGCGCAGACATAGCCCAGACTCCTGCCGCTTCCGCAGATTGCCGAAAATACCTTCTTGCGGCGTTCCGCTCTCGGAGAAACCATTATGTAGCCTATTCTGTCTCCCGGCATAGAAAGGGATTTGCTCCAAGAATAACACACTATGGTATTGTCATAGTAGTCCACCGGAAGGGCCGGCTTTACACCGTCGTAGACCAGCTCTCTGTACGGTTCATCGGATATGAGAAAAATCTCCGTCCCAAACCTTTGCTGCGCCTCTCCCAATATATCTGCCAGCGCCTTCATGCTTTCCTCAGTCAGAACAGCACCCGTAGGGTTGTTAGGCGAGTTTACGATTACAGCTGCCGTATCGGGACCCAGCGCCTCTGCCAGCTTGTCAAAATCCGGCTGGAAGTCCTCGGTCCTCACAGGAACTTCAACCACCGCCGCTCCTGCATTCTCGCTAAATACCTTATACTCAGGAAAGTATGGCGTAAATACTATTACGTTGCTGCCCTCACTGCACACCGAGCGCAGAGCTATGGCAAGAGAGGCCGCCGCTCCCGCCGTCATATAGAAGTCCGATGGCTCGCAACCGATTTCATATCTCTCATTTATATAGTCGCTTATGGTCTTCCTGACCTGTATATCCCCGGGAGCTGAGGTATAGCCATGAAGCTGCGGGGTTTCCACTTCCTCCAGCAGATAGTAAAAGCTTCTCGTAACCCTTTCAGGGCAAGGCACATTTGGATTGCCAAGACTGAAATCCAGAACCTTATCCTCGCCTATTTCTGCCTTTCTTTTGTTTCCGTACTCAAACAGTTCCCGTATTACGGAGCTGTTCTCTCCCATTTCTATCATCTTTTCGTTCAGCATATTTTCAGTCCTCTTTTTTATAATGGATTTATTGTAACTCACTTTTACCATGCCTGTCAACCGTTGAAATCACAAAAACAGAAAATTTTCAGAAAATTCTGAAAAAACTGTTGACAAAGACTTGCGCAAGGTGTATAGTAGCATCATAACTTGAGACTTAAGGAAAAGAGGAAAAATGAAATGGCTAAAACATCTAAGAAATCAATCGCTATCTTACTTATCTGTATGTTAGTGGCTGCTCTCGGTCTTACAGGCTGCGGCGGCAATGAAGAAGGCGGCGACGCCGAAATGATTAAAATCGGTATAATGCAGTTCGGTGAGTTTGAGGCTCTTCAGAATGCAAACCAGGGCTTCCAGGACGGTCTTGCAGAGCTTGGCTACAAGGAAGGGGAAAACGTTACTTTCAACTACCTTTCCGCAGCAGCAGACACAGCTAACTGCCCTACCATCGCAGATACACTTATAAATGACGGCTCAGATCTTATTCTGGCAATCGCTACACCTTCTGCATCGGCAATAAAGGAAAAGACTTCAGACATTCCTGTTCTTTTCACAGCAGTTACAGATCCTGCAGGTTCAGGTCTTGTAGCAGCTAACGACGCCCCGGGAGGAAACCTTACAGGCACTTCCGACATGAACCCTGTGGCACAGCAGATAGCATTAGGAAAGCAGCTCATTCCTGACGCCAAGAAGGTTGCCATCATGTACTGCTCCAGCGAATCAAATTCCAAGATTCAGTCAGACCTGGCAGAAGCAGCTATCAAGGAAGCGGGCATGGAATCGGTGGTTAAGACGATTTCCGCCATCGACGAGGCTAAATCGGCAGTTGAATCCCTTAAGGGACAGGTTGACTTCATCTATATCCCTACGGACAACACTCTGGCAGACGGTATGACTACAGTGGCAGCTGCCGCAAAGGAATGCGGACTTCCTACAATCGTAGGCGAATCCGGAATGGTTAACTCAGGCGCTCTTGCTACATACGGCATCGACTACTACGAACTGGGCAAGGCTACCGCCGCTATGGCAGTGAAGATCTTAAAGGGAGAAGCAACCCCTGCAGAAATGCCGGTTGAATACCAGACAGACGAAGCAGTTCTTGAAATTGCAATCAATACGGAAACAGCTGAGGCTCTGGGAATTGAAATTCCTGAGGACATTCTCAGCAAAGCTACAATAATGCCTGCCGAATAATTTCGGCAGCGCCGCTCAGGCGGCGGCAGAATCTTCGGCTTTACAGCCGGTTTGTTTAGGAGGAAAAAATGATTACTACAGCGACCTTGATAAGCGGTCTGGCTCAGGGACTCATCTGGGCTATAATGACCCTTGGCGTATACATAACTTTCAGAATACTCGATATTGCAGATCTTACCGTAGAGGGCACCTTTCCCTTAGGGGCAGCGGTGACGGCGGTTTTGATAAACGGCGGAATGCACCCTGTTGTTGCCGTATTTATGGCGATACTGGCAGGCTGCGCCGCAGGCTTCGTTACGGGAGTCTTTCACACCGTTTTCAAGATACCGGCAATTCTTTCCGGCATCCTCACCATGATAGCCCTGTACTCTGTCAATATCAGAATTATGAGCGACAAGGCAACTGTGGCAATCGAAAAACCTTCAGTAAAAAAATTGATGCAGAATCTGCTTCCCGAGGGCATCGCCAGCAACACCATTTCCATCATACTGGGCGTAACCGTATGCATCGCCATCGTGGCTCTTCTGTACTATTTCTTCGGTACGGAAATCGGCTGCGCCGTGAGAGCTACGGGAAGCAATCCTAACATGGCAAGGTCTCTGGGCGTAAAAACAGACCGCATCATCATCCTCGGTCTTATGATTTCAAACGCTCTGGTAGCCCTTTCCGGCAGCCTGATCGCACAGCTCGACTACGGCTCAGCCCTTGTAAACATGGGACAGGGTACCATCGTGATAGGGCTTGCCTCCGTCATAATCGGCGAAGTTATCTTCATCAGAAAGGACAGAAACTTTGCAGTGAAGCTGACGGCAATCATAGCCGGAGCCATAATATACAGAACTATTATAGCTTGCGCCCTGACTTTCAGCTTCCTGAAGGCAACAGACCTTAAGATAATCACCGCAATTATCGTTTCTATCGCACTGGCCCTTCCTGTAATCAAACAGAGCATTGCAGAAAGAAAGCTTCGCGCAGAGAACAATAAAAAGCTGGATGCCGAGCTCCTCACAGCAGAGAGGGGAGGTGAGTGCGTTGCTTAAGATGATGCACATAGAAAAGTCCTTTAACATAGGCACTATCAACGAAAAAAAGGTTTTAAACGACCTTAATCTCACCATCAACGACGGCGATTTTATCACCGTAATCGGCGGCAACGGCGCAGGAAAATCAACTATGCTGAACACCATCGCCGGAGTTTACAGAGTGGACGGCGGCAGGATATTGCTGGACGGGGAAGACATTACCTACAAGAGCGAGACAGACAGAGCCAGATATATCGGCCGCGTGTTTCAGGACCCTATGATGGGTACTGCCCCTACTATGATGATAGAAGAAAATCTGGCCATGGCGTATAGAAGAACCAAGAGAAGAGGTCTCGGCTGGGGCATTTCTGCCGGAGAAAGGGAAATCTACCGCAAGGCGTTGGCTCAGCTGGGACTGGGTCTCGAGGACAGAATGTCCACCAAGGTGGGACTTCTGTCAGGAGGTCAGAGACAGGCAGTTACCCTGCTCATGGCTACATTGCAGAAGCCTAAGCTTCTCCTTCTGGACGAGCACACGGCGGCTCTGGACCCTGCCACCTCGGCAAAGGTGCTGGAGCTCAGCGACAAGATAATTAAAGAAAACAACCTTACGGCCCTCATGGTTACTCATAATATGCAGAACGCCATCGACTACGGCAACAGGCTTATCATGATGAACGGCGGCAAAATCATCCTCGACATAAGCGGCGAGGAAAAGAAGCGCCTCACCATAGAGGACCTTCTCAAAAAGTTTGAAAGCATAAGCGGAGGAAAGTTCACTACAGACAGTGTCCTCCTCGGCTAGCTTTTACATAATTTTTCCTAAACACCTAAACATAATGTAAAACAGCAGCCCGAAAGGACCGCTGTTTTACTTTTTCCCAAACACTAAACAACAAAATTGTAATTACTCGATTACATAGACCGTAGTCCATCTGGCTCCCCAGATAACGCACTGGCTGAACTTTTCCATGTACAGATCCACAGTCTTGCCCTTGATTGCACTGCCCACGTCGTTGGCGATGGCATAGCCGTAGCCTTCGATATACAGAAGTGATCCTAAAGGTATCAGGTCTTTATCTACCGCACAGGTTCCGTACTCACAAGGTAAGCCGTAAGCGCCTACCGGATTTCCGCCGAAGTAATATGAAACGGCTCTTACATGGGTGAACTTTTCCTTGTACTTTAATCCGGCCGGTTTGCCTGACAGGATTTTTGTTCCGTAGCTTATTATCTTGTCTCTCTTTTTCTTGATGACTTCGCTTTCTATCAGCTTCTTTTCTGTTTTTTTGCCATCCACTCTGGTAATCTCATAGGTCTTTTTCTCTATGCCTGTCCTGCCCTTCTGGGCAACCTTTGTTTCTCCTATTACCAGACTGCTGTCCGCCTGATATACGACTTTATAATCCGTCCTGACTTCCTCTGTGACAAGCTCCTTGGTCACTCGCTTTACCGTGATCACGTCGCCGTCTCTTACCGGCTCATTTAAATCAGGCTCCGCTATGTCCATGTCCCCCAAGGTAATGCCCAGTTCTTCGATGACATCTCCTGCAGTGGCAGGCAGGGTTCTGAAGGTAGTTTCTTCACCGTCTGCCTTTACAGTCACATCGTAAGCCTTTATGATGCTTATAGTCATTTCGTCGGTTATTCCGTCGTAAAGCTCCGCGTTTATAATATCCTGTCCGTATACAAAATCTATGCCGTGATTTTCGATAAAGCTGTCTACTCTGGTGCTGGTAGTCTCATATACCGTGGTCGATACCTTCCTAGAGTCATCAATCTTTACTATCACCGTCTTGGGCGTGGCAAAACCGACAATAATCAGACCGCATGCACAGAGCATAACCGTAGCTGACGCAGCTCGGGCGATTCGGGGATGAGCATTTCTGTGAGCCCTTGCCTCTTCCTTGCCTGCATCAAAAATCTCTTTGAATTCGTCGGCAAGCTCATGAAACCATTTCATGGCATCCTCTATGAAGTGCTCAATTTTTCCCTTTGGTTTGTCTATCATAGGCCCTCCTTTTCAGTATACAGAGCCATTTTACCATATTTCTGGCAAAAAGTCAAAAAGTAAACGAGGGCGCCGCTGATGATTATCAGCTGACGCCCTCGTTCTAATTTCTTTTGGCTCTCCAACTTTTGGGGTTGGTTTTTTATTCTTCTTCCATAGCCTTCATGTTAGGGTCGAAGTGAAGCTCGCAATCTGTTGCAGCCTGAATGTCTTCCTTAGTGTAGTCAGGATGTAATTCCGTTACCCAGATTCCGTCCTCTCTAACTTCCATAACGCCCATCTCAGTTATGATCTTGGAAACGCACTTTTCTGCTGTAAGCGGAAGTGAGCACTGCTTCTTGATCTTAGGAGTTCCTTTCTGAGTGTGAAGCATTACGATGATAACCTCAGGGCAGCCTGCACAAAGGTCCATAGCTCCGCCCATTCCGGCAACCTTCTTGCCCGGTACGATCCAGTTAGCAAGGTCTCCGTTTTCAGCAACCTCCATAGCGCCTAAAACCGTAGCCTTTACGTGTCCTCCGCGAACAAGTCCGAAGGATTCTGCTGTATCGAAATACTTTACTCTAGGAACTGCAGTTACATATGTACCGCCGGAGTTGATGATATCAACGTCAGGGTTCTCTGTAGCTACAGCATCGATACCTGCGAAGCCGTTTTCCGAATGGAATGTAACCATGATATCTTCAGGAATGTAGTCCGCAACCTGTGTAGGAAGACCGATTCCCAAGTTTACGAATTCACCGTCTTTAAATTCTTTAGCGCATCTCTTTGCGATTCTTACTTTTAAATCTGCCATCTCTTTTCTCCTTCCACAATACCGTCTACTAAAACGCCTGCAACCTGGAAGATGTCAGGGTTTACTTCGCCGATTTCAACAATCTTTTCAGGAGCGATGATAGTGTGCTTTGCAGCTCCTGCCATTACATAGTTGAAGTTCTTGGTAGCCTTAGCGCACATATAGTTACCGAACTTATCAGCTAATGATGGTCTGATGAATGCATAGTCAGCATGTAAAGGCATTTCGAAAAGGTACTTCTTGCCTTCGATTTCTACAACCTTCTTTGTTCTTCCTAATTCATCAACCTCAGTTTCCATAGGAGTACCAACGCCTGTAGGAGTAAGTACGCCACCGAGACCGTAAGCTGCGGCTCTTATCTTTTCTGCCAGAGTTCCCTGCGGAACCAGGGTGTATTTCAGCGTACCTTCTGCAATCTGCTCGTTAATCTTAGGGTTAACGCCGATGTGTGATGCGATGAGATGGTCTACCATGTGGTTGTCAAGAAGCTTACCAACGCCTCTTGAAGTCTTGCCGGCAAATTCGCCTGCAGGCTGACCTACATCAAGACCGCCGTCGTTGGCGATTACTGTAAGGTGCTTAACGCCCTTTCTTACTAAAGCGTCCATTAAGACTTCAGGGGAACCTGTTGCAAGGAATCCGCCGACCATGATGGTCATACCGTCTTTAACGCCTGCTACTGCTTCATCAGCAGTCATAATTTTGTTAATCATGTCTCTTCACCTTTCTATTACTTTAATACATCAATCATAATTAATTTAATCCTTTTTTGGATTTATGTCAAGATGACTGATTATTTTTAACAAATTTAACAGTTTAGCGGTCTGCAATGTTAGATTTATTCTGCCAGCCTCTCTTTTCAACTTCCTGCATGATGTAGGACATAACGTGTTCTGCATATTTGCCCGGGCCAAAGCCTGCATCATATCCTAATTCCTGAGCAAGCTCGTGGGAAATTCTAGGTCCGCCGCAGGTAAGGATAACCTTGTCACGAAGGCCTTCTGCCTCAACAAGTTCTTCCATCTTGGTGAGCTGCTGGATGTGAATGTCCTTCTGAGTTACTGTCTGTGAAACCAGAATTGCGTCTGCGTTTACTTCCTTTGCCTTGGCGATAAGCTGTTCGCAAGGAACCTGCGATCCCATGTTGTATGCTACAACGTTCTTGAATCTTTCAAGGCCGAAGTGTCCGTGGAAGCCCTTCATCTGAATGATAGCGTCGATACCTACTGTGTGGGCGTCGGACTCGATGGAAGCACCCACAACCACGATATCTCTGCCGATATGCTCTCCGATCCATTCACCGCATTCCACACGGTCCATAACCGTACCTTCTACCTTAGGAACCTTGATTGCAGTGTAATCTATGGTAGCCTGTGCTGAGCCGTAAACATTGAAGAAAGTATATCCTGTGGTAAGCTCGCAGTAGTAGCATACGTTCGGTTCGTCAAGACCCAGCTTCTTTGCATACTGCTTTGCGCATTCTTCAGCTTCCTCACCGTAAGGTACAGGAAGTGTGAAGGCAAGCTGAACTTTACCGTCGTTTAAAGCGTCGCCATAAGGCTTTACGCATGTTAAATCAACCTGAGTGGTTGCTGTTGTAGTCTTAGTATCTGCCATATTAGCGCACCTCCTTATTTATGATCCATGAACAGTCTGATGAACGGGTTGAAGTAGTTTTCGCCCTTTGTGCAAACGCCTTCGAGACCGTGTCCGCCGTCAAACGGACGCTTTACGCCGCCGAAAATACCCTTTTCGATGGTTGAGAAGAGACCTTCCTTTTCAACCTCTGCAAGGAGAGCGTCAGCCTTGCCCAATACTTCCTGAGCACGGCTCTGGATGATTCCGCCTTCCTTGAATTCCACTTCGTCGCCGATATGTCTGCAGTTATTGAAGATATAGCGGGCGTTTTCGATGGAAAGGTATCTGTCCTGCATAAGAGGAGTGTGAATAGCTTCTGTAAGCATACCTGTAAGCAGGATTGACTGGTGAGTCCAAACTGTTACCAGGTTGAACAGTGCGTCCTGAATGTGTCCTCTGAAGATGTTTCCTGTCATAAACTTTGTAGGAGGCATGTATTTTAATCTTGCGTTAGGGAAGATTTCTCTTGCCATCTGTGCCTGTGATAATTCAAGCAGGAAGCCGTCTTCTGTGGCAGGGTCCATTTCGAATGCGTGTCCAAGACCCATCTGATTTTCAGGGATGTTAGCAAGTACAGCGAACTGTTCGTTGATGAACTGGGAAGCTGTTACTGTATGAGCTGCCTCGATTGCATCGTCTGTTGTAAGGTAGTTATCTTCACCGGAGTTAAAGATGATGCCGCAGTAACCGATGATAACTCTGGACATGAACTGGTCAACCAGTGTTCTCTGCATGTTGATATCTCTGAAGAGGATACCGTAGATAGCGTCGTTAAGCATGACGTCAAGTCTTTCGAGAGCTCCCATTGCAGCGATTTCCGGCATGCACATTCCGGAGGAGTAGTTACATAATCTGATGTATCTGCCAACTTCTTCGCCAACCTCGTCAAGAGCTTTTCTCATGATTCTGAAGTTTTCCTGAGTTGCATATGTACCAC
>JAEDNK010000033.1 GCA_016302545.1 Bacillota bacterium
GGGCGGAGCCGGACACACTGTGATACCGGACCGAATCGAAACGGGAACATTTATGCTGGCGGCTGCGATTACCAAAGGCGCAGTGCACATTATGAACGCAGTGCCCGACCATGTGAAGCCGATTATAGCTAAGCTGCGTGAATGCGGAGTTCGCATTGAGGTGGGCGACGATGATCTCATCGTCAGAGCGGATTTGGGTCCACAGACCTCTACGGACATCAAGACCCTTCCTTATCCGGGTTTTCCCACTGATATACAGTCACCGTTTATGGCATACCTTGCTACGGTGGAGGGAGCAAGCACGGTAATCGAAACTGTATTTGAAAACCGTTTCATGCATGTGGCACAGCTCAATAAGATGGGTGCGTCCATTGAGACTGCCGGCAATAAGGCACTCATAAGGGGTAATGCCCGTCTGAGAGGCTGTCAGGTCATGGCTACTGACCTGAGAGCAGGTGCTGCGCTGGTGCTTGCAGGACTGGTGGCCGAAGGCACTACGGAAATATCCGAGATTTTTCACATAGAAAGAGGCTATGAGAAGTTCATAGAGAAGTTCTGCGGTCTCGGTGCAAAAATCAAAAAAATTGACGACTAGACTATTACGGAGAGCGGTGATATTTCACCGCTTTTTTGCATAGAATTAATCTCGAAGGTCTAAAGAAAGGACAAGAGATGTCATGTGGTTTAAGAGGGTGCTTCAGGTAGCTTTGGCGGTTTTGATATTTTTTGTGTGCGTTCCGATGGCAGCAGTGAGCCTTGGGGGCATACTGGGAGAAGGCGAGGATATCAAAGGCTTTGACAACCTTAAAGACCTGAACTTTGCCAATAAAATTGAAACTCCTAAGACCATAGAGGTATGGCGGTGCGACAAGGAAAAGACCGTAAAGGTGGATTTTGAGGAATACGTGGCCTGCGTGGTGGCAAGCGAGATGCCGGCGACCTTTGAGGCTGAGGCATTAAAAGCCCAGTCAGTAGCTGCCAGAACCTTTGCCATGGCTAAGATAGAGACTAAATCGCCTATCTGCGATTCAACCCACTGCCAGGTGTATAAGACGGAAAAAGAATTGATAGATTGTCACCCTGAGGGCTGGGCGGAGGACGGATGGAAAAAGGTGCAGAAGGCATGCAAGGCCACGGAGGGAGAGCTGCTTTATTATGACGGAGAGATGGTGCTGCATCCTCTTTTCTTTTCTTCAAGCGGAGGGCAGACGGAAAACTCGGAGGACGTTTTCGTAAGCGCGGTGCCATATCTTATAAGCGTTTCCAGCCCCTATGAGGAAAATGCCACTCACAAGGACGAGGAAAAGAGCTTTACTGTAAAGGAATTTGCAGCTAAGGTGCGCAAAGCCTTTCCTGAGAAAAGCTTCGGCGACATAAGCGCAGATAAGATAAAGATACTTTCCAGAACGGCAGGCGGCAGGGTTGAAAAGATGCAGGTGGGAGAGGAAACGCTGAAGGGAACCGAGGTGCGCTCGGCGCTGGGGCTGAGCTCGGCGCTTTTTACCATAAGCTTTAAGGAGGGAACGGGCTGGAAGGGTTCAAGCGCGTCCAATACGCAGATCTCGTTTATTTCCAGCGGTTCCGGCCACGGCGTAGGCATGAGCCAGTACGGAGCAGACGGCATGGCAAAGGAAGGTGCGGACTACAAGGAAATCCTCAGACACTACTATTCGGGCACAGAAATCTATTGATTTTAGCTGCGGAGCATTGTAATATATAAGTGCGAGAGCAATTCAATAAGGAGAGTGAAAATGTCAGACTTAAAGTATTTAAACAGGCTCGCCAAGGACTACCCTAACATCATGGCGGCATCTGCGGAAATCATCAACCTGAAGGCCATATTGGCGCTGCCTAAGGGTACGGAGTATTTTCTCAGTGACCTCCATGGGGAGCACGAGGCGTTTATTCATATGCTCAAAAGTGCGTCGGGTACCATCAAGGCCAAAATCGACGAGCATTACGGCTCGGTTCTCAGCGAAAGGGACCGTGACGATTTGGCTGCGCTGATTTACAATGCAGAGGCGGAAATCGCCCGCAGAAAGAAAAGCGAGCAGAACTTTGACGACTGGTGCGCTACGGCTATTTATCGCCTGATTACGATTTGTAAGTCGGTGTCCACCAAGTATACCCGCTCCAGGGTTCGTAACCGCCTGCCTCAGTACATGGATTACAGCATGGACGAGCTGCTCCATGCCGATGACGACGCAAACAGAGCCAACTATTACACTCAGATTATCAATTCTGTGGTAGAATGCGGCGTGGCGGAGCAGTACATAATCCAGCTGACAGAGGCAATCAGCAGACTTGCCGTAGACAAGCTGCACATTATCGGAGATATCTTCGACAGAGGAGCTCACCCTGACGAGATCATGGACTATCTGCTGGATTACCACGACGTTGACTTCCAGTGGGGAAATCATGACATCGTGTGGATGGGCGCGGCTACGGGAAACTGGGCGTGCATCACCAACCTGCTGAGAATGAACATAAGCTATAACAACTTCGACATGCTTGAAGTGGGCTACGGAATAAACCTGAGACCTCTTGCCACCTTTGCGGAAAAGGTGTACGGAGAGGACCCATGCGAATACTTTAAGCCTCATGTTTTAGACAAAAATAAATACGACCCGGTGGATGAGGAGCTGGCTGCAAAAATGCACAAGGCCATCGCCATCTGCCAGTTTAAGGTGGAGGGGCAGAGAATCAAGGCTCATCCTGAGTATAAGCTGGAAAAGAGACTGCTCCTTGACAAGATGAACCTTGAGACGGGAACCGTTGAAATAGAAGGAAAGGTATGGCAGCTGCGGGACACCAATTTCCCGACTCTCGACCCTGCTGACCCGTATAAGCTGACTTTGGAGGAGGAGGAAATGCTCAATTCTCTGGAAGCCTCTTTCCTGAACTCCGAAAAGCTTCAGCGTCACATCAAGTTCCTCTTCAGTCACGGCGCCTTATACACCAAGATAAACGGCAATCTGCTCTATCACGGCTGTATCCCTATGACCGAAGACGGAGAATTCGAGTGGGTTGAGCTTAACGATGTCAGACTTCAGGGAAAGGCTCTCATGGATTATCTGGACGACCAGGTTCGCAAGGCGTATTTCGCCCCTCGCAAGTCCGGTGAGACGGGACGCTACGGCGATATCATGTGGTATCTGTGGCTGGGCGGCGATTCTCCTCTCTTCGGCAAGGAAAAGATGACCACCTTCGAGCGGCTTTTCATCGCCGACAAAGCCTCCCATAAGGAGCACACAAGACCGTACTATAAGCTCATCAAGGAGCGGGCGGCCTGCGAAAAAATCATCAGGGAGTTTGGCCTTGACCCTCGCACCTCAAAGATTCTTAACGGCCATGTTCCCGTTAAGATTAAGGACGGCGAGTCCCCGATAAAGGGCGGAGGACTGCTTTACGTAATCGACGGCGGCATCTCCAAGGCTTACCAGAAGCAGACCGGAATCGCCGGCTATACGTTTATATTCAATTCCCGCTTCATGGCGCTGGCTGAGCACAAGCCTTACAGCCCGCTGCAGCCCGACGGCACTCAGGTGTTCAATTCGCCTGTGATGAAGACGGTGGAAACCATGCCTGAACGTCTGCTGATAATCGACACTGATCAGGGCGCAGTGCTGGTGGAAAAGGTCCACGATTTGGAAGACTTAATCGACGCCTTCAAGGAAGGCCTGATTAAGGAGGAGTACTAGATAATCCCACACGAGATGTATCATGAAAATACTTTATTCTAAATTTCATGATACATTTTTTGTTTGTAGATAAAAAAATTAAAAAAATTTTCAGGGGAAATGTTTCTGCTGGAAAATAAATGGTTTTATGCAATATAATTCAAAGTAATTAAAAAGAAAAAATGTATTAAATACCAAGATAATATATACTAAAGCCGAAGCCCTTTGCTTTTTATGAAACCGTGTCCTGTTTCTAATCGCATTAATAATCCCCAGACTGCCGCAAAAAAAGTAATATAATATTTTGCGGTACAGTAAAATGCTTAAGGGAGTTTTTGTTATTATGAGGAAAATAGATATGAGAGGGCGGGGACTGGCTGCTGTAACGGTTATCTGCCTGTTTTTGGGCTTTCTCGGAGGTCTGACGGAGTATTTTGGACCTACTCTCAGGGCAGGGGAGGAAAGGCTGAAGCATACGCCACGGGAAAGCATAAGTGCTTCGGTGGCTGCACCGTCGGTGTCCGCTGAGGGAGCGGTGCTTATAGATGGCAGCAGCGGGCAGGTGCTGTACGAAAAAAATTCGGATAGGAAGCTTTATCCGGCAAGCACCACTAAAATCATGACGGCTCTGGTTGCGCTGGAAACGCTGGAGGAGCTTGGTCTGGGACCGGACAGCAAGGTTATCGTACCTGCAGAGGCGGCAGGAGTAGAGGGTTCATCTCTTTACCTTAAGGCGGGAGAAAAGCTCAGTCTGGAGGAGTTGCTTTACGGGCTTATGCTCCAGTCGGGAAACGACAGCGCAGAAGCAATAGCCATCTGTGTGGGAGGCACTAGGGAGGCTTTCGTAGAAAAGATGAATGAAAAAGCCGGAGAGCTGGGGTGCAGCGGTACTCATTTTGTTAACCCAAGCGGACTTTTTGATGAAGACCACTATACCACGGCGAAGGACCTGGCGGTTATTGCTGCGGAGGCTATGAAAAGAGAGGACTTCAGAGAAATAGTCGGGGCACAGAAATGGGCAAGTGAAGAGACGGACAGGAGCTTTGTCAATAAAAACAAGACTGTTTTTAATTACGACGGCGGAAACGGAGTTAAGATCGGTTTTACCAAAAGCTCCGGCAGAACCCTGGTGGCCTCGGCAGAAAGGGACGGCAGAGAGATGATTGCCGTGGTGCTCAGAGACGGAAACTGGTTTAACGATGCCTATGCGCTGATGGATTACGGCTTTGAGATAGCCTCGTCGGAAGGCTATGGGGCGTCAGAAGAAAAGGGGGAGTAGAAAGTGGAATATAGATGTGTGGATAGAGGAAGCCTCAGATGCCCCTGCACTCTAATGGAGGCGGGACAGTGCTACACCTGTACTATGAGCAGGGAAGGAAAGTGTGACTGCAGCGAAAGCTGGCAGGGGGTGTGTCCCTATAACGAGTTTTTGCAGAGAGGCTGCGAGACTGTGCTGAAAGACGGTCTGCCGGAGGAATTTGATGCTGAGGTTTTAGGCATAAAAAAATATTCCGAGCAGCTTTTTGTCATGAGATTTGCAGTAAGCAGAGGCTTTGCGTGGCGCTGCAGCTGCCCGGGAAGCTTTATAACCGTATCCTCTCTGGGGTGCAGAGTGCCGCTTTCCGTCTTAAGGACGGGATGGGGCATGGAGGAAAATGACAGTCAGGGGTGGATTGAAATTGCGGTGCAGCCGGCAGGGCCCAAGACCATGAAGCTAACGGAGTCGGGGTCGGAGACGGAGACAGAGACAGAGCCGTGGGAGCGCCTGAGGGCATACGGGAGATACAGGAAAATTGCAGGGCCTTTTGAAGCGGGAATTTTAAACAGAGATAGGCTCAGTCCAAAGGAGCCTTTGGCCGTCATAGCTAAGGGGACGGCTATTGCGCCCTTTATAAATATGAGAGGAGGCGTCCTCAGCCAAACGCAGGTAAAGCTGCTGGTGGACGACGATAAGCTGACGGAGGATTTTCTCGCCGATTATCTGTGTGATTGCCTTTGGGAAAAGGTAAGCCTTGCGGAGAACGAAGAAAAGGCTCTTGCTGCAATAGACGGTGCAGCTTGGGTTATGTTGCTTGCCTCACCTTATTATACGGAAAGGATTTTGGGGATGCGGCCGGAAAGAAAAAATGATATAATAACTGCAAACCACGCTAATATGTGCTGCGGCGCAGGTATATGCGGAGCCTGTTCTTATACGGATAAGGACGGGGTGACTGTGCGGCGGTGCAGGTGCATAGATTGAGGGCCTGAGGGCTTGAGAGCAGACCTGAGGGGCTGAAGGAAGGATAACAAAATGGAAATCAACATTCTCAGCAGGACGACAGAGCTGGCAAAAGCCATATGTGAAAAATATGCAGACGGTGAGCAGGTCGCAGTGGACGCAACCTGCGGAAAGGGCTACGATACCCTATGGCTGGCAGAACGCTTCGGCAGGGTATATGCTTTTGATATACAGGAAAGGGCGGTTTCCGCAACAGAGGAGCTGGTACTGAGCAAGGGGCTGGAAAATGTCACGGTCATACAAGCCGGTCACCAGCATATGGCGGAGTATGTGGATGAGAAGGTGGCCCTTGTCATGTTCAATCTTGGATATTTGCCCGGAGGGGACAAGGGGATTACCACGGGGACGGATACCACCCTTGAAGCTGTGAAGGCGGCACTGTCTCTTCTGGAAAAGGACGGCCTCTTGTGCATAATCATGTACCCGGGGCACCCTCAGGGTGCAGAGGAAAAGGAGGCGCTGCTTAGGTTGGCCGCCTCTCTGGATAAAAGGGAGTACCACTGCGTCCGGACTGATATGGTCAATCAGTCCGGCGGCGCGCCGGAAGTGCTGTTTATAACCTTGAAGGTATAGTTGTGGTGCTCTGAATTGGGCGGTGGACGGAGAAATGGGATGCGTCGGAACAGCCGTTTATGCATTTTTTTCTCGCTAAGTTCCATAAACCGCATAAAAAGATCGAAAATAAGAAAAACTGCCAGATCGAATTAAATGGCATGAGGTGTGAATTGGTATTATTTGGTTGTAAATTCAGATGAATCAATCTAAAATTTGTAAAATAGTATAGTTTAATACAGGGAAATGATTAGAAAGTGCGATGCGGACAAATAGCCATTTTCAGATTTTGATTTTATTTTCAACGTTTACAGGCTCTCGTAGGAAAAAAATGAATAAACGGTACTGCGACCGGTCATAGCTGACTCAAAAAGCCATAGACGGTCAGACACGGAGTTATTGGAGACACCTCCCCTGCATAGAATATAATGGGGGAGGTGTTTTTATGTGTAAAATCGCAATAGCAGGGGGCGGCTGGGCAGGCTGCGCCGCCGCTGTAAGGACGGCAAAGCTGGGAATAGAAACGGTGCTTGTGGAAAAGACGGATCTGCTGCTGGGCCTTGGAAACGTGGGAGGAATAATGCGAAATAACGGCAGGTTTACCGCTGCCGAGGAAAACATAGCCATGGGAGCCTCTGAGCTTTTTGAGATTACGGACAGGTTAAGCGTCCATAAAAAAGTGGACTTTCCCGGCCATAAGCACGCAAGCTTTTATGATACCGCCATGGTAGAGCCTGAGGTCCGCCGCCTGCTTAAAAACCTGGGAGTAGAGATAAGATTTATGTGCCGCGCCGTAGATGTGATTATGGAGGAGGCTGTTGTGACGACCGTGGATGGGAAGCGGAATGCAGCGCAATCCGAGACAGATATGGAATGCGGAGATGAACCTGCGGCAGAAAGGAGAATAAAGGCTCTGAAGCTGATGACAGCAGACGGAGGTCGCTATACAGAGGATAGACTGGACGCCGACGTGTTTGTGGAAACCACCGGCTCTACCGGACCTATGGGAAACTGCGCCCGGCACGGCAGCGGCTGCGCCATGTGCATCCTCCGCTGCCCCGCCTTCGGTCCCCGGGTCAGCCTGACAGAGAAGGCGGGCGCCTGCGACATGACCGGGGAGAGAGCAGGCGGCGTGCCGGGCGCCTTCAGCGGCTCCTGCAAGCTGGATAAAAGAACCCTTAGCCCGAAGCTGCAAAAAAAGTTGAAAAAGGACGGTTTTGCTGTGGTACCCCTGCCTGAGGAGCTGATAAACCGCGGCAAGCTTTCTCAAAAGGTCTGCCAGCAGTACGCTCTGCCGGAGTTTGCGGAAAACATAATCCTCATAGATACGGGAAGTGCCAAGCTTATGACTCCTTTCTTCAACCTTGAGCAACTGCGCAGCGTGGAGGGCTTCGAAAACATCAGATTTGAGGACCCTTATGCAGGAGGTAAGGCAAACTCCGTCAGGTATATGGCGGTAGGAGAGAGGGATGACCTTATGAGGGCGAAAGGATTTGAAAACCTTTTCCTCGGCGGTGAAAAAGCCGGATTTTTCGTGGGACATACGGAGGCGATTACCACAGGCTCCCTGGCGGGATATAACGCTGCCATGATGGCCCTGGGAGGGCGAATGCTTCGATTGCCGGATGCCCTTGCCACAGGAGATTTGCTGAAATTTGCCCAAAAAGCGCTACATGGAGGGGACGCCTTCAGACGAAGATTTACCTTTGCCGGAGGAGAATACTTTAAACGCATGGAGGAGAGGGAACTTTACACTACCGATACAGGCATAATAAAGAAGCGGGTAAAGGACGCCGGACTAGATAATATTTACAACAGAGTTTTCTTGTGATAAAATGGCAGCATAAGCAGGCATAAGCATAGAAAGGGGAAAAGAGATGAAGATTATCCTTGAAATTATTACGGCAGTATACGCAGTCATGGTTTACGGAACCATAATAAATATGTACAGGCAGAAGCAGAAATCCTACTTGATTTTTAAGACCTTTACCAGCCTTATATTCATTTTGATGGCAGCAGCGGCTTTCAGAATAAGTGGCTCGGAGTTCTTCGCGGCTTTTCTTCCCGCGTATTTTTTCTGCCTTGTGGGAGATGTAATGCTGGCGCTGGCCCACGAGATAGACAACAAGCTCAGAAATCCTCAGTTCACCATAGGGGTGGGAGCCTTTGCAATCGCCCACCTGTTCTTCATATGGAGGATACAGCCATATATGTTTTCCGGAGTCAGCATAGGAGGCATAATCGTGTCCCTGCTTATGGGAACGTACACCTTCCTGACGACGAGAAGCACTGCATTTGACTACGGCAACAACAAGATTCCTTCAATTCTGTATTCTCTCATCGTAGGATTTTTAGGTGGAATGGGCATTGAGCTCCTCGTGGGAGCTGTCATGGAGGGACTCGGCTCCCCTGCCTATGTGCTCATGGCTCTGGGAATGGTTTTCTTCATGGCGTCGGATTTTATACTTGCAAACAAGTACTTCAGGAAAGAGCGAAAGAGCTGGTACGGCGCTTCGGTGCTGGTGTTCTACTACGGAGGCATGGGACTTCTCGCCGCCTTTACCGCATTTCTTTAAAAAGACAAATATAAAAATATAGGTAAAAAGAGAGAAAAAACAGATGAGAATAAATAAATATATAGCTCAGGCGGGAATCGCAAGCCGCCGCAAAGCCGACGAACTGATTGCCAACGGTAATGTCAAAATCAACGGTGCGGTGATGAAGGAGCCGGGCTATGATGTGGCCGAAGGCGACAGGGTGGAGGTCAACGGCAGACTGCTGGAAAGCAGAGGCAAAGCGGAATATGTGCTGGTAAACAAGCCTCTGGGCATGGTGACCACCGTTTCCGACGACAGGGACCGCCTGACGGTTATGGAAATTGTCAAAGACATAGATGCCAGGCTTTTTCCTGTGGGCAGACTTGACTACAACACCAGCGGAGCATTGATCATGACCAATGACGGTGACATGGCATACAGACTGACCCACCCCAAGCATGAGGTTTACAAGACTTACAGGGCAAGGGTGGCAGGTGTCCTGTCAAATGAGAAGGTGGCCAGACTGCGAAAGGGTGTGGACATAGGCGGTTTTGTGACTTCCAGAGCCAAAGTTAATGTAATAAAAGGCAATCAGCATTCCACTATCGTGGAAATTTCCATTCACGAAGGCAAGAACCGTCAGGTCCGCAAGATGTTTGCGGCTGTCGGGAATCCCGTTCAGGAGCTGGAACGCATAGCTATCGGAGATATCCGTCTTGGCCATCTGAGACCGGGCCACTACCGTAAGCTTACCAGGGATGAAATCGAATATCTGAAAAAGTGTTAAGTGTATAAAAAAGTGTGAAAAAAGAGCCCTGCGTGATGCAAGGCTCTTTTCTCATAAAAGATGTATTAGTAATTATCGTGTTTTCGTAATAATTAAAACACGCGGTCGGTTTCATGCCAATCGCCTCGCCGAGCTCGGCTCTCGGGAAACCTTCGCGAACAGTCTATAATTTCCGAGCAAAGTCGAGGAAATTATTTTCTCTTGCATTCCTTAGGAGTTACGCAAGTACCTGTAGCTCTGCAAACTACGATTGGTTCTTCTAAGAAATCTGCTGCGGAAGCGCTGATGTCAGGTCTTGCCTGTACAACCTTTCTTGCTTCGAAGGACATCTTTCTTGAAGTGTTTCCGATCTTTGTGATTTCACCGTAAGCTTCAATGTAGTCGCCTGCGTATGTAGGAGCTAAGAATTCGATATTGTCATATGCGCAGAAAAGACCTTCGTCTCCGTCGCACTTGATGAGCAATTCCGTAGCAACGTCACCGAATAAGTGAACCATGTGTGCTCCGTCTACAAGGTTTCCGCCATAGTGAGCGTCCTTAGCTGACATTCTTAATCTTAAGGTTGAAGTGATTTTTTCCATTTTTCTATTCTCCTTTTCGACATCGAAATTTTTTGGTAATGGTTTTTAAGTTTTGGTCTGAGTTAACAATACAACTCCGTAATTACGAAAATATATGTTGCAAAATGTGTGCCAATGGTTTATCATTAGAAATGTGCAGAAAACGAACCGATTTGTGTTCACCGGAGAAAGGAGCGAACCGCAAATGTCAATGGACTATGGACTGGAAAGAGTTCTCGAGCCTAAATATGTTTTGCCCACCTCCGCATGGAGACTGGATAACAGCAGAGCCATCAGAGGCAATGAAGTCAGAATAGCCATAAAGCGCATCCACCTTGAAGGTACCAGCTTCAAACAGATATGCACAGAGGTAAACTATAACGAGGAAAAAATAAAGCAGACGATTATAGACATCGTAATAAGGAGAGGCAAGCTCCACAACCCCGTAACGGATACGGGAGGACTGCTCTTCGGACATGTTGAAGCCATCGGCGCCCAATTTGAGAACAACTCGGAGATAAAGCAGGGAGATGAAATCATATGCAACGCTTCTTTGGCATCGGTACCTGTATATATTGAAAACATCACATCCATAGACTATGTATTTAACCAGATTGAGGTAGAGGGCTACGCCATTATTCACGAGAAAATTCCCGTGGTAAAGGTGACCAAGGACCTGCCGCTTAATCTGCTGCTTTTTGTCCTCGACGAGTCAGGAACGCTTTTCCGCCTCAACGAGCTTGCCGAAGGCAAGGAGAAATGCCTCATCGTTGGAAACAACATGATAACAAACCTCATATTCGGTTACGTACTCAGGAGAAAGCTGGGAGCAGCCGGAGATATCACATGTCTTCTGGATAAGAAGACGGGAATACAGGTGACAGGCGGTGGCATAGACCGGCTCATAAGCAGGGTTTTTAACAATATACAGTACATGGATATACTGAAGCCTACGGAGTGCGTCAACAGGCTTAACGCTGAATCTATCTTTGACCTTTCCGTAAACTGCGCGGAAATCCCGGGAGCTGAAACGGTCAATATTCTGGCTACCAGACCGGGCGGGACGGTACTGTTCGCCAACCTTATAAACAACCTTAACATAGCTCTTTACATAACCGAATCCATATCCAAGAATCTGGATGTGCGCGGCGCAGAAGGATATATAGAAGGCTATGACAGCTTCGACGTGGAGATTGTAGAGGAAATAGCCGAATACTTTGAAAACGCAACCTTTGTAAAGGTGGAAAAAAACGAGCCTGAGGAGTATATAAACCCCTACAACCGCTCTCTGATGGAGAAAACCAGAACTGAGGATTTTGTCTTTAACAGCAAGGCCATGAAAGTGGTTCTGGACGAAATACTCAAGGTTTCCCGTTACGACTGCAATGTGATCATATTCGGAGAAACAGGCGTCGGAAAGGAAAAGGTGGCAAACCTCATCCAGAAGAACAGCGACCGCAAGATGCAGCCCTTCGTAAAGATTAACTGTGGCGCCATTTCGCCAAACCTGATAGAATCGGAGTTTTTCGGCTACGAAAAGGGAGCCTTCACGGGAGCAAACGCTTCGGGTAAAAAGGGCTATTTTGAAATTGCCAACAATGGCGTAATGTTCCTCGATGAAATCGGCGAGCTGCCTCTGGAAATGCAGGCAAAGCTCCTGCGTGTAATTCAGGACGGCGAATTTTACAGAGTTGGAGGCACCACTCCTGTAAAGACAAATGTTCGAATAATATCAGCCACTAACAGAGACCTTGAAAAATTTGTAGAGGAGGGGCGTTTCAGACGAGACCTCTATTACCGCCTTAACGTGGTTCCTATAAGAATTCCGCGGCTTTGCGACAGGCCGGAGGACATTCCTGTGCTGGTAAACCACTTTCTGACAAAGTATGCCGAAAAATTCGGAACCAGCCGACAGATAAACGAAAGCGCCATGGATTACCTTAAGCAGCTGCCTTGGCAGGGAAACATCAGGGAGCTTGAAAACTCGGTGCAGCGACTGATTATTTCCTCCAAAAGTGAGAACATAACTCTTATGGATGTAATGAGAGAAACCCACGGGGAAATATTCGGTGGAGCTATGGGGCTTTCAGGAGAGGAGGCTGAGGAGGAAAATCCTGAGCCTGAGCTGAATTTGCAGACTGCCGTAGACGAATACGAAAGGGGTCTTATCAAATATGCCTGCGAAAAGTACGGCTCCACACGCAAGGCGGCTAAGGCTATTGGAATCAGCCAGACACAGCTGGTAAGAAAGAAGAAAAAATATGAGATATAACAGCGAACCGAATTGTGTTCGCTGTTTTTTGATGTGAAAATAAAACGGTTCGATTTTTGGAAAATGCATACAGCGCATTGGAGGGGGCGTGTCTTGGAAAGGGCAATATTACACTATGAGTAAAGTGTTATTATTTTTGCCCGACCTTGGCACAAATTTTGCTATATTATTAACATGGTTGAGTTTTCGTCAAAATAAAATTTACTATAGATAAGGAGAAAAAATTTATGGAGTTTAAAAAGGGAGATATTTACGGAACCCACAGGGTGTTGGAGCCAAAGGGAGTGCTGCCTCAGCCGGCAGATGTGCTGGATAACACCATGGAGATTTACGACAACGAGGTGCTTATCGATGTGCATACCTTAAATATCGACTCGGCTTCTTTCACTGAAATCGAAAAGAGAGCAGGCGGAGATATAGAAGAAATCAAAAAAATTATCATGAACATAGTTGCAACCACGGGAAAGCATAAGAACCCGTGGACCGGTTCCGGCGGAATGCTTATCGGCAAGGTTAAGGAAATCGGACCGAACTTTAAAGGTGACCTGAGAGTAGGAGATAAAATCGCTACGCTGGTATCCCTTTCACTGACACCTCTTAAAATCGAGGAGATTAAAGAAATCAGACCTGAAATCGACCAGGTGGATGTAAAGGGTCAGGCGATTCTTTTCCAGTCAGGTCTTTATGCAATCCTTCCTAAGGATATGCCTAAAGAACTTGCACTTTCCGTTCTCGACGTAGCAGGAGCTCCTGCTCAGACCGCAAAGATCTGCAAGCCGGGAGACACTGTAGTGGTAATGGGCGGCGGCGGAAAGTCCGGTATCCTCTGCTGCTGGCAGGCTAAGAAGCAGGTGGGCATCAACGGCAAGGTTATCTGCGTAGACGGCTTCAAGAAGTCCTTAAACAGAGCCATGTCCGTAAAGTGCGCTGACGAATATATAGTAGTTAACGCCACCGACGCCGTTGCAATGTACAATGAAGTTATGGAGGCTACCGAGGGAGAGCTGGCAGATGTAGTAATCAACGTAGTAAACATTCCAAACACCGAAATGGCTTCAATCATGGCCTGCAAGGACGGAGGACTGGTATACTTCTTCTCCATGGCTACAAGCTTTACCAAAGCGGCCCTCGGCGCAGAAGGCGTGGGCAAGGATGTGAACATGCTCATCGGCAACGGCTATACTAAGGGTCATGCCAACGTTGCGCTTCAGGTTCTCAGAGATGATGAAAGAATTATGAAGCTCTTTGCTGAGCTTTATGCATAAAAATCTGTACAAACCATAGTTTTTGATATATAATTAACACAGTTAACTATGCCGTCACCGCCTTTTTGCCGTAAAACAGCGAAAAAAGGGCGGCGAGGTATCTAATAATAATAATTATTTTTCTAGGAGGAAATTAAAATGAAAAAAGGATGCCCTTATGGTACACACAGAGTAATCTCCCCAAAGGGAGTTTTACCACAGCCAGCAGATGTTATCGACAACACTATGGAAATCTATGACAACGAAGTTCTTATCGATGTTAAGACTTTAAACGTTGACTCTGCTTCTTTCACAGAAATCGTAAGAAGATCTTGCGACGGCAAGAAGCCGGCAGACATCGAAAACTCCCCTGAAGATCAGGAAAAAGTTAAGAAGACCATGCTGGAAATCGTAGCAAAGGCTGGCAAGCACAAGAACCCTTGGACCGGTTCCGGCGGAATGCTCATCGGTACAGTTAAGGAAGTCGGACCTGCATACGTAGGCGATTTAAAGGTTGGTGACAAGATTGCTACATTAGTATCACTGTCACTTACACCGTTAGTAATCGACGAAATCCTCGAAATGAGACCTGCTATCGACCAGGTTGACATCAAGGGTCAGGCAATCTTATTCCAGAGCGGTATCTACGCTAAGCTTCCTGATGACATGGAAGAAGGTCTTGCATTATCAGCATTAGACGTAGCAGGTGCTCCTGCTCAGGCTGCTAAGTTATGTCAGTCAGGCCAGAAGGTTCTCGTAATCGGCGGCGGCGGCAAGTCCGGACTTCTCTGCTTATACGAAGCAAAGAAGAGAGTTGGCGTTACAGGTCTCGTAGTTTGCGCTGCTGGTTCCCAGAAATCAGAAGACAGAGCAAGAGCTCTCGACCTTGCTGATGAATACTTCCACCTTGACGCAACAGATGCAGTTGGAATGTACAACAAGGCTATGGAATTAACCGGCGGCGAATTATTCGACGTAGTTATCAACTGTGTAAATATCGAAAACACTGAAATGGCTTCAATCCTTGCATGTAAGGATGACGGCGTTGTTTACTTCTTCTCCATGGCTACAAGCTTTACTAAGGCTGCCCTCGGCGCAGAAGGCGTTGGCAAGGACGTTAACATGATCATCGGTAACGGATACACCAAGGGCCACGCAGCAATCACTCTTCAGTGCTTAAGAGAGCATGACGGTTTAAGAAAGCTCTTCAAAGAAATGTATGCTTAATGTTAAAAGGAGATAATAATGGCTATTAGAAATTGGAAAGACATTCCTTTATTCAAGGATGTAACCGATGAACAGTGGAATGACTGGCATTGGCAGGTTAACAACAGACTTTCAACCGTAGAGGAAATCGCACAGGTTGTTAATCTTACTGAACAGGAAAAGAAAGATATTGAAAAGGTTATGGGCGGCTTCAGAGTAGGTATCACACCTTACTATGCTTCCCTTATGGATCCTGACGATCCTAGATGTCCGGTTAGAATGCAGGCAGTTCCTACACTTCTGGAAATGCACAGATCCGAAGCTGACGACCTTGACCCGCTTCACGAAGATGCTGACTCACCGGCTCCTGGATTAACTCACAGATATCCTGACAGAGTTCTCTTCTTAATCACTGACCAGTGCTCAATGTACTGCAGACA
>JAEDNK010000143.1 GCA_016302545.1 Bacillota bacterium
GGCACTTGAAATCGACCCGGCAGCAAACCCTAACTACATAGAGTCAGGACAGGGCATGGGAGCAACCATCACCATGGCTGACGAAAAAGAAGCATACACCCTGACAGACAGAGGAACATGGCTTAAGTTCAAGAACGATGCAGACCTCGATATAGAGCTTAACATAGTATGTGAAGGAGCAAAGGACCTGCTCAACCAGTACGGCGTAATAGCTGTTAACCCTGAAATGTTTGAGGGACTTAACAACGAAGCGGCAAATGTTTTCATAGAATGGATATGCTCTGACAAGGTACAGGAACTTATCGGACAGTACGGCGTAGAGGAATACGGTCAGGCTCTGTTCACACCTAACGCAGGAACGGATAACTGATAACCGGCAGCCGTTAGGTGTTTAAATGACTAGGGAGACAGGGAATGGAAAGAATTGCGGACTGGTTTTTAAAATGCTTTACGGATGAGGCGATTTTGAGCGCAATAGGCGTTACGCTCAGAATGGCGTTCTTTTCATGCCTGATTTCATCGGTTTTGGGTATTACGGCGGGTCTTCTGCTGGAGAGATATAACTTTAAAGGTAAAAAACTAATAATAAGAATAAACAGAACCATGATGGGTATGCCGCCGGTCGTAGCAGGACTGGTGGTATACCTGCTTTTAATGAGAAGGGGTCCTCTCGGAACGCTGGGATGGCTCTTTACCGTTAAAGGTATGATCGTGGCGCAGGCTCTTATAATCGTGCCTATAATGACAGGAATGGTACACCAGCACGCATCGGGCAAAGCTCCCGCCATCAGAGAATTCTGCATGACCATGGGGGCCGGAAAATGGCAGACAGTGTGGACCGTTCTCAGGGAGATGAGGCACGATATTTATTTTTGTGTGGTAACAGCCTTCGGACGCTCCATAAGCGAGGTCGGAAGTGTCATGCTGGTGGGAGGAAACATAAAGGGAAAGACCAGAACCATGACTACCGCCATATCACTTTTGAAAAGCCAGGGCATATTCACAGAGGGTATCGCTCTGGGCGTTGTGCTTCTTCTCATGGCATTTGTGATACAGTGGCTTTGCGATTTTCTTCAGAGGGAGGAAAGTGCAGATGAAAATAACTGATCTTGAAAAAAACATCGGCAGTTTTAATTTAAAGATTGACGATTTATATATAAAGCCGGGCCTTGTTCACGGCTTGGCGGGACATAACGGCTCCGGCAAAACAGTGCTTCTCAAGCTCATAATGGGTATACTGGAGCCGGACAGGGGGACAATTGACCTTGATGGCATGGACAGAATAAACATGACCATGATGAGTCAGAGGCCCTATCTTCTGACAGGAAGCGTATACGATAACATAGTATATCCGCTGAAGCTGAGAAAGATAAAGCCTGATGAGGCTGAAATCGACAGTCTCCTCGAAAGAACCGGTCTCCTTGCACAGAAAAACCAGTACGCACGGAGCCTTTCCAGCGGCGAGAGGCAGAAGCTTTCCTTTATCAGAGCTGTAATTTTCAGGCCAGAGTTCATCATAATGGACGAGACCCTTTCCAATCTGGATCCGGAAAGCGAGAGAGCAATTGTGGAAATAATAAAGGAAATACAGTCTGAGCGACCTGTCACCTGGCTTATGGTAAGCCATGGACGGGATGTGAGAGAGGAACTCTGCGATATAATTCACTATATGGAAAAAGGAAGAATTACGGATGAAGTTATTAAAGGTTGACACATTGGAGGCATCTCTTGACAAACTTGAGGCGGCAATGAAAGCAGGCGGCAAGGGAATACCGGAAACGGAATATGTGCCGGTGATTGCGTCTCTTGGCAGAACAGCTGCCGAAGACGTGCTTTGCGGCGAAAACATTCCCGGCTTTGACCGCTCCACCATGGATGGATATGCAGTTATTGCAAGGGACACACAGGGTGCCGGAGAAAGTATGCCGACTTTTCTTGACCTGGCCGGTGAAGTTGAAATGGGACAGTCACCTAAGTTCGAACTGAGCAGCGGACAGTGCGCCTATGTGCCGACAGGGGGGATGCTCCCGCATGGGGCTGATGCAGTTGCAATGGTGGAGTACTGCCAGCCTTTCGGAACTGATAAGGTTGCAGTGTATTCTCCGCTCTCTTCCGGACATAACATGGTTCATGCAGGGGATGATGTGAGATGCGGCGAAGTGCTTGTAAGAAGAGGTCGCAGAATCAGATCCTCTGACATGGGACTTCTCAGTGCGGCAGGGAAGACGGAAATAAAGGTGTACAAGCCTTGGAAAATATATATTATTTCAACGGGAGATGAAATCGTGCCGCCGGAAAAAATGCCTTTACCGGGGCAGGTGCGGGATGTGAATTCGGCAGGACTTCTGGGCGAAGCACTGGCATGCGGGTTTAATGTAGCAGGTCTTGAGGTGGTATGGGACAGCCAGGATGTTCTGACAGATAAAGTTGGCAGTGCCATGAAGGAATGCGATGTGGTTGTAATTTCGGGAGGAAGCTCACAGGGCAAAAAGGATGCTACAGCGGCTGTAATTGATAGCCTTACATCAAGTGGGGCTTTTACCCACGGTTTGGCAGTAAAGCCCGGGAAACCTACGATACTTGGTTTTGATGAGCCGACGGAAAGCGCCGTAATCGGAATTCCGGGACATCCTGTGGCTGCACTGCTGCTTTTCAGACTTATTGTGGGAGAAATATGGAAACGTCTTACCGGTATGGCGGAAATAGAAAAAGAAATTGCCGTTGATGCTGTCATGGCATCAAACATAGCCGCTTCTCCGGGTCGCAAGACCTTTCAGCTTGTAACCCTGGATTACGAACATGCTGACACCGAAACAGGGTTGCCCCAGGTGGTGCCCGTCTTTGGAAAGTCAGGTCTGATACGCACTATGAGCGCTGCAGATGGCTATGTTGTTATGGATGTAAACGACGAAGGCCTGTGCCGGGGTGAGAGGGTTAAGGTGCATTTATTGGTGAGATAAATCGGAATTT
>JAEDNK010000144.1 GCA_016302545.1 Bacillota bacterium
TCGTTCTGCTTACGCAGCTGCTGAACCTTGGAAACAAGCTCTCTTGCCAGTCCCTCGTCGATAAGTTCATCGGTGAGAGTGGTGTCGAGAATTGTGAAGATGTTGTTTTCCATTGCTACAGCGAAGCCTTCCTTGGCGCTGATTCTGATGTCAAGGTAATCTTTGATTACATCAAAGTCTTCTCCGTCAAGGTTTACGGTTACCTTTCCATCTGCCTCAAGCCGGCCAACGAACTCGGCAGGGCTTACCTTGGCAAGAGCTGCGCCGAAAGCTTTTATCTTAGCTCCCAGTACAGGACCTGCTGCCTTGAAGTTCGGCTTCAGTGAGAAGTTCATATATTTATCCAGGTCTTTTTCGAATACAACCTTCTTTACATTGAGTTCTTCCATGATAAGCGGTGTGAGGTCACTGATAATTTCCTCATATTTTCCGTCTACCAGAACTTCCGAAAGCGGCTGTCTTACCTTGATTCTTTCCTTTTCACGGGTTCCGCGACCCAGAGTTACCAGTGCTCTTACAAGGTCCATTCTCTTTTCCACGCCTTCGTCCACAAGGCTCATGTCAGCCTTAGGGAAGTATGCAACGTGAACGGTTTCCTCTCCTGTCAGGTTGGTGTAGATTTCATCGGAAATGAACGGTGCAATCGGTGCGATAAGCTTGGAAACGCCTACGAGCACTTCATAGGTTGTAGCATATACGCTCTTCTTGTCTTCTGTCATTTCCTCAGCATAGAATCTGCGGCGGGCACGTCTGATATACCAGTTGGAAAGATCCTCTGCCACGAAATCAGTTATTGCTCTTACAGTTTTCATGTGGTCGTACTGATCCATATACTCAGTTACATCTGCCACGAGGCGGTTGTATTTGCTGAGAATCCATCTGTCAAGCTCAGGTCTCTTATCGTAGTCGACCTTAAGCTGTGCGACATCTATATTGTCCTGGTTTGAGTAAAGGACGAAGAAATTATATACATTTCTCAGTGTGCCGAAGAACTTGCTCACGATATCAACAAGACCGTCCTCGTCAAATTTAGTCGGTGTCCATGCCGGTGAAACGCTGAGGAGATACCATCTGGTAGCGTCTGCGCCGTACTTGTCGAAAAGTTCAAACGGTGAAACCGTGTTGCCTCTGGACTTTGACATTTTCTTTCCTTCCTTATCAAGGATAAGGTCGTTTACAAGTACATTCTTGTACGGAGCCTTGCCCATGATGAATGTGGAAATAGCCATCAGTGAGTAGAACCATCCTCTGGTCTGGTCTATGCCTTCGCAGATGAAGTCTGCAGGGAAAAGCTTATCGAAGTTTTCCTTGTTTTCAAACGGATAGTGCCACTGTGCGAAAGGCATTGCACCCGAGTCGAACCAGCAGTCCATAACCTCAGGTATTCTGTGCATTTCCTTGCCGCATTCAGGGCATGTGATGGTGATTTCGTCAACATAAGGTCTGTGAAGCTCTACGGACATATCGATATCCTGATTTGCAAGCTTTACCAGTTCCTCTCTGGAACCTACGCAGTGAAGGTGTCCGCATTCGCAGCGCCAGATAGGAATAGGTGTGCCCCAGTATCTTGAACGGGAAATCGCCCAGTCTTTAACTTCAGCAAGCCAGTTGCCGAAACGCTTTTCGCCTACGAATTCCGGGAACCAGTTTACAGTGTCGTTATTGGCTACCAGCCGATCTTTAAGCTTGCTCATTTCGATGTACCATGACGGATGAGCATAGTAAACCAGCGGTGTACCGCATCTCCAGCAGTGAGGATAGTTGTGCTCAAGCTTTTCTTTGGCGAAAATCTTGTTATCCTGTGCCAGATACTTGATTATTTCAACGTCAAGACCATCTTCCATTACAAAGCGGCCCTTCCAAGGTGTTTCTGTGTAGCAGCCTCTTTCGTCAACAGGCTGAAGTACAGGCAGATTGTATTTGCGTCCGCACTGATAGTCGTCTTCACCGAAAGCAGGAGCTGTGTGTACGATACCTGTACCGTCTTCAGTGGAAACGTAGTCCATGCATGTCACGAAGAAAGCCTTCTTTCCATCAGGAACAGCTACAAAAGGCATAATCTGCTCGTATTCCATATACTCAAGAGCTGCACCCTTCATTTCCTCGAGGACTTCATATTTTCCTGCACCCAGAACCTTGTCTGCAAGACCCTTTGCTACATAGAAAATGTTGCCCTCGTCGTCGCCTTCAAGCATTCTGGCCTTTATATAGTCGATGTCAGGTCCTACTGTCAGTGCCACGTTGGAAGCAAGGGTCCAAGGTGTGGTTGTCCATGCCAGGAAATATTCATTTTCGGCGCCAACCTTCTTGAACTTCATGGTCAGTGTGTTTACCTTAACCATCTTATATCCCTGAGCTACCTCGTGGGAAGCAAGGCCTGTTCCGCAGCGCGGGCAGTAAGGCAGTATTTTGTGACCTTCGTAGATGAGGCCTGCATCAAAGAATTTCTTTAAAATCCACCAGCCTGTTTCGATGTAGTTGTTGTCGAGAGTGATGTATGGATTATCCATGTCAACAAGGTATCCCATTCTCTCGGACATCTCTCTCCACATTCCTGTGTATGTGAAAACAGATTCTCTGCACTTCTGGTTGAATTCCTTGATTCCGTATTTTTCAATGTCCTTCTTGCCGGACATGTTAAGCTGCTTTTCTACTTCGATTTCTACAGGAAGTCCGTGGGTGTCCCATCCGGCCTTTCTGTTTACCTGATAGCCCTGCATGGTCTTGTAACGACAGATTGAGTCCTTTAAGGTTCTGGCCATTACATGGTGGATGCCAGGCTTTCCGTTGGCTGTAGGAGGTCCTTCATAGAAGATGAATGGAGTGGCTCCTTCTCTTGCTGTTACGCACTTATGCAGCAGGTCTTCCTCCTTCCACTTGGCTACCTGCTCATTCTGAACCTCTGCAATTGGTTTTTCTGATAGATTCTTGAACATTTTTCTCTGTTTTCCTTTCTTGATGTGC
>JAEDNK010000145.1 GCA_016302545.1 Bacillota bacterium
CTCGCCCAGTTCTTTACTCAGAAGTGCCACTGCATCTGAACTGCAGACAATCTCCTTTTCACTGTACAGCTTTCGCTCCGGCACAAGCCTGACTCCCACCAAATCAAAATCTTTTTTATTCATTGCTTCCGTTAAACCTTACCAAAAGCCTTTCTCCCATTTCCATGGTGCCAAGTGCCAGATGCAGCTCCTTACTGTCCACCTCTCTGACCTTCTCCTTTGGCTGTTCTTCAAATTCAATTAATAAAGTGTCATTGTCTTTAAGGCCTTTTAACAAAAATGCCATCCCTTTTCTATCTGCTGTCTTTTTCATCTTCTCTGTTCCTTTCTCTATACTTCGCGTAGTATGTCAGGGCTTTAATTATGTAGTCCTCTCGTTTTGCCATTGGAATGCTCGACGGTATCAGATTTGCGATTCTGTCTTCCCTCAGCACCAGCTTTTCTTTCTGATTGGGTTTTTCTTCGCTGAGTATTGCGTATATTGATTCAGACGTCAGCTTGCCTTCATCAAGGAGTTTTCGCATTCTCACGGTCTGAGCATGAGATGGAGTGCAGTCTTCCTGCTCCATGCTGCCAAACAGTTCATACTGCAGTTCCTCCGGTAAATATGATATCTCAACCGCCGGTCTCAGTGCAATCTTGCCATCGTCCACCATTTCCAGAATCGGTGCTATAAGCTCAGTCAGGCGGATGTAACGTTTTATTTGTGTCGCGCTGTCTTCTACTTCTTTAGAAAGCATCTCATTTGACCTGAACTTCGGTCCCACTGGGTCCGAAGTTAAATCATTCCGCTTCCCCTGCCGCTTCATTGCCTCCAGCCTCATCTTATATGAGAAAGCTTTCTCACTGGGCAGTATAGTGGTTCTCTGCAGGTTGCTGTCCACCATGTAGATGGTTGCTTCATCCCGGTCCAGATCCACAACCTCCGACCGCAAAGTTTCGAGCCCGGCAAGCTGACATGCTCTCTTTCGCCTGTGACCTGCAATCAGTTCATATCTGCCATCCTCTTTCATCCTGAGAATCGCCGGAACCAGTATCCCGTGTTCAATGACGCTTTCCACAAGATGCATCATGTCCTCGTCATCCTTCACCTTAAATGGATGGTCGGGGAAGTCATCAATCATTTCCAATGGAATATCTCTGATTTTGCTTAAGGATTCCTCTTCCCTCGATTCCTGACTTGAAAACAAATCATCTAGCTTCGGCAGTGTAATCTCTGGTCTTTTTCCTTTCGCCATCTTCCATCACCTCCTTGGTAAGCTGCATATATGCTTTAGCCGCTGCGCTTTTCGCATCGTAGGAAAAAATGCTTTCACCTGCCGCTGTGGTTTCTGCCGCCTTTACTGCTACAGGTATTTCTGTTTTAAAAACTCTGCATATACTCCCGTAGTTTTCTCTTACTGTGTCGGAAATCTCTGCAGCAAAGTTCGTCCGCCTGTCCAGCAGGGTCATAAGTATGCCTTCAATCTCCAGCCCCGGATTGATATATTTCTTGACACGGGTTATGGACTGGAGAAGCTGTGTCATGCCCTTAGCCGGAAGGTAATGGGCCTGCACAGGTATAATCACACTGTCCGCAGCAGCCAGGGCATTTACTGTAATCATTCCCAGAGAAGGCATGCAGTCTATCAGTAAATAATCGTAGCCGTCTTTAACAGAGCCCACATATTCCTTCATGATTTTTTCCCTGTTCATTACGTTGACAAGCTGCATTTCCATGGCTGACAGCTCCAGATTTGAAGGTATAAGGTCTATACCTTCCTTGTGATGAAGAATTCCATTATACGGCTGGAACTCTTTTTCACTGATTATACTCTGCATAACCGAAGCCAGAGTCCAGTCACAGCTGTCGGTATCGCTGTAACCGAGGCTCACAGTCAGATCTCCCTGAGGGTCTGCATCGATGAGCAGAACCTTTTTACCCTGTGTGACCAGCCCGGCGCCAAGGTTTAAGGTCGTTGTGGTCTTTCCCACGCCACCCTTCTGATTTACAATTGCAATAACTTTCGTTTTCTTCATTTTCAACCTCCTCGCAAATCGTGATTAACCTCTGCTGTATAATAGTGATTCATTGTCACCGGTGCGTTATATAGCGCCGTCAGCAGATACTGATGAATGTTATGTATTTTCCCGGAGCTTTCCTTCATGCATCCCATGACATAAAGAATGTGTTCCGAATTAAGTCTGAGAAACCTTTCCCGTACAACCTCTGTCGGTATCTCGCTTCCGCCTACCCTGACAAAAGGTTCATTTACGCAGACTGCATCCGACATCAGTTCAACCAGCTCGTCCACTTCTTCTGCTGCATCTGGGGATTCTTCAGCCAGAACCTCGTAGCTGATGTTCTTTTTTATCTGATTTTTAAACAAATTCCTTTCCATCATCATCTTATCTGCATACGCCTGTTTCCTTGATTGATTTGATTGGTAATTGTTTTTATCAGTTATTTCTTTTTCAGTATTTATTTCTTCTTTATTTATTTGTGCAGGAGTTTCCGTACACGGTCTCTCCGTTAACGGAATCACCGTATCCGGTTTTACCGTGTCTGGTTTTACCGTGTACGGCTTTTCCGGACACGGTAATTCCTGCTCTGGTGAATTATCCTGAGGCTGTTCGTAAATTACGTATTCCACCTTTCCCAGACGGCCGTTGCTGCATCTCGTCTGCTCCCGGAAAAGATATCCGTATTTCTCCAGCTCTTTTAACGGAGTGGCAATACCGTCAGGGCTTTCCTTACATATTGATGCCAGCCCCCTTACACTGTAGTCCCAGCCATCAGGCAAACTTAGAATCAGAGAAAGCAATCCCTTTGCCTTAAGGGACAGTCTTCTGTCTCTGAGATGGTAGTTGCTCATGGTTGTGTAATTCTTGTTTTTTTCAATTCTAAATACAGCCATCCTTTTCCCTCCGTCGTTGTATTTCAAAA
>JAEDNK010000146.1 GCA_016302545.1 Bacillota bacterium
TTTCCATCTTCATAGCTTCGATTACTGCAATCGGCTGGTTAGCCTCTACGGTCTCGCCTTCCTTCACAAGGACCTTGATGATGTTGCCCGGAATGTTTGCTCCGATTTCCATCGGATTGTTTTCGTCAGCGTATAATACTGAATTGGAGGAGTTGACCGTTACGGTCTTATCCTTAATCTTGATTATACGACGATTGCCGTTTACTTCGAATATGGCTTCGCGCATTCCCTCGCTGTCAACCGGCCTTACTTCCTGAAGTTTTACGATAAGAATCTTTCCTTCTTCCAGCTTGACTTCGCAGGTTTCTCCTTCTGCAAGGCTGTGGAAGAATATATCCGAACCCATGTATCTGAAGTTTCCGTCCTTCTTAATGCTCTTTACATAATCCTCGAATACCTTCGGATAGATTGCGTAGCTGATAACCTCTCTGTCGGTTCCTTCAAGACCCAGCTCCTCCTGAAGCTTCTTTCTGATAGCCTCGAAGTCCTCCGGCTCCAGAAGCTCTCCCGGTCTGCAGGTAATAGGCTCCTTACCCTTTAATACAACCTTCTGGATATCCTCAGGGAAGCCGCCCTCAGGCTGACCCATCATACCCTCAAAGTATGAAACAGTTGAGTCAGGGAAGTCCATGTTTGCGCCCCTTTCCACGATGTTTTCCGGTGTAAGGTCGTTCTGAACCATGAAAATAGCCAAATCACCTACAACCTTTGACGACGGTGTTACCTTTACGATATCGCCCAGCATCTGGTTTACGGTCTTGTACATGTCCTTGACTTCCTTAAGCTTGTGACCCAGACCGAAGGATTCAACCTGCGCCTGCAGGTTGGAATACTGTCCGCCCGGAATTTCGTACTTGTAGATTTCGGCAGATGCAGTCTGAAGCTCTGACTCGAAGTCCTTGTAAACAGGGCGAACATCTCTCCAGTATTCACTGATCTTCTGCAGGCCGTCTGAATCAAGACCTGTGTCTCTGTCTGAATGCTGCAATGAAGCTACAATGGAGTTCAGTGCAGGCTGTGAGGTCAGACCTGACATGGAGTTGAAGGCTGCGTCTACGATATCCACACCTGCCTGAGCCGCCATAAGAACAGTAGCAACTCCGTTTCCGGAAGTATCGTGAGTGTGCAGGTGAACAGGAATTCCGATCTCCTGCTTGAGAGCTCCAACAAGCTTAGAAGCTGCTGTCGGCTTGAGCAGTCCCGACATATCCTTGATGCCGAGGATGTGTGCGCCGCGTTTTTCAAGCTCTTTTGCCATCTTTACGTAATAGCTCAATGTATATTTAGTCTTTGATGAATCAAGAATATCTCCTGTGTAGCACAGGCATGGCTCTGCAATCATGCCCTGGTTGAGAGTTTCATCCAGCGCAACCTCCATACCCTGAATCCAGTTCAGGGAGTCGAAAATTCTGAATACATCGATACCTGCCTTTGCGGACTGCTTTACGAATTCACGGATAACGTTGTCAGGATAGTTCTTGTAGCCTACTGCGTTGGCACCGCGAAGGAGCATCTGCATCAGGATGTTAGGACACTTTTCGCGGAGAACCTCAAGTCTCTCCCACGGGTCTTCCTTAAGGAATCTGTATGCCGTATCGAAGGTGGCGCCGCCCCACATTTCCAGGGAGAACAGGTTCCGTCCGTATACGGATACCGCCGGAGCGATTTTTTCCATATCCACGGTTCTCACACGGGTAGCCATTAAGGACTGCTGTGCGTCTCTCATAGTAGTGTCTGTTACAAAGAGTCTCTGCTGCTTTCTTACCCACTGTGTGAAATCCTTTGCACCCATTTCGTCAAAGAGCTGCTTGGTGCCCCTTCCACGGAGCTCCTTTAATTCGTCAGGTTTAAACTTAGGGAATACAGGCACGTTGAAGCTTCTCTTCTTACCCTTTGTCTCGTTGACAAACTTGTTGCCCAGGAACTCGATAACCTTGAGTTCCTTATCCTCGACCTTGCCTATCTGAAGCAGCTCAGGTGTGTTGGCGATAAAGCCTGTGTCGCACTGTCCTGCTGCAAAGGTCGGGTGGTTCAGCACGTTGAGCATGAACATGATGTTGGTCTTCACGCCCTTTATCTTGGTTTCTCTTAGAGCTCTTATGGCCTTTCTTCTGGCATCTTCAAAGGTTCTGGAGAAAGCGGTCACCTTGACCAGCAGGCTGTCATAGAAAGGCGTTATTTCTGAACCTTCAAAGCCGTTGCCGCCGTCAAGTCTGATGCCGAAGCCCCCCGGTGAACGGTAGTTTTCAATTACGCCTGTGTCAGGCATGAAATCGTTTACAGGGTCCTCCGTGGTGATTCTGCACTGGATGGCATGGCCTGTAACCTTGATTGATTCCTGATTCGGGATTGCAATTTCCGGTGAAGCAAGAGCATACCCCTGTGCCACCAGAATCTGAGCCTGCACGATATCAACTCCCGTAACGATTTCCGAAACGGTGTGTTCTACCTGTATTCTAGGGTTCATTTCTATGAAATAGTGCTTACCTGTCTTGTCTACCAGGAATTCCACCGTACCGGCACTTCTGTAATCCACAGCCTGTGCAATCTTGATTGCATCGTTGCAGATGGCTTCTCTCTGCTCATCTGTCAGACAGAGAGCCGGTGTAAATTCTATAACCTTCTGGTGTCTCCTCTGAATGGAGCAGTCTCTTTCGTAAAGGTGGACGATATTGCCCTCCTTGTCTCCCAGAATCTGAACTTCTATATGTTTAGGATTTTCAAGATATTTTTCAATGAAAATATCATCTATGCCGAAGGCTTTTGCCGCTTCGCTTCTGGCGCTTCTGAACTGAGGCAGAAGCTCCTCCTTGGAGCGAACTATTCTCATGCCTCTTCCGCCGCCGCCTGCTGCCGCTTTAAGCATTACAGGATAACCGCAGCTTTCCGCAAACTGCAGGGC
>JAEDNK010000034.1 GCA_016302545.1 Bacillota bacterium
GAGCTGGCTTCAAAGGGCATTGATGCCCGCGTAATCGACATGCATACCATCAAGCCGCTGGACGAGGAAATCATCGTTAAGGCTGCTTCAGAGACAGGTGCAATAGTAACTGCAGAGGAACATTCCGTTATAGGCGGTCTTGGAAGTGCAGTTGCTGAAGTGGTAGTGAAGAAGTGCCCTGTCAAGATGGCTATGGTAGGCCAGCAGGATACCTTCGGCGAATCCGGAAAGCCTGATGAGCTCAAGGCCAAGTACGGAATGACTGCAGCAGATATCGTACACGCGGCGCTGTCTGTAAAATAATGAATACGACTCCCTTTGCGGACATAAAATTATATGAGATTTTATGTATGAGCGGAGGGAGTTTTTTTATGGCTGATAATGATAATAACGGAAGGAAGGGGAGAAGGCTGCTCAGAAGACCGTCCCGGAGAACTTTGATTACCCTTGGAATTCTGGCACTGGCGGGAGCCCTGGCCTTCGGTGCAGTTAATACGGGATTTATGGGAATAGGCGGCGGCAAGACGGTTAAGTATACTCAACTGCCAAAGGACAAGATACCGCGTACCATCGAAAAGGATGTAATACCTGAGTACCGGGATCTTGAGCGTGCCTTGGGCTGCCTGGTTGACGGCAAAGTCTACGTGGTTGTGACCAGAGGTGAAAAGCCGACTGCAGGCTATGACCTTTCCATAGAAAAGATGAAGCTGGAAAAGTCCAAGGACGGCAGCAATCTTGCGGTGACTGCACTGTTTACCGAGCCTGCTTCGGATACGGCGGTATCGCAGATAATTACATACCCTTATGTGGTGGCGGAGACGGAGCTTGAGGCTTTGCCGGACACTATTGAGCTGATAGCGCGGTACGCGGAATGATGATTGGATGCCGGCTGATTGATGATTGCCTGCCGGCTGTAGGGTGAGGATAAGGGAAGGCCGCTCAAATCTGGAGGTTGCTTTGGTTTTGGGCGGTTTTCCGATGGTTCCGGCGGTTTTATGCATTTTTTTCTCACCAAAGGCTGTAAGCCGCATAAATAATTTAAAAATCAGAAAAACATCATCTGTGTTTTGGGTTACGGAGTAGGTTGAAACTGGAAAAACTATATGATTAATATATTTTTTGTAAGAACATCCAGCTTATCCGCTTGATTTCGCAAAAAACGGTGAATGTGAAATAATGGTTTTTCCGACTTTGATTTTAATTTCAACGGTTAGCGGGATTCGCCGGAAAAAAATGCATAAAACCTTGTGCAGATAAAAAATCAGAGATATATGAAGAGGCATATTTTTTCCTGAGGGGAATATATTTTATCATCACGAGGTGAATAAGAAGAAAACAGGGGGACAAGATATGCTGAGTACGGACAAACTCAAAAATAAAGAGGTTATAAACATATACGACGGCAGGAGCATCGGCTTTGTAAGCGATATAGAGGTGGATCTGGAAAGGGGCGCTATCGGCGGCATAGTGATTCCGTCAGAAAAGGGGTTTTTGGCATGGTTCGGACGGAGCGAAAACGACATACTGATTAAGTGGGAAAAGGTAAAAACCGTAGGCGATGATGTGATTTTAGTAGACTTGGGGCCACAAGATGTGGTATAGTATAAAAAAGACAAAGGAAATTAGTGCCAAATGGAAGTCTGCATTGCCATGAGGACCGGAAATGGAGGTAGAATAGTATGAAATGCCCGTTTTGCGATAGCCCGGATACTAAAGTTATAGATTCCCGCCCCACGGAAGAGGGACATGCCATCAGAAGAAGGCGGGGCTGCGACAGATGCAATAAGCGTTTTACCACCTATGAGAAGGTCGAGGAAACCATCCTTATGGTTGTTAAAAAGGATAACCGCAGAGAGGTCTTTGACAGGCAGAAGGTGCTTAACGGAATCGTAAAGGCCTGCGAGAAGCGTCCCGTTTCCATGGCGCGTATGGAGCAGATGGTAGACGAAATCGAGCGGGAGCTTAATAACCAGATGGAAAAGGAAGTGGACAGCACCTACATCGGCGAGCTCATCATGGAACAGCTTAAGAAGGTGGACGAGGTTGCCTATGTGCGCTTTGCATCGGTTTACCGTCAGTTTACAGATGTCAATACTTTCATCAAAGAGATAGAAAAACTCATAGGAAAGCAGGAGAGATAAATGTCGGAAAGAATTTTCAGAATTGCCATAGACGGTCCCAGCGGCGCGGGAAAATCCACCATTGCCAAGGCGGTGGCAAAGCGGCTGGGCATAGATTATATAGATACGGGAGCCATGTATCGTGCTATCGGGCTTAAAATGCTTGCGAAGGGGCTTCCCATGGAGGAAAGTCCCGCTCTTGCCGAAATGCTGGCGAGAACGGAAATCGATTTTGACAGGGGAAATGTTTTCCTTGACGGAGAAATCGTAAACGACCGCATCAGAACTCAGGAAGTGTCTAAGGCTGCCTCCGACTGTTCGGCATTGGGCATGGTAAGGACCAAGCTGGTGGAGCTTCAGAGAAAGATGGGACAGGCCAAGAGCGTCATCATGGACGGCAGGGACATCGGCACCAATGTGCTGACGGACGCCGAATATAAGTATTTTCTTACGGCTACCGCCGAGGAAAGAGCGAGAAGACGGCACAGGGAGCTGCTTGACAAGGGACATGAGAGCAGCTTTAAGGAGGTGCTGGAGCAGATTGTGCAGCGGGACTACAACGATTCAAACCGCGCCCTTAATCCTCTCCGCAGGGCTGACGATGCAGAGGAAATAGACAGCACGGACATGACCGTGGATCAGGTGGTGGATTACATCTGCGGCAAAGTAGAATTAAAGTAAAATGAGAATATAATGAAAGCATAATGAATGAATAATGAATGAAAATGCCTCCCGGGGAAAAAATATCCTTGGAGGTTTTTTTATGGAAAAGAGCAGGAAAAGGGTTAAGGCGGCTGTTGTAATCTTTATGGCGTTAGTGCTGGCGCTTGTGGGCCGCCTGTTTTTCATACAGATACTGTGTCACGAGGAATTTGCGGAGGCGGCCTCGTCTCAGCATGAGATAACCGTGGAGGGGCTGGATACGAGAGGACAGATACTGGATAGGAATGGCAGGGCCATAACCGGAGGCAGCTATCAGTATTATTACATCATTAAAAAAGAAAGACTGTCCGGCGAGTACGAGGAACTTCTCAATGCTTTGGGTGGCTCTCAGATAGCAGCAAAGGATTCCGATTACTGTGTTTACAGGACGGAGAATTACGATGAACAGATAAACGACAGACTCAGGGCAGGCTGCGGCGCCTATGTGTTCAGGAGCCGTTCCAGATATTCTGCGACGCAGCCTGCCTGCCATCTGGTGGGTTATCTCAACCAGTCTGAAAAGAGAGGCGTTTCGGGACTTGAATACCTTTTTGAAGAAAGGCTGAAGGCAGGGGAAAACCGTCTGGTGCTGCTGGCAGACGCCGCAGGAAATATTCTGCCCGGGAGAGCCCCTTGGGTAAAAACCTCAGAAAAGCTGACCGGTAGCGATAATTCCGTAGTGACCTCCATAGAGCTGGGCCTTCAGAAAAAATGTGAACGCCTGCTTTATAATGTCAGCTCCGGAGCCTGTATAGTTACCGACTGTATGAGCGGAGAAATTCTGGCTATGGCTTCGGTGCCGGTATTCGACCCTAACAGGATTTCAGAGTACCTGTCATCGGAGGGGGACTGTCTCATCAATAAAAGTCTGCAGGCATCCTATCCGCCGGGTTCGGTTTTTAAGCTTGTCACCGCAGCAGCAGCTCTGGAAAAGGGCATATGCACAACATCACAAAGATATGAATGTAAAGGCGAAATGGAGGCGGAGGGGGTTTCCGTCTCCTGCTCCACGGCACCTGAAGGAGGTCATGGAGAGATAGATATGAATGAAGCCATGGCTCTGTCATGTAACTGTTATTTCGTGCAGCTGGGGCAGGCTGTGGGCCACGAAAAAATTCTGGAAACGGCTCGGCTGCTGGGACTGGGCGCGGAGGTGCTTGAAGACTTTCCGGAGGAAAGCGCAGGCTTTATCCCTGATGAGGATGAAACAGTGAGACAGGACATTTCCAACATCTCAATCGGTCAGGGCCGGCTGCTTGCCACCCCGCTGCAGATTGCCCGACTGACAGCAATCATTGGGAGCAGCGGTGCGGCAAGCCCCCTTCGCCTGCTGGCAGGCGAAGGGGCCGCCCCCGCCCCCGCATCTCAGGTGGTGCCGGTGGCGGCGGGAGCGGGGTCAGGGCCGGCGGAAGAGGTGCGGCAGGTTATTTCCCGGCAGACGGCTTTGACGCTTCAGAGCCTTATGAGAAGCGTAATGACCTGCGGCACCGCCTCACATGTGGACTGGGCGGTGCCTGTGTGGGGAAAGTCGGGAACCGCAGAGGCGTCCAAACTGGGAAAGGCTGTGAAGGACTGCTGGTTTACCGGGTTTTGTGACATCGCCTCTGCGGACGGTGAGATCAAACGATTTGGGATTACCGTCTTTGTGGAAGATGGGATTTCAGGCTCAGCTGACGCCCTACCTGTGTTTAAAGAAATAGTGGAATACCTGAGCAGCCACTGGACAGATATCTGATTTATTCCAGTCTGGCAAATTTAGGCGATGCATAGAGAAAAACAAGAAAAAATGTAAAAAAAGACTTGTAACATAATGTAATATTAATGTATAATGATGTAAGAAAAAGAAGAAATTACAGGAGGCCATTTGTGACCATGGAAAGATTATTTTTTCGCGAAAGCATAAAGCAGAGCTACGGGAAGATGGAAGAAGGGGTGATGGTGGATATGCAGAAGCTGGTGGTAGGGGTAACCGGAATAGGACGGGGAGCCGGAGCTACCTTTACCGCCATGGGACTTGCTTTCAGACTGGGGGAGATGACCTCCGGAGTGACCTATCTGGAGGGACAGGGCCATGGCAGCGGATGCGTTTCTCCATATGGACTTCTGGCTGTAGACAGGGAATTCAGACGCGCCGCAGAAAGAGACAGAAGGCTTACCATATACAAAAAGGTAAACTGGCAGTTTCAAAGACGCCATGACGCAGTCCCTGACGGCGGAGGCACCCCCGACTACCGCCTGCCTCACGGGAAAGTTATAATAGTTGATAACCCTATTTCCTTTGAGGAAATCGATATTGCAGTTGCCGTTGTGGACCCCTTTCCGCCCAGAATTCTGGCGGGTCTGGAAACCTTTAAAGAGCTCAAAGAAACCGATTTGCCGGGAGCGGCCGGGCAAAACAAGGTCCTGTGGCTTATAAATAAATCCGATGGGAGCACAGCCCGCCGCCGCACTGAAAAATTTTTGAAGCTTAAATTCGACTTTGAGCAGCCATTGCTTTCCTCAGACATCTTTTACAAGGCGGCGTACAGCTGCAGTCAGCCTTATTTTATCTGCAAAACAGAGGGGATAGACGGACTGGCTCTGAAGATTTTGGAGTCAATATAAAGTATCCCCATATTTTTCTATTTAATTTTTTGTCGAAATGTAGTATAATGTCTGTATATGTATGAGAATATGTCAAAATTAAGACATGAAAAAAGCAGATCTTAAGAAGATCTTAAATCGGGGGACAAGTATGATTACTTTTGACCATGTAACAAAAAAATACCGTACCAACATCGGTCTTGACGATGTAAGCGTACATATAAATAAAGGCGATTTTGTCTTTCTGGTAGGCCCCAGCGGAGCGGGAAAGTCCACCTTCATCAAATTGATATTAAAGGAAATCAACGCCGACGAGGGGACTATAAAAGTGGGAGACTTTGAGGTAACGAGCCTTTCCAACAGAGAAATACCTATATTCAGGCGTAAGGTAGGGACTGTATTTCAGGATTTCAGACTGCTTCCGAAGAAGACGGTCTTTGAAAATGTGGCTTTTGCCATGGAGGTTCTCCACAAGACGCCAAGGCAGATAAGAAAACAGGTGCCGCAGATATTAAGCCTTGTGGGAATCAGCGACAAAGCCCACAAGTATCCCGACGAGCTTTCGGCAGGAGAGCAGCAGAGGGTGGCCATAGCCAGGGCAATAGTAAACAATCCTGCTGTTCTTATTGCAGATGAGCCTACGGGAAACCTTGACCCTACCACTGCGTGGGAAATCATGGATCTTCTGGATCAGATAAACCTCAGGGGTACGACAATCGTCATGGTAACCCATGCTAAGGATATAGTGGATAAAATGAAGAAACGTGTAATAGCAATAGAGCGAGGCCGTATCGTCAGAGACGAACAGGGTCAATACGGATATAAGGGGGAGGAAAGTTTTGAGTAGCTTATTTTACAATATAAAACAGGGCTTTATACAGATTTTCCGTAACCGGGGAATGAGTTTGGCGTCCATATTTTCCATAGTCGCCATGCTGCTGATTTTGGGACTTTTCTTCGTGATAACGGTAAATATAAATCTCTTTACGGAGGTTGTCAAGCAGGACTATGACCAGGTGGAGGTTTTCCTTCTGGATGAGACGACCAAGGCAGAGGCCCAGCAGCTTATGGCTGAGATAAAAAAACAGGAGGGCGTAAGCGAGGTTGAATACAGAAGCAAAGAGCAGGCGTTGGCAATTCTGAAGCAGCGCTGGGGAGAAAGCGGATATCTGCTGGATTCTCTGGGAAAGAATCCCCTGCCGGCGTCCATACTCATCAGCGTAGATTCTCTTGACAATGCCGGAGCCATAGCCCGCTTCGCAGGCACGCTGGAGGGCGTGGATGACATACAGTATTATCAGGAAACGGTGGATAAGCTCACTAAGATTACAAACTTCCTGCAGATAGGAGCCCTGGTGATAATGGCATTTCTCGTGGTGGTCTCCGTAGTGGTGGTTTCAAACACCGTAAAGCTTACAGTGTTTGCTCGCGCCAAGGAAATCAGGATAATGAAATATGTGGGCGCCACCAACTGGTTTATCAGAGGACCTTTCCTTGCAGAGGGAATCATTATCGGTGTGCTGGCGGCTCTTATTTCCACAGGACTGATAGCGCTGATTTATGCCAGACTTATTGAGAGCATAGGACCTCAGATTCTGGCCATAGTGTCAAGCCCGCTTATTTCCGCAAGCTATATGACGGGAAACATGGTTATAATCTTTATCGCGTTGGGAGCCAGCATCGGAGCCTGGGGCAGCATTATTTCCATGAGAAGATTTTTGGATACCTAGAAATGTTACAGGGGGATTTATATTATGATAAAAAACAGTATGACTAAAAAAAGTCTGATAATAACGCTTGTCGCCGTCCTCGTCTTTACGATGTGCGCTGCCGGGTTTGCACTTGCGGCTTCCGAAAGCGAGCTCAGAAACGACCTTGACAATGTAGAGGCGGCACAGGACGAGCTTAGCAAAAAGATGGCGCAGATTGAGAAGGATGTCAAGGAAATGCAAAAAAAAGTTGACAACCTTAACTACATGATCAATCAGACCACCACAGAAATAAATACAACGGAAGAAAAGATAGTAAAAAAAGAAAAGGAAATGGCTGAGAGAGAGGATAACCTTAACGAGCGGCTTAAGGTTATGTACAAGAACGGCTCGGTGGGATTTGTGGATATTCTCCTTGGCTCAAACAGCATCTCAGAATTCGTTTCCAATATGGAGATCATCCAGAAAATTTATAAGAACGATATGGAGGTTCTGGAAACTCTGAAACAGGAGCACGAGGAGCTTCAGGAAATAAAGGCGAATCTCAAGGAGAGAAAGGAAAAGCTGGCGGCGCAGAAAAGCGAGCTTGCAGAGGAGAAAGTAGCTCTGGATGCCAAAAAGAAGGAGCTTGAGGCAGAGGAGGATAAGCTTAAGGCTGAGGCTGACAGGCTTACTGCGGAGATTATAAAGCTGATGGATAAAAACAGTCCTTATGTGGGCGGCGAGTTCACATGGCCTTGCCCTGCCAGCAGATATATTTCCTCCTCCTTTGGAAACAGACTTCACCCTACCCTTAAGGTATGGAAATTCCACACAGGCGTGGATATAGGCTGCGCTGCGGGAAAGGATATCGTGGCGGCAGCTTCGGGAAGAGTAATCATGTCACAGTGGTACGGCGGCTACGGAAACTGTGTGATGATCGACCATGGCGGCGGAATAGTAACTCTCTACGGACATGCTTCCAAATTGCTGGTAAGCACAGGTGCGACTGTAAAAAGAGGACAGACTATTGCGCTTGTGGGCTCGACGGGACGTTCCACAGGTCCTCACCTCCACTTTGAGGTTCGTAAAGACGGCGAGTACATAGATCCAATGAGCTACTTTTAAGGTCAAATTATGAAACTAAACCCTACAATCATAAAATTACTGAATAACAGAGGCATTGTAGCAGAAGAAGATATAGAAGAATTCCTTTCCGACAAGCCTCAGAAAACTTATGACCCATCCCTGCTGGAGGATATTTCGGCGGGGGTGGATTTAATATTGTCTGAAATCGAAAGAGGCTCCAAAATCTGCATCTACGGAGACTACGACGCTGACGGCATAACCTCTACCTCACTTATGCTCAGCATACTGGGACATCTTATGCCGAGGGAGAAGCTCGACTACTACATACCTTCCCGCTTTGAAGAGGGCTATGGACTGAACATGGAGGCTGTCAGGCATATCAGGGAAAGGGGCGCGGACATGATCATAACCGTAGACTGCGGCAGCGTTTCGGAGGAGGAAGTCTCTTATGCTCAGGAGCTGGGCATGAAGATTGTGGTGACGGATCATCACAACATTACGGACAAGATGGCAGGCTGTGCTCTCATCAATCCTAAAAAGCCGAAAAGCGCCTATCCTTTCAGGGAGCTGTCAGGCTGCGGAGTTGCATTTAAAACTGCGCAGATGATACAGCAGAAGGCGGGGCTGCCAAAGAGGGTGCTTTCGGAGGTTTTGGATCTGGTGGCAATAGGCACCATAGGAGATATAATGCCTTTAGTAGATGAAAACAGAACTATGGTAAAGTTCGGTCTTAGGATGATAAATACGGGCAGACGCCCGGGTCTGAGAAAGCTCATAGAAGGCGCAGGACTGAAATTGGGAAGCATCACATCGGAAAATGTGGGATTTGTCATAGTACCTCATCTCAATGCCAGCGGCAGAATTGAGGACGCCTCTCTGGCGGTGCGTCTCCTGACAGCCGAGGAAGGCGACAGCCGCATAGATGAAATAGTCGAGGACCTTTTATACAAGAATCGGGAAAGGAAGAGACTGCAGGCTGAGGCATTCAAATCCTGCACAGCGGGACTGGATAAAAGCAGCCTCGATGATTTTCTCCTAATAGAGTCAAGAGACGCCCATGAGGGAATTGCAGGTATAGCCTGCGGACGTATTAAGGATACATATTACAGACCTGCGGTGATCCTCACGCCTACGGGAAATCATGGAGAGCTGCTCAAAGGAACGGGAAGAAGCATTGAGGGGGTCAACCTTTACGAGCTGCTGAAAAAACATGAAGCGCTCTTTGAAAAATTCGGAGGCCACAGCGCCGCCTGCGGCTTTACCATGAAAAAGGAAAATCTGGGAGCTCTGAGAAAGGGCTTGCTTGAAGACATGGCGGAGCTTGTAGACAGAAATCCGGAGATTTTCGTGAAAAAATATCCGGTGGATATGGATCTTAAGGCGGAGGATATAAGCATGGCCTTTGCAGAGCAGCTGGAGCTTCTGGCACCCTTTGGAAAAGACAATCCAAGGCCACTCTTTGAGCTTGCGGATATGACGTTAAACGATGTGAGATTTATGGGAACCGAAAACCAGCATGTCAGATTTACTGCCCGTGACAGGCAGGGAAGAGGTATTCAGTGCGTGCTGTTTAACCGAGGGGCTGACTACGGAACTATGCTGTATGCAAAAAGGTCCTTTGACCTTATAGGGCACCTGGAATGTCAGGTATGGCAGGGCTCAAAGCGTCTTCAGTTTATGACGGAAAAGATTTTATAAGAAAAATTGGTTTGACTATATTTGACAGCAGTGGTATAATCAAAAAAGATAGTTTAGTAATTTAATCGGTAAAATCGAATTGTTGTTGCCTGCTTTGCAGGGACATTTCCCGGGAGGAAACAGTGATGGCATATGAATCAAAGTTTAAGAGAGATGATATTGATGAATTGTTTGACGCGGTTTTAACGCTTGAAGACAGAGAGGACTGCTATAGGTTTTTTGAGGACATCTGCACTATAAATGAGATACACGCGATTGCGCAGAGACTGCAGGTGGCCAAACTGCTTTCCGAGAAAAAAACCTACAGCGAGATTGAGTCCATTACCAAGGCGTCGACGGCGACCATCAGCAGAATTAATAAATGTCTGGTTTACGGCGCAGACGGATATAAGAGAGTTTTGGAAAGACTTCAAGAAGAAAAATAATGTTTGTATATCTTAATACATAAAGGACGCCGACGGCGTTCTTTGCTTTTTGTGATAAAAAAATTTGTGATAAAAAGTGAATGGGAAAGGAAACAGTAATGGAATATAAGGTCTTTGTGCGGGAGCTCACAGGCGAAAGATGTGACCCCAAGGAGATGAGCAGGAAATTATGCGCCGACGCCATAAATGCCTATTGCGCAATGGAGCGCGTCGAAATGCCTCAAACCGAAGAAGGAGAAGGCTTCACACCGGAGGACTTCATGGAGGAGGAAAAGGGAAAGCCATATCTTTTGGGAAATCCGGTGCACTTCAGCGTAAGCCATTCGGGGCTTTTGTGGCTATGCATGGTGGGAGGAGCGCCCTGCGGCATAGATATTCAGCAGGAGCAGGACTGCAGCTACGAAAAAATATCGGCACGCCATTTTAATGAGGTTGAGCAGGAATACATCGGCAGAGAGGGGCTGCCCGGATTTTTCAGATTGTGGACTATGCGTGAGGCCTACGGAAAGTATACAGGCCGGGGCTTTTACGGAGAAATGCCGTCTTTGGTAAGCGAAGACGGACAGCCTGCAACAGAGGCAGGCGGCGTTTTTTTCCATGAAATTGAAATAGGTTCGGGCATATACTGCACCTGCTGCACGGGAGGAAAAGATGATGAAATCCTGTTTGTCGGGTAACGATAAGGAAAGAGATAATGATAATAAGCGTCAGATCGAAAAAGCCAGACAGGCTGCTCTGCGAAAGCTTTCCGCAAGAGAAAGGACGGAAAAGGAGATTTTGGACTTTCTGAAGGAGGCGGGCTGCACCCATGAAGAAGCAGCTGAAATAACAGCGGAATTCAGAGAATGGGGTTATATCGACGATGAAAAGTACTGCCGCAGATACTTTGAGTACGGTAGGAGCAAGGGCAAAGCCGCGCCTCGCATAGTCAGTGAGCTGACGCAGAAGGGCATTTCTTCGGAAAAAGCCCGCAGGGTGCTTGCGGCCATGAAGGAGGAAGCCGGCGGAGACGGATGGACTGAGGACAGGCAGGCGGCCCTTTCCGTGGGAATGAAGATGACCGCAGCTCAGAGGGAACTCGGCAAAGCCATCGATGATAAGTTTCTCGCCAAAGTGGGCAGGAGGCTTACGGGTTTGGGCTACGATAGCGGCACCTGTTATTATGTTATAGGAAAGATAAGAGATTACGGCAGGGAAAGAGAAAGAGAAAGAGAAGATGAATGACCGGTTTCAGAGAACACGAATGCTCATCGGGCAGGAAAATTTAGATAAACTGAAAGATACCAAGGTGCTTGTTTTCGGTGTAGGAGGCGTGGGCGGATATGTCTGCGAGGCTCTGTGCCGCGCAGGGGTCGGGCAAATTGACATCGTGGATAAGGATGTGGTGGATGTGACAAACATAAACCGTCAGATAATCGCAACCTATGAGACCATCGGACGCCCTAAGGTTCAGGTGTGCAAAGAGAGGATGCTTTCAATAAATCCTGATGTGAAGACGGATGCAAGGCAGTGCTTTTATCTGCCCGAAAAAGCTTCGGAGTTTGATTTCGCATCTTACGATTATGTGGTGGACGCAGTGGATAATGTGACCGCCAAGATTGACATTATTTGCAATGCAAGGACTTCCGGAGTGCCTGTTATCTCCTCCATGGGGACGGGCAACAAGCTGGACCCTACCATGTTTAAAATAGCCGATATCGAGGAGACGAGGGTCTGCCCCCTTGCAAAGGTGGTGCGAAAGGAACTTCGAAAGCGGGGCATTTCAGGAGTTAAGGTTTTGTACTCGGAGGAGGAGCCGAGAAAGCCTGTCTTTGAGGGCGAAAAGGGCGATGCTGATTGCGCTGCCGGTAACGCGGGCTTCGATAGCCGGCTCGGTGCAGAGGCAAAGAGAATACCCGCAAGCATAAGCTTTGTGCCTTCTGCCGCGGGTCTTATAATTGCCGGTCGTGTGGTTTTAGATATTCTTAAGATGTGATAGATCCAGGGGGCTTTCCAGCTCCCTTTCTATATAATCCAGCATTTCATCGGCATCGTCAAATATGCCGAAAATATCGAGACATGAGGCTTTCATAAAACCCTTGCTGACTGTGGTTTCAAGGAGCTCATTCAGTAGGTCGTAGTAACCCTTCACATTGAATACGGCGATGGGCTTGTTCAGCTGTCCCAGCTGCTTAAGGGTAAGGATTTCAAAAAATTCCTCGTAGGTGCCGATACCGCCGGGCACCATGACAAAGGCGTCGGACATGTTTTCCATGAGTTCCTTACGCTCCCTCATGGTGTCGGTGAAAATAAATTCGCTGCACTGCTTGTAGAGAATCCCCGGCTTGTCAAAAAACCTGGGTGCAATACCAGTGGTTCGGCCTCCGCACGCGGCTACGCCGCGGGCCGCGGCGCCCATGAGCCCCTGGGCGCCGCCGCCGAATACCAGCCCGTGACCGCGGGCTGCTATGCGGCGGCCGAGAGCCTCCGCTGCGTCGTAATATATCTGTTCAAGGTCGGTGCTGCTGGCACCGTACATACAAATGTTCATGGCATAACCTCCGTTATAAATCCAAAACTATTATACAAAACCCATTACAGGAGTGTCAATGAAGAAAAAGCTTTCAAAAAAAAAGAAGACGGCTGCTATTGTGGCCGCTGTGGCCATTGCCTTGATGTTTTTCATAATATCCCCTCTGTTTCCTTATGCCGTCAGCCTGAGCGTAATGTCAGTATACAGCCATATCCATGAGGCGGCCAGCATTATGGCGAATAAGGGAATAGAACTTGCCATACCCGGCGGCGGTGAAACGTCGGAAGATGACTGGTATCCTTTTGTAATGACCTTCAATCCGGGGGAGGCTTTCGGCAGGACGGTAGGGGACAGAAACCTGGAGCTTACAATATTGTATAACTTCGGAGCCTTCGACCTGAGAAGGGGCTGCAGCAGGCTTTACGACAGAGATTCCGACTATTATAACAGCTTCTACGGAGCCTATCTGGTAACTCGCAAGGATGATGGGAGCAAGGCGTCTAAAGACTCCATGACCGCACCATTTGGCTTTGATTCCCAGGGAAACATGGACCCGGAACAGACTGCCATCGTGCCAAAATTTGATTTTCAGCATCTGGTGCTGGGTGATTTTGGCATCAGGACCTCGGAGCAGGTGTTTGAATGGACTGCGGAGACCATTTCCGAAGACGTGTCATACCTGGGACGGGATGGCTGGAGCCGTGTGGACGCATCTCTTCTGGTAAACGGTGCCGCCCATGCAAAGAAAGAATTCAGACAGTCATATCTGCAATACGGCGCTCCCAAATATGAGGTTGGCGACGATGAAGAATTTATGCCTGTTGCTATGCGGGGGAGAGTGTACGGCAGGTATTTTGAGGAATGGGATACCAGCGTATTCTTCTATATACTCACCCCGGGAAAGGAGACCCTTGAGAGATGTGATCGCGAAATCCTATCAAAGTCCCGGCTGGAATAGAGAAAATATTCCAGACATAAAAAAGAACCACTTTCCCATATTGAAAAAATCTTACTGCGATGATATAATCGACATATGACGGAAATAAAAAGGAAGGAGACCTGAGATGCCAAGACCACAGAGAAGACGCAGAGTATGCAGCGAACCTGAATATACGGAATTCCTGCCCAAGGGGAGCACCGGCTATGATGTGGTAATACTTTTCACAGATGAGTATGAGGCCATAAGACTGGTGGACTTTGAAAAGAAGACCCATGAGCAATGTGCTCTGCAGATGGAGATATCTCGCACCACGGTGACTGAGATTTATGAAAGAGCCCGTTTCAAGCTGGCTGACAGCATAGTAAACGGCAAGCGGCTGGTCATCGAGGGCGGCAGTTACAGGCTTTGCGGCGGTACGGCCAAAAACTGCTGCGGCAGGAACTGCATCAACAGCCTTCTTTATTCCAAAAATTCCGACGGAAATGTTTTAGGCAAAAAGGGAGGAGCAAACATTATGAGAATTGCGGTTACTTACGACAAAGGACAGATTTTCCAGCATTTCGGACATACCGAGCAGTTTAAGGTGTACGATGTGGAAGACAGAAAGATTACAGCTGAGCAGGTTGTAGATACTATGGGAAACGGTCACGGCGCTCTGGCAGGATTTCTGGCTGCAAACCAGGTTGACACCCTGATCTGCGGAGGCATCGGCGGCGGTGCTCAGAACGCCCTGGCTGAAGCCGGCATCAAGCTTTACGGAGGAGTATCCGGAAGTGCCGATGAAGCAGTGAAGGCGTTAATTGAGGGCAATTTAGGATATAACCCTGATGTACATTGTGATCATCATGAGCATGGGCATGGCGGCAGTCACCAGTGCGGCGGTCATCAGTGCGGCAGCCACGGCGAAGGACATGTGTGCGGAAAATAATAACTTGCTCTTTTATGCATTTTTTTCTCACCAACGGCTGAAGCCCGCATAAAAAAAGCCGAAACAGAAAAAAACTTTAGGAGTCACCCGACAGAAAGGCTATTTAGCAGTAAAAAACACCGTTTTGCTTACAAAAAACGGTGTTTTTGAGTGATTACAACATGCACTTTTTCCGATTTTAATTTTAGTTTCAATGGTTTGCGGGTTTCGCCAGAAAATTTTGCATAAATGACACGGCAAGTACGGAAT
>JAEDNK010000147.1 GCA_016302545.1 Bacillota bacterium
TTACGGCACTATCCACCGGATGGCCAGCGACGGCACAATCAGAGGGCTTTTGGAAAAGTCAATGCCTTTCTGCCTAAGCCTCACAGACAATGTGAGAATAGACACCCATGCGGATAATCAGCCCATGCTCGATGCAGTAAGACGGTACGGCTTCAGACACTGCGGTGTTATCTATGTGGCGGACGGAAGCCCGAGAGAGGCTTTCCAGTATGCAAAAACGGGAGGTTTGAATGATAAATCTTATTGATTTACAGCTCAATGAACTGGAAGAACTGATGAAAGAGCTGGGGCAGCCCAAATTCAGGGCGGCGCAGGTTTTCAGCTGGCTATATAAGGAAGCGGGCAAAGGTGCGGCTGACTTTAACGATATGACTAATATCCCGAAAACGATCCGAGAGAAGCTTTCGGAAATCAGCACAATCGGACTGCCTGAAATTCTGAAGGTTCAGGAATCCAAGCTGGACGGAACTCGCAAGTATCTCTTCGGGCTGGCAGACGGCAATGGGGTGGAAAGCGTTTTTATGCGCTATAAATTCGGAAACTCCATCTGCGTTTCCTCACAGGCGGGATGCCGCATGGGCTGCAGTTTTTGCGCTTCGACTTTAGGCGGGCTTGAAAGAAATCTTACGGCGGGAGAAATTGCGGGGCAGATACTTTCCGCAGAAAGAGACACAGGAGAGCGTATCAGCCATGTGGTGGTCATGGGCAGCGGAGAGCCTTTTGACAATTACGAGAACCTTTCAGGCTTCATCAGGATAATAAACGACCCCAAGGGCTTAAACATAGGCATGAGAAATATTACCGTATCCACCTGCGGTATAGTGCCCATGATAGAAAGGTTCGGCGAGGATTTTCCACAGGTGAATCTGGCAATTTCTCTCCATGCCTCCGACGACAGCAGGCGCAGCGAGCTCATGCCTGTCAACAGGAAGTATCCCTTGGCGGAACTGCTTAAAGCGTGCAAAAAATATGCAGAGAAAACTTCCAGAAGGGTAACCTTCGAGTACACGCTGGTAAAGGGAGTAAACGACAGCCGGGAGGACGCAGAAAGGCTGGCGGCGCTACTTTGCGGTATGCTTTGCCATGTGAACCTTATTCCGCTGAATACTGTTAAGGAAAGAAAATTTGAGACCACGAGCAGGGAAGCGGCTCAAAAATTCAGAGAAAGGCTGGAAGCCAAAGGAGTTCCGGCAACCATCAGGAGAGAGCTGGGAGATGATATAGATGCGGCCTGCGGACAGCTTCGCAGGAGTGCCATGGTGCAAAACCTCATGGATCAATAAAGGCAAAATATAGGTTGAAAGCGGACCGGTTTTATTGTATAATGAACAAAATAACTGAAAACAGAGCAAAAAAATTTAGGAGGCGATAATTATGGTTAAATTATTAGTAGGACATAAGGGCAGCGGTAAGACTAAACAGATGATCGACATTGCCAACGAGTCCGTGGAAACAAGCAAGGGAAGTATTATCTTCATCAACAAGAATCACAGATTGATGTACGATTTGAAATACAGAATCAGAGTGATCTGCATGGAGGATTTTGAGCACGTTACAAACAGCGATGAGTACATAGGTTTCCTCTACGGAATTATCAGTTCCGACCACGATATCGAGACTATTTTCATCGACAGCATCTTAAAGCATGCGGATTTCACCTTAGGCGACCTGCCTGAATTTGTGGAGAGACTTAAGGACATTTCCAAGAACTACGGAATGGACTTTGTGGTAAGTCTCAGTGCAGAAAAGGAAGAAATGATCGGCGTAAACTTTGAAGGCTGCGAAATCTTAAATTAATTGCTTTTGAAATATCAGGCGGTGGGAGACCATCGCCTTATTTTGTTTTCATAAGAGAAGGAAGACGGTATGGACATTAATGGCATAAAAGAAAAAATGGCCGGCAGGAAGCCCGGAGTCATAGGCGACAGGAAGGAATTCGCCGTGCTCATTCCCCTGTTGGAAAGGGAGGATGGGCTGCATCTGCTCTTTGAAAAGCGCTCCGGCAATATAAAGCAGCCCGGGGACACATGTTTTCCGGGAGGGAGAATAGAAGCGGGAGAAAGCATAACCGAGTGCGCACTGAGGGAGACCGCTGAGGAAATCGGAATCACCGATGTTGAGGTTATTGGACAGTTCGATTCCATTCTGGAAGTAAACAGAATTACAATGCATACGGTGGTAGGAATTGTTACTGAAGACTCAATAAAAAATGCCCGCTTAAACTCTGATGAGGTTGCGGACATATTTACTGTGCCTCTTGATTTTTTTGTTTCCACCAAGCCAATGAGCCATACTGTCAGAATCACTCAGGATACTGCCGATTTTCCATATGAGGAGACAGGCATACAAAAGGACTATAAATGGCGCGTAGGACAGCAGGAAATATTTATCTATCATTATGAGGACAGGATTATCTGGGGACTGACTGCGAGAATAGCTAAGTGGTTTGCAGACTTTGCCTGCGGCTCGCTGTGATTTGCCTACGAATCAAATGAAAGGCTTATGTTATAGTTTTCATCGAGAGCATCGTTGAAGACTTCACATACCTTTCCCCAAAAAGAGCCAAGGTTATGCTCCAGCAGATCACGGCCTTCCACGATAAACTCTGCCGAGTATGAAACGGTGGTGAGGGCATCGTGAAGGGCATCAAGGTTTGAGCCTATCAAAATATCGCTGCCCAGACTGAGGCGCATAAAATCATAAAATTCTTCTTTAGTAGTAATCAGACTGCCGTCGATTACTATTTTTTTTGTTGTGATTGCATCGTTGTTCATCATTTCATTGTTCATCTTTATTATTCCTCCCCGTAAAGCAGCTCGAAGCTTTCGTAATGGTCTTCCGTGTAATAGATAAGGCCGTCGCTGGAATAGACGATTCTTTTGGCACC
>JAEDNK010000148.1 GCA_016302545.1 Bacillota bacterium
CCGTCACGGCTGTCTCTGCCGTCACGGCTCTGCCCTCCTCTCGGCTGGCGTGCCGGTCTTTCCTGTCTTTCCGATCTCTCAGGTTTTTCCTGTCTCTTTGGCGCTTCCTTTTTAGGGGCAGCTGCCTTGGTTTCTGCCGGAGCATGTGCAGCCGGTGCAGAAGCAGGAGCAGACGCTTCCGCAGCTACGGCAGCAGGTGCTTTTACTTCAGGAGTTTCCTTTTTAGTCTTTCCTCTTTCCGAAACCTCCTTAGGCACCACTACCTTTCCCACAGGCGGTTTAACTCTGTTTTCCAGATCCTTATTTACTACAGGTCTGCCCATAGGCGGTCTTGCGGCAGGTCTTTCCGATGCCTGCGCCTGAGGTCTCGCCGGTCTTGCAGCTCCATGATTTCTTGTCTGAGGAATTACCGCAGCCTTTACCGTTACTCTCGGCTGAGCGTCTTCCTGGCTTTCCGTCTTCTTAGGCGTTGCCTTTACTATTTTCGTTTCCTTTGTGTTTGTTTCTGTCATTAGAACACCTCCCTTTCTAATGCTTCAATATGGTCAATTTCTTTTAAAATTACATTCGCAAAATTTTCATCGGTTATACCGAAAATGCCTTTTCCGGCAGTACCGGTCATGTGTGACATTTCCTCTGAATCTCCGAAAACTCTATACGTTACATTATATTTGTTGGCAGCAGATATCATTTTTTTCTTTGAATTCTCTGCAAGGTCAGCGGCTATTATGAGCAGCTTGATTCTGCCCTTTTCCATGGTAAATACGCAGGTGTTGTAGCCGTTTACGATTTTGCGCGCCTTTGCGGCAAAGCCCATGTAGCTGATCAGCTTTCTCCGTGCTTCATGAGCGCTTCCGGCTGTGTTATTCATGGTTCATCTCTCCAAGCTGTGCAAAAATCTGTTCCTTGGCTTCAGCAGAAACGGTCATCCCCAAGGATCTTTCCAGAGCCTTGCGTTTATACGCTTTCTCCCAGCAGTCCGGATTGTCCTTGCACAGATATGCGCCTCTTCCCTTGGCTCTTCCTGTCAGATCCACGCTGAGCTGCCCTTCAAAGCCTGCGATTCTGACCAGCTCCTTCTTTTCCTTAGATGTCATGCACCCTACGCATTTTCTCATGGGAATCTTTCTGTCCTTCAATTTTAGTCCTCCAGCTCTGTAAAGTCCTCAGAGCCCAAATACTGAGTATGGCTCTTGATATCGATTTTCCAGCCGCTTACTCTGGCTGCCAGCCTTACGTTCTGACCTTCCTTTCCTATCGCCAGTGAAAGCTGATAGTCGGGGACAACTACTGTGGCGACCTTTTCCTCGGCTTCATCTACGATTACCTTTTCCACCTTGGCAGGACTGAGTACATTGGCGATAAGCTCCTCAGGGTCCTCACTCCAAGGAATGATGTCAATCTTTTCGCCGTGGAGTTCGTCTACGATTGCCTGAACTCTGGCACCTCTGGTACCTACGCAGGAGCCCACCGGATCTACGTTTTCAAACTCGGTGTACACCGCCATCTTGGTTCTGGAGCCTGCTTCTCTGGCAATCCCTCTGATTTCAACCGTTCCGTCCTCGATCTCCGGCACCTCCAGCTCAAAGAGCCTCTTTACAAGTCCCGGGTGTGATCTGGAAAGGAAAACCTGCGGTCCCTTATTGGTCTTCTTTACATCCATGATGTAGACCTTCAGTCTGTCGTTGACCTGATAGCACTCTCCGGGCACCTGTTCGTTTGCAGAAAGAATTCCTTCCGTCCTGCCGATGTTCACAAACAGCGTTTCATTGCTGATTCTCTGTACCGTTCCTGTAACGATTTCACCCTGTCTGGTGATGAAATCATCGAATATCATGCCTCTCTCTGCCTCTCTGATCCTCTGAACCACTACCTGCTTGGCAGTCTGTGCGGCAATTCGGCCGAAGTCTCTCGGAGTAACCTGATACTCGACAATATCGCCAACCTCATATCTCGGATCGATTTCTCTGGCCTCCTCCAGAGAAAGCTGAGTTAAATCGTCCTCTACCTCCTCCACTACGTCCATTCTCATGTACACGTTGATGTCGCCTGTTTCCTGATTGATGTCAACACGTACATTCTGTGAGGTTCCGTAGTTTTTCTTATATGCAGATACTAATGCGGATTCGATGGCCTCGATTAAAATATCCTTTGATATGTGCCTTTCCTTTTCCAAATCCCCAATAGCCTGTATAAATTCCTTGTTCATTTTTGATATTACCTCCTTAGAAAATTACAGCAAGTCTTGCCTTCGCCACCTGCTCCCTTGGAAATTCAATCTCTTCTTCCTTCTCGTCTGTTATTACGATGCTATTATCCTCAGTGAGACCCTTCAGTATGCCCTGATAGGTCTTTTTGCCGTCTATGGCCTTATATAAGCTTATGTCAACCAGCCGCCCGCAAAACCTTATAAAATCCTTTTCTTTTATAAGCTCCCTGTCAAGTCCCGGCGAGGACACCTCCAGATAATAATTCTGCTCAATAGGGTCCAGCCTGTCAAGCTCTTCGGAAAGAAATCTGCTGACCTTTTCGCAGTCGTCGGTGGAGACGTAGACCTCTTCCTTGTCCTCTGTCTCTTCCTCTTGCTGCCTGTCGATATAGACTCTCAGGAACCAGTCCTTTCCTTCCTTGACGAACTCGCTGTTATAGAGCTCAAGACCGTTTTCCGCAAGAAAATCCGCCGTAATCTCCTCTACGATTTCCGTTATTTTTTTCTTCGCCATTATTCAATTTTCTCCTAAATAATATTGAAAGAGTGGGCTGAAACCCACTCTTTAAGTTATACCTTATTAAGTCGTATATTATGATATCACCAAACGGTTGGGATTGCAAGGTTTTTTTGCGAAATCCGGCACAAACATCTTCTTACAGAAAGCTTTCCA
>JAEDNK010000035.1 GCA_016302545.1 Bacillota bacterium
CAAAACCCACTAGGTACAGCACCGGTAGGCAGGCTCCTCAGGCAATTTGCCGTACCGAGCATAGTTGCCATGCTTGTAGGCGCACTTTACAATATAGTAGACCAGATTTTCATAGGGCAGAGCGTAGGTGAGCTTGGAAACGCCGCAACCAATGTGGCTTTTCCACTGTCCACAAGCTGCATAGCCATAGCATTGCTTTTGGGAATAGGAGGCGCGTCAGCCTTTAACCTCACACTTGGGAGAGGCGACAGAGAAAAAGCCCTTTACTATATTGGAAATGCAGCAGTACTGCTTTTTGGCGGAGGGGCACTGCTTTGCGCCGTAACGGAAATATTTTTGGAGCCGATGCTTTTTTTCTTCGGTTCTCCAAAAGAAGTGCTTGGATATGCCCAGGAGTATGTCAGGATAACGGCTATAGGGTTTCCTTTTCTTATTTTTTCCAACGGGGGAGCACATCTGGTGAGAGCAGACGGCAGTCCGAGATACTCTATGGTAAGCAATATAACGGGAGCGGCAATCAATACGGTGCTGGACCCTCTCTTTATCTTCGGATTTAAAATGGGAATGACAGGTGCTGCGCTGGCAACCATCGCGGGACAATTTGTTTCTGCACTGATGATTTTCAGATATCTGCAAAGGTTTAAGACAGGACAGCTGAGGGCAGAGCACCTGCGTCCACAGTGGAAGTTCTGCGGATATACAATGAGTCTGGGACTGGCACACTTCTTCAATCAGTTTGCCATGATGGTGGTTCAGATTGTGATGAACAACTCGCTGACTTACTACGGAGCTCTTTCCGTATATGGGGAGTCGGTGCCGTTGGCTTGTTCCGGCATTATAAATAAAGTGGGATTTATGTTCTTTTCAATATGTATCGGCATAGCGCAGGGGATGCAGCCGATTGTGAGCTTTAATTACGGTGCACGGAAATACGAGCGGGTGGAAAAGGCGATGAAACTGAGTATTGCAGCAGGGACAACCATATGCGTTTTGGCATTCCTCATGTTCCAGTTTTTCCCAAGGCAGATTATCAGCTTGTTCGGGGAAGGGTCGGAGATGTACTTCGCTTTTGCGGAAAGGTATTTCAGGATCTATCTTTTCTGCACCTTCATCAACAATGTGCAGCCTTTGGCCTCCAATTTCTTTACATCAATAGGAAAGCCCAAGGTCGGAATTTTCCTTGGGCTGACCAGACAAATTATTTTCCTGCTTCCGCTAATACTGATTTTCCCGATGATTATGGGAATAGACGGGATAATGTATGCAGGTCCCATTGCTGACTTTATGGCGGCATTGGTTTCAATGGTGCTCCTTATAAATGAAGTAAAAGCGATGCGTAAGCTCAGTCGCGAGGCTTAGGCAGGCTCCAGCGGAAGTGCGCGGCTAAAAGACGCAGCAGCACCACTACAGCGGTACCTGCAAGCATGGCATTGGCTTCGCCCAGACTGTCCCACACCAGAACACATATAAGGGCTCCGATAAGCGAAGCACAGGCATAAAAATGCTTTACGAAAATATAAGGCGGATCGCCTGCCATGGTATCTCTGAGCACTCCGCCTCCCACACCGGTAACTACTCCAACGAAGACAAGAAGAAAGGTGTTATATTCCGATGAGAGGGAATATGCTACCTGAATACCTACAACGGTAAATATTCCAAGCCCCAGAGAATCCATTACCAGCATGAGCCAGTTATAAAGTGAGCGTTTTTTCAAAATCAGATTCTGCACCGCAGGAAGAAAAACCACAATTGCAGCTCCAATGGCAAAGGTGGCGTATATGGGATTTCTGAAGGTGTTGGGAGGTGTAATCCCTAAAATCAGGTCACGAATGACTCCGCCGCCCACGGCTGTGGTAAGCCCCAGGATAACTACTCCGAGGATATCCATTTTCTTCTTTAAACCTGTGATTGCTCCCGAAACGGAAAAGGCAACAGTACCTATAAGCTCCAGAAAGAGCACAATATCTCCGGACATAGAAACCTCCAAATTCCATAAGCAAAGGATAAGATGGAAAGAGTATAACATCGGCATAAAGCTTTGTCAAATGGCAGAAACGACCATTTTTTACTATTGACATGCCCCCTTGCACTGTGCTACAATCATCAATGGAAAAAATCTTTAAGACGATACAGAGATATCGGCAAGATGGTCATAAGAAAAGGTGCGGGCTTATTGTGTCCGCAGGTTGCTATGTACTTAACTTGCCGAGAGGCAAGTTTTTTTGTATGGAGGAGCGCTATGAGAAGCATAATCACAATCCCTTCTTTCGCAGATGTACACGTTCATCTTCGGGAGCCGGGATTTTTTTATAAGGAAAGCATAGCCACAGGAACGCTGGCGGCTGCAAAAGGCGGATACGGCTGGGTATGCACCATGCCCAACCTGAACCCTGTGCCGGACAGCGCGGAGCATCTTAAGGAGCAGCTGGACATAATACGAAGAGACGCAGCAATAAATGTAATCCCTTACGGGGCAATCACCGTGGGAGAACGAGGCAAGGAACTGGCAGACCTTGAAGCCATGGCACCTGATGTAATCGCTTTCAGCGATGATGGTGTGGGGCTAAACGACGAAGACATGATGCGTGAGGCCATGCGGCGCGCCAAAAAGCTGGGCAAGCCCATTGTAGCTCATTGCGAGGACATGGACTTGAGAGCAGGAGGCTACATTCACGACGGAAAATATGCGAAAGCTCACGGCCATAAGGGCATCTGCTCTGAAAGCGAGTGGAAACCAATAGAAAGGGATCTTGAGCTGGCAGCAGAAACGGGAGCCGCATATCATGTGTGCCACATCTCAACAAAAGAAAGCGTAGCCCTTATAAGGGCCGCCAAGGCGGCGGGAGTGGATGTTACCTGCGAAACGGCACCTCATTACCTGGTGCTTTGCGACGAGGACCTTAAGGAGGAGGGGCGCTTTAAGATGAACCCGCCTATCAGAAGCGCCGAGGACAGAGACGCTCTCATAGAAGGAATTCTCGACGGAACCATAGACATGATAGCCACGGACCATGCGCCTCACAGCGAAGCCGAAAAGGCAAGAGGCCTTGAAAAAAGCGCCATGGGGGTGGTTGGACTTGAAACGGCTTTCCCGATTATATACACCAAGCTCATAAAGCCGGGCATAATCACCTTGGAGCAGGCAGTAAAGCTGATGAGCGAAAACCCACGGAAGCGGTTCGGCCTTCCAACAGCTGAAGCAAACGGCGATTATGCGGTGTGGGAAATCGGAGAGGAATATGAAATCGACCCGTCGGAGTTTAAGACAAAGGGCAGGGCAACGCCTTTTGCAGGAGAAAGAGTTTACGGAAAATGCCTGCTCAATGTAGTAGGCGGCAAAACAGTGTGGGATGCAGAGGCAGAAGAAGCGTCAGGGAGCAAAAGATGAAACAGAGCATATTCGAGATAAAATCAAACAGAGAGATAGCGAAGGACACCTTCGAAATGGTGTTGGCAGGCGACACCTCGGATGTAACGGCACCGGGACAGTTTGTAAACATCAAGCTTGAAGGCTTTTTCCTGAGAAGACCTATATCCGTCTGCGACTGGAATGAGGAAAGCCTTACTATTATATATAAAGTCGTAGGTCAGGGTACAGAGGTCATGGCTGAGATGAAGCCGGGCGAAAGCTTTGACATTCTCACAGGTCTGGGAAACGGATATAACACCGATGCAGTCAAAGAAGGAGACAGACCTGTGCTAATCGGCGGCGGCGCGGGAGTTCCGCCTATGTACGGACTGGCAAAGACTCTCATGGCGAAGGGTGTGAAGCCTCAGGTAATCCTCGGATTCAACACAGCTGAAGAGGTGTTTTATAAGGATGAATTCGAGAAACTGGGAGCGGACCTTTACATTGCCACCGCGGACGGAAGCGTAGGAACAAAAGGATTCGTCACCGATGTGATGAAGGAAATAGAGTACACCTACTTCTTCACCTGCGGACCTATGCCAATGTTTAAGGCCATCGAGAGCATAGCGGAAACTTCAGGCCAGTACAGCTTCGAGGAAAGAATGGGCTGCGGTTTCGGAGCTTGTATGGGATGCTCATGCAAGACTAAATACGGAAATAAGAGAATCTGCAAGGACGGGCCGGTTCTGGAAAGAGAGGAAATCATATGGTAGATATCAAGACAAGCCTTTGCGGCATAACCCTTGACAACCCTGTGATTCCCGCATCGGGAACCTTCGGCTACGGATACGAGTTTGCGGAACTTTACGACATAAACTGTCTGGGTACTTTCTCCTTTAAAGGAACCACATTGGAGCCTCGCTTCGGAAATCCAACGCCGAGAATTGCAGAATGTCCTGACGGAATGATAAATGCAGTGGGACTTCAGAATCCGGGGGTTGATGCGGTAATCGCAGAGGAGCTCCCAAGGCTGGCACAGGTTTTCCATAAGCCGGTAATGGCCAATGTGAGCGGTTTTTCTGTGGATGACTATGTGGAGACGGTGAGACGCTTCGAGGCTGATGAAGCGGCAAGAGCACAGATCGGATGGTTTGAGGTCAACATAAGCTGCCCCAATGTACACGGCGGCGGCATGGCCTTCGGAACATGTCCTGAGGCGGCAGCCGAAGTGACGTCAGCGGTAAGAAAGGTGACTGATAAACCCCTGTTAATCAAGCTTTCCCCGAATGTAACTGACATAACTGAAATCGCCGGAGCCTGCGAAGCGGCAGGAGCTGACGGAATAAGCCTCATAAACACTTTGCTGGGAATGAGGATAAACCTTAAGACAGGTAAGCCGGTAATCGCCAACAAGATGGGCGGATTCAGCGGCCACGCAATTCTGCCGGTGGCCCTGAGGATGGTCTACCAGGTGTACGAAGCTGTAAAGATTCCTGTAGTGGGAATGGGCGGCGTATCTACAGCAGAAGAAGTAATTGAAATGATGATGGCAGGTGCATCCGCCGTTGAAATTGGCGCGGTTAACCTGATTAACCCCTTCGCAGCGAAGGAAATAATCGAAAAGCTGCCGGAGGTAATGGATAAATACAATATTAAAAAACTTAGCAATATTATAGGAGGTGCGCACTGATGGGTAAGGACGTAATTGTAGCATGCGATTTTAACACTGCAGAGGAAACACTGAGATTCCTTGATAATTTTACCGAGGAAAAGCCTTATGTAAAGATCGGCATGGAGCTGTTTTATGCTGAGGGGCCCGAAATCGTGAGAGAAATCAAGAGAAGAGGACATAAGATTTTCCTGGATCTTAAACTCCACGATATACCTAACACAGTAAAGAAGGCTATGGCAGTGCTCTCACGCCTTGATGTGGATATGTGCAACCTTCACGCTGCCGGAACTGTAGCAATGATGGAGGCGGCAATTGAAGGACTAACACGCCCTGACGGCACCAGACCATTGCTCATAGCGGTTACACAGCTGACCTCTACCGACCAGGAAAGAATGGAGCGAGATCTTCTCATAAATGAGCCGCTGGAAAAGGTGGTTATGCATTACGCTTCCAATGCCAAGGCAGCAGGCCTTGACGGAGTGGTATGTTCACCTCTGGAAAGCCCACCAGTGCATGAAACCTGCGGCGGACAGTTCCTCACAGTAACACCGGGAGTGCGCTTTGCTGACGGAGACAAGGGCGACCAGGTTCGTGTAACTACGCCGGAAAAGGCAAAGGAACTGGGTTCGGACTACATCGTAGTAGGTCGCCCCATTACCCAGGCTCAGGATCCGGTGGCAGCATACAGAAGATGCGTCAGAGAATTTGTAGGTTAATTTTATAAATGTGATTTGACGGCATACAGCCGGCGAAAGGAGATATAAAATGGAATTAAAAAAAGAAATTGCAAAGGGCCTTCTCAGCATAGAGGCGGTTTTCTTAAGACCGGAGGAGCCTTTTACATGGGCAAGCGGAATCAAGAGCCCGATTTACTGTGACAACCGTCTTACTCTTACGGCACCTGAAGTCAGAACAAAGGTGGAAGAAGGACTGGTTCAGGCAGTAAAAGAAAACTACCCTGACTGCGAAGTTCTCATGGGAACAAGCACTGCAGGAATTGCTCATGCAGCTATCGTGGGACATCTCATGAACCTTCCTATGGGGTATGTAAGAAGCTCTGCTAAGGACCACGGCAGAACCAATCAGATAGAAGGAAAGCTCCTTCCGGGACAGAAGGTTGTAGTCATAGAAGACCTTATCTCCACAGGCGGTTCAGCCATAGATACTGTAAAGGTGCTTAGAGAAGCAGGAGCGGAAGTCCTCGGAATTGCAAGCATTTTTACATACGGAATGAAAAAGGGCATCGAACGTATGGCAGAAGCAGATGTTAAAAATGTGAGCCTCTGCGACCTTGACGCTCTGGTTGAGGTTGCCGCAGAAACAGGATACATCAAGGCAGAAGACAAGGAACGCATTTTAAAATTCAGAGAAAACCCGGCCGATGAAAGCTGGATGAAATAGATCAAATAACGGAGGACAAAACAATGAGCGAAATCAGAAACTTAATCAACATCACCGACTTAACTGTTGAAGAAATCGACGGACTTATAGCTACCGCAGACGATATCGTAGCCAACCACAGCGCTTACGAAAACATCTGCGCTCACAAGAAGCTCGCAACACTTTTCTTCGAACCAAGCACCAGAACCAGACTCAGCTTTGAAGCAGCCATGCTTGAACTTGGAGGAAGCGTACTGGGATTTTCATCAGCCAACTCCAGCTCAGCTGCCAAGGGCGAAAGCGTAAGCGACACCATTCAGACAGTTGGCTGCTACGTTGACATCATCGCAATGCGCCACCCTAAGGAAGGTGCTCCTATCGTAGGTGCACAAAGAACCACAGTTCCTATTATCAACGCAGGCGATGGCGGACATTTCCACCCGACACAGACACTGACCGACCTTCTCACCATCAAGAGAAAGAAGGGCAGATTAAATGACATGACAATTGGACTCTGCGGAGACCTTAAATTCGGCAGAACCGTTCACTCCCTCATCGAAGCAATGCTGCGCTATGAAGGCATCAGATTCGTGCTCATCTCACCGCAGGAGCTGGCAGTACCTGAATACATAAAGGAAAAGATGAATGCTGCCGGAGCAGAGTGGAAAGAAGTTGAAACCCTTGAAGAAGCTATGCCTGAGCTGGACATCCTTTACATGACCAGAGTTCAGAAGGAGCGTTTCTTCAACGAAGAGGACTACATCAGACTTAAGGACAGCTACATCCTTGACCTTGAAAAGCTTCAGACAGCCAAGGAAGACCTTACTATCATGCACCCGCTGCCTAGAGTTAATGAAATCTCTGTAGAGGTTGACGATGACCCTAGAGCGTGCTATTTCTTCCAGGCACTTTGCGGCAAACACATCAGAATGGCCCTCATCCTGTTCCTTCTCGGAATCAAGAGAGAAGCGTAATTAAAGGATTTCAGGACAACTTAAGGTAAATTTCAGGAGGTAAGAAAATGAATATAGACGGAGTAAAGACAGGTATCGTATTAGACCATATCAAGGCAGGAAAGAGCATGCAGATTTATGAGCTCCTTGGACTTGACAAGATAAACAACTGCGTGGCAATCATCCAGAACGCCGACAGCGGAAAGTACGGAAAAAAGGACATAATCAAAATCGACCAGATTATCGACCTTGACTTCGATGTACTGGGCTATGTGGACAGCAATATCACCGTAAACATCGTAAAGGACGGAAAGCTGGAAAGAAAGCACCACATGGAGCTTCCACAGACTCTTAAAAATGTAGTAAAGTGCAAAAACCCTCGCTGCATCACTTCCGTTGAGCAGGAAATCGTACATACATTCAAGCTTGTGGACAGGGAAAACAAGGTTTACCGCTGCATTTACTGCGATGCAGAGCACAAGGTTAAATAGTAACTTGGGGAATTTGGCGTTTTTTATTATTTAGATGAGGCTGCAGGGCATTCAAAAAGCTTTGCAGCCCTTTTTATACATTTTTGTAACACAAAACCCGCAAACCGTTGAAACTAATACAAAAATGTATAAAAGTCTTGCATGACCATAAGCCATCTAGTGCTAGACATCAGGCATCGCTGAAAATCGGCCTGAGCCTAAGTTCTGATGGAAGTCGAAATGGGGCAAGGCCGTTTCGTACCTGTCCTCCCTATTTTATTTTACCATGTTTATTTCACCATGCTTTTCGCCATCTCATAGAGGATATCTGCATCACAAGTTCCCTGAAGGACATAAAATCGTATTCCGTCTGTCCAGAAAAGCGCATGTAAACCGTCTTTGAAATAAGAATATCCTTTGTAACCGTTTATTGCAGTCTCTTCAAAGTCAGCATCTTCGTTATCGATACTCAGCCCCATGTTTTCCACATCTTCGCATTGTGAAAAACCGATTAACTCTCCCTGAGAATTTTCATAACTTATTATTGTGGAGTATTCATCAGTATACTGTTCTGTAATAGTAAAACCTTCAGGCGTAGAAGGCAAATCGGATTTATCGGTATCCTGCCGCAACTCTCCGTCGATATCAAAATACACATCCAAAGTTCCTTGCTGAGGATTGTCTTTCTCGTGCCATGTGATGTAATGGATTGCAGCGGCGCAGCCCGCAATGGCCAAGGATAACAAAGCAATTAAAACAGCAATAAAGGCCCTGCGAATTCTTTTTCGACCTATGCTTACGTAAGAATACGAGGCTTTTGAAATGACTTTGTCCATACTTTTCTCAAACCGTGCGGAAAACACGTATCCCGAATATGGGTTTTCAAAGTTATCGAGCCATGAAAACTCTTTATCCAGCGCACTTTCAAGAGCGACATCAAAATTACTATTCATGTTGATACCCCTCCTTCTCAAGCCATTTTTTTAGCATACCTCTTGCTCGCTGTACTCGTTTCTTTGCAGTTTCAACGGGAATATTCATCAATCCGGAAACTTCGCTTAATGTATATCCGTATATGTGATGGAGATAAAGTGGGTCGCGATAGATTTCCGGCAGCTCTAATATTCCTTCAGTCAGTAATTTACCGGATACCGTTTCGAATACATCTTCCGCGCCAGTAAAAACATCATTTTCTGTGTGAGTATTTAAATCAACGAGGCTATTCCTCTTATCTGCGATGGTGATAGCTGTATTTCTGACAATAATAACCGAAAAATTTCTCGTCCGGGGACAATTGATTTCTCCAACCTTGTGAAAATTTTTCGCAATGCGCAGGAAAGCTTCCTGAACAGCGTCTTCCGCCAGGTGTTCATCCTTTAGTATATCTTGGGCAACATAAAACATGAGATGCCGATACCGTTCATACAGGTCGGTAAACCTGAGCTTGTCTTCCTCTGTGTCAATGAGTGTTAGATACAGACTTAGCATAATATTTCCCCCCTTTTGGTAGGTCGATTTTATTATATATAAAAATTCCCTACAAATAAATAAAAATAAAAAAAAAAAAAATCTTTCTTCCCTCTGTCCCCAAACATAGGGAGAGGAAGGTTATTATGGGTAAAGATGAGGAAGGAGGTGAAAATATTGAAAAGAATTAGTAGATTATTGATTTTTATATGCCTTATTCTTTTGCTTTCTACATCGGCCACATTTGGAACTGTTTCATCAACACCGAACATTAAACCTTTTGCAGAGAATTATGTGAAGGCATCCGCATCTATTTCATTGTCAGATAGCACTGTCAAGGTTTCCGGCATTATAATCGGAAAAGTGGGACAGACAACAAAAACTTCGATACACCTGTATCTGCAGCAGTATAAAAGCGGAAGATGGGTAAGTATTGATGACTGGACATCTACAGCTAATGTTTATTCTGTTTCACTAATAAAAACAAAAGTTGTAGCAAAGGGGTATAAATATAGAACAAAGGCAGTATGTACGGCTTACATTGGCAGCACAGAAGAAACAGTAACAAAATATAGTGAGAGCGTTAATTATTAAAAGGGGGAGAAAGCAATGAAAAAGAAGATAATTAGTTTGTTGGTGATTATTACTTTGTTATGCAGCACATCTTTGACTTATGCAGATACGGTAAATTTTAAAAGGCAAACAGGAATACGGCTTAAAAACTCAGAGGAAGTAGCAGAATATGTAGAAAGGGTAATCGGGGAAGAAAAAATAAATAACAACATAATTGAAAAGAAAAATTATTATTATGTAGAAGGAGCAGGATGTGATATAATTGTACCGAAAGATGGTCAAAATCATATCTCTATACAATCTGAGGTTTGTGATATTTCTATGAGCCTACCTGATGAAGTAAAGAAAGTTAAAAGTATTGTTTCAGAAAAAGGGACAGCAATCTATAATTGTGTAGATGAAGATATGAGTGTTGCGGTGCAAGCAATTTCTGACAAGCAAATGGGTGTGACTATTGACTCTGTACGGACTATGGTTACCATTGAAAATGCTACTGCTCCAAGGATATATGAATTTGACTTTTATTTGCCTGATGGATGCCGGTTACTTAAATCAGAAGATTATCACGGCAACAATTCAGATGCAGGTTACATTTATATTGTGAATGATAACAATAGGATGTTTGATGTTGAAAGTGGTACTTATATGCCAGAATTATTAGGTGTAATTGAGCCGGCATGGGCGATAGACGCTAATGGAAACAGGCTAGATATAAGGCATGAAATAAGTGGAAAGACATTGAAACAAATTGTTGAATTCAATGACAATAGTGTGTTCCCAATTGTTGCAAATGCTACAACCTCGACAAAGCCAAAGAATGAAAAAATTGAAACGGTGTTATCGGAGTCATTTAAATTGAATAATGCAACATTAGGACTTCCTGGTTTAGGTGCCTCAGCGGCAACGGCCATTCTAACGGAAAAAGCAAAGGAAAAGGCAACCTCTATCATTGTTGCAAAACTTGGTTCCAAAGCAATTCCTATAGTAAATTGGGCTTTATTTGGATTGTCGGCGTATTGCACATATCAAGGATATAAAGGATATACATACACTAAAGTTTCAATTGTGTGTGATTTGTGGGCAATTTATAAACATCAAGGCGGAAGGTGGGTTAGAGGATTTGGATACAAAGTCAATCTATCTGTTGAAGGCTCTAATTAACGAAAGAAGGTATGAACTAATATGAGTACATTCGGATTAAAAATTTTGATTAGGGTAGTAATCCCATACACTTTCGGACTCTTTTTTATCTATTGGGGAGGCAGGAAAGCACTAAAAAAAGAGAGAACCTTGTCAGATGTGATATATTTACTGGGCGGCTTATTTCTCTCAATAGGTGCGGTGTGGCATCTGCTGTTTGTCGCTGACGTAAGCATGTACAGTTAAGGAGATGCTATATTTTAGATGAGGCTGCAGGGCATTCAAAAAGCTTTGCAGCCCTTTTTATACATTTTTGTAACCGAAACCCGCAAACCGTTGAAACTAAACTGCGTGTGTTACAAAGGGGGTGTACAGAGGTCAGCCGTGCCGATTACATAAATGGATAAATATATAATCTAGAGCGATTTATCCCATATACACCAGTCTGAGTTTGACATTTATGGTTACGGAAATGGAAATATCGCCGTCTTAGGACGCTGCAGTGAATTAAGAAAAAAATGCTTTGTAAGATTTTAAATTTTTTATGCGGGCTGCAGCGACTGGTGCTACAAAAATGCATAAAAGCCTTGCACGGAGGAGCACAATTTGATATAATATGGGCATAAGAACAGCTTTTTGTGACTGACGGAAGTGCGGATAACCGCAAGGGAGCAGGAAGCGTAGATTGCCGACCGTCTGGGCGTATTTGTTCCTTGCATTTAAGGTACGAATATGCCCTTTTATATTTCAAAAAATGGAGGACAAGATGAGAAAGATCGGATTAGTAATGGGTTCCGACAGCGACCTTCCCGTAGTGGAAAGAGCTATCGACACCCTTAAGGAATACGGTGTGCCTTTTGAGGTCCATGTGTATTCAGCCCACAGAACCCCTGTGCCGGCAGCTGACTTTGCCAGAAATGCCAGAGAAGCGGGCTTCGGGGCAATCATAGCATTCGCAGGAAAAGCAGCCCATCTGGCAGGAGCAATTGCTGCGAACACCACACTGCCTGTAGTTGGAGTACCTGTAAAATCATCGAATTTAGACGGCATTGATGCCCTTCTGTCCACTGTACAGATGCCTTCGGGAATACCTGTAGCCACAGTTGCCATAGACGGAGCAGTCAATGCCGCTTTGCTTTGCATACAGATGCTGGCCATAGAAGATAAGGAGCTGGCAGAACGCCTCATCGCCAAGAGAAAAGAGGCTGAGGAAACAGTTCTGGCAAAGAATCGCAAAATAGAAGAGCAGTTCAATAAATAAGTTAAATCAAAAATCAATATAAATCCCAAATAAAAATTAAAGGAGCTTAAAAAATGGAAAAGACACTTGTTTACACCGGAAAAACCAAAAACGTATTTGCACTTGACAACGGAAACTATCTCTTAAAATTTAAAGATGACTGCACCGGCAAGGACGGTGTATTCGATCCGGGTGAAAACTCAGTAGGGCTCACTATCGACGGCGTAGGTGATGTTAACCTCCGTATGTCAATTTATTTCTTTGAAAAAGTAAACGCAGCAGGAATCAAAACTCACTATGTAAGCGCAGATCTTGAAAACACAACTATGGAAGTTCTGCCTGCAAAGGTTTTCGGACACGGACTTGAAGTTATCTGCCGTCACAAGGCAGTAGGAAGCTTCTATCGCCGTTATAACGAATACATCGAAGAGGGAGCAGACCTTCCTGCATATGTGGAAACTACATTCAAGAACGATGAGCTTGGCGACCCGCTGGTAACAAAGGATGGCCTTATCGCTCTGGGCGTTATGACAGCAGAACAGTATGAAGACATTAAGGTTATGACTCAGCAGATCACTCAGATTGTAGCAGATGACCTTAAGGAAAAAGGTCTCGTGCTTTATGACATCAAGTTCGAATTCGGATATGATGCAGACGGCAAGGTAATGCTCATAGACGAAATCGCTTCCGGCAACATGCGTGTATATAAGGACGGAAAATATATCGACCCTATGACACTTTCAGAACTTTTCTTCGCAAAATAAGGAGGACATAGAATAATGGGAGGATTTTTCGGTGCGGCATCAAAAAGTGACTGCATGATCGATGTCTTCTTCGGAGTAGACTATCATTCACATCTTGGAACCCGTCGCGGCGGACTGGCCGCTTTTGACGATGAAATCGGTCTTCAGAGAGAGATTCACAACATTGAGAATTCACCATTCCGTACAAAATTTGAAAATATATTCGACGAGATGCAGGGGCGTTCAGCCATCGGCTGTATAAGTGATTCTGATCCTCAGCCTCTGCTCATACGTTCAAATCTGGGAACCTATGCAATCTGTATAATCGGACGCATCAACAATGCGGAAGCTCTGATCGGGAATTACCTTTCCTACAGCGGCGGACATTTTGGCGCTATGACAGGAGGCAGAATAAACTCCACTGAGCTGGTTGCTGCACTGATAAACCAGAAGAGTGATTTCGTGGAGGGAATAAAATTTGCTCAGAAGCAGATTGAAGGTTCTGCATCCATACTTATACTGAGGGATGATGGAAGCATTATAGCGGCCAGAGACAGACTGGGACGCATTCCGGTACTCATCGGAAAAGGTGAGGATGGACACTGTGTGTCCTTCGAATCCTTTGCATACAAGAAGCTGGGATATGCTGATGAAAAAGAACTGGGCCCGGGCGAGATAGTTGAAATTACCGCTGAAAAGGTTACACAGCTTGCAGAGCCGGAAAAGGAAATGAAGATATGTGCTTTCCTCTGGTCATATTACGGTTACCCTACTTCAAACTACGAGGGAATAAATGTTGAAGCCATGCGTTACCGCAACGGTGAAATCATGGCCCGCCATGACATGAAAGTAAAGAACGCAGAGGGTCTGGATTATGTAGGAGGAGTGCCTGATTCCGGAACACCTCACGCCATCGGATATGCAAACGAAAGCGGCGTACCTTTTGCCAGACCTTTCATCAAATATACTCCTACTTGGCCGAGAAGCTTTATGCCGACCAACCAGAAGGAGCGAGACAAGGTAGCAAAGATGAAGCAGATACCTGTTCACGAGCTCATTGAGGACAAAAATCTGCTCTTTGTTGATGACTCCATCGTTCGCGGCACTCAGCTCAGAGAGACTGTCGAGTTCCTCTATGACAACGGTGCCAGGGCTGTCCATATGCGCTCAGCCTGTCCGCCGATTATGTACGGCTGCAAGTATCTGAACTTCTCCAGCAGCGAAAGTGAAATGGAACTCCTTTCCAGAAAGGTTATAATGGAGCTGGAAGGGGAAGAAGGCATGAACCATCTTGATGAGTACAGCGATACTCATACAGAAAGAGGGCAGGCTCTCAGAAAGGCAATTGCGGAAAACTTCAACTTCGCATCTTTGGAATTCCAGTCTCTCGAAGGACTTGTAGAAGCGATCGGAATAGAGCCTTGCAAGCTCTGCACCTATTGCTGGAACGGAAAGGAATAAGTGTTATGAACAATAAATCAAAATCAGACAGCTATGCAGCTGCAGGCGTTGATATTACAGCAGGCTACAAAGCGGTAGAGTTGATGAAGGAACATATTGCAAAGACTATGACATCCGGCGTATGCTCTGATGTGGGCGGCTTCGGCGGTCTTTTCGAGCTGGACATTACAGGAATGACACGTCCTGTACTGGTAAGCGGAACCGACGGTGTGGGAACCAAGCTTAAACTTGCTTTCCTCATGGACAAGCATGATACAGTGGGCATCGACTGCGTAGCAATGTGCGTAAACGACATCATCTGCGTAGGCGCAAAGCCTCTGTTCTTCCTGGACTACATCGCCTGCGGCAAGAATGTGCCGGAAAAAATCGCTCAGAT
>JAEDNK010000036.1 GCA_016302545.1 Bacillota bacterium
CCGGCGCCGGAGCATCAAGCCCCGGCGCTGTCTTAATCACACCTAAATATCAAAACAAACACAAAGCAGACATACCGGCTAACGCTGATAGCTGATACATCTGCTTAGCCAAAAAAGCAGCATTACCTTGGCGAACAGACCGAATTGGGTCTTTCAAAGAGGGCAACGCCGCTTTTTCACTACATCTTATTAAGATAATTAACGAGCACATTCGGTATGTTTTCGCAGGAGGACTGGATAGCCACCGCGCCGATGTTCTGAGCCACCATAGGCATACCGTAGACTACGCAGGATTCCTTATTCTGACCGATTGTATAGGCGCCGGCCTTGCGCATCTCCAGAAGACCGTAGGCGCCGTCCTGGCCCATACCCGTCAGAATTATTCCGACTGCATCGCTCTTGACTGTCTGAGCCACAGACCTGAAAAGCACATCCACAGAAGGGCAGTGACCGTTGACTTTTTCGGCTGAGAAAAGGTTGACCGTGTAGTGGCCGCCCAGCTTTACCACCTTCATGTGTCTGCTGCCGCCGGGGGCAATCAAAATTTTTCCCCGGGAAATGACGTCTCCGTCAACCGCTTCCTTGACCTCCATTTTGCAGAGCTTGTTAAGTCGCTGTGCGTACATTCCCGTAAAGCCCTCAGGCATGTGCTGGGTAATTACAATTCCCGGAGTGTCGGCAGGAAGCTGCTGCAGAACCTGCAGAGTGGCTTCGGTACCTCCTGTAGAAGCCCCTATGGCGATGACCATATGGTCCATCTTCGATTTGCTGCCCTTTATACTCATTCCGCCGGGCAAAATAATCGAAGGAGAAGAGGAGGTGGAGGAGCCACGGGATTCCTGTCCGCCTGAAGTTTGACCATCGTCGCTCTGAACTGCTCTTGAGCTTCGGGAATTAAAGGATGTGCGTTCTCCCGAAGCCGAAGTCCGACTGCCTGAACTGCCGGAACCGCCAAATCCGCCTGCTGTCTGAGCAGAAGTGCCTTTGGAAGGAGAATTCCCGCCGGAACCAGCAAAAGCGCCAGCACCACCGGAACCGCCGGACGCACCGCCGGAAGCGGCAGGTGCGCCAAAGGAGCGCGGAAGCTGAACCTTTGCCGTGGAAGCGCCGATAACCTTGTTTGCCAGATTGGTAATAAAGAATTTTGCGCTGTAATTCCTGCTCATATCCGGCTTTTTTACAAAATCCACGGCGCCGTTTGCCAGAGCGTCGAATACGCTTACACTGACAGATGAAACCAGAATTACAGGCACAAGGTATGTCGGAAGCAGATCCTTTAAAAATTCGATGCCGCTGGTCTTTGGCATCTCTATATCCATGGTAACCACATCAGGCTTGGCAGTGGGAATTTTACGAATGGCGTCGTCGGCGTTCATGGCATAGCCGACAATTTCAATTCGCGGGTCTTCGCTTGCCAGACCTTCCGTGAGAAATTTTACAAACACAGAAGAATCATCCACTATAAATACACGTACTTTATCCTTTGACATAACGTAATTACTTCCTTTCCATATATTTTTTAAACCTTGCGGTAGGCGGCAGGCATAATATATTTATAAGGAGTAACGCTTCGATTTAAGCTTTCGGAATGTCCGATGAAAAGATACCCGCCCTGCACGGTGGCGTCATAAAAACGCTGAACCAGAGCTTCCTTAGTAGGCTGGTCAAAATAAATCATCACGTTTCTGCAAAAAATCACATCAAACTTAAGCTTGAAACGGATAGGATCCATCAGATTAAAAGTCTTAAAAATCACATTATTCTTGAGGGCATCGGAAACCTGAAAAACCCCCGGCTCTGTCGTCTTTTTAAAATACTTGCGCTTCCAGTCGGCGGGCAGGGCGCTGAGGGATTCCTCGTCGTAGACACCCTGCATGGCTGCCTTCAAAGCATTCTGAGATATATCTGTGGCAAGAATTCTCGTATCCCACTGAGGGACCTTGTTGCCGAAATGCTCCTTTAAAATCATGGAAAGAGTATAAGGCTCCTGACCGAAGGAGCAGCCGGCACTCCATATGCTGAGAACTCTGTTCTGCTTGGTTTCCTCCAGATAGGGGAGAACCTCATCACGAAAATAATCGAAATGATCTCCCTCTCTGTAAAAGTATGTATAATTAGTCGTCAGCTTGTTTAGCATAAGCTCTATATCCTTAGGGTCCTTTTTTATCAGTATATGATCTATATACTCGGCAAAAGATGAGAAGCCCATGGAAATAATCGTATTGGAAAGCCTACCCACAATGAGCTGTCTCTTTTGGGTGAGGTTTATACCATAGTTACTTTTTATAAACGTCACAAGGCGCTTAAAATCCTGATCACTTAACTGCATCATAATATAATCACGCCTCCCGTTACTGCTGTATCATCTGTTCACAATTCAGGAATAAAACTACCGTACCGTCCTCCAGTGAAGTCATGGAGGAGGCAAGCTCCTGATTGTCACGCACCGGAATAGGTGTGGTCTTAGTCACGTCGATATCCAGAACCTGAATTACCGAGTCTACCAGCACGCCTATGGTAACCTCATCTATTTCCAGCACTATGATACACGAAGAAGACGTGTATTCTTCAGCAGGCTTTCCCATGCGCATACGCAGGTCAATCACAGGAATAACCATACCGCGGAGATTGATGATTCCCTTTATATACCCGGGCACCATGGGAAGGGGACGAATCATATACGTGGATATGATTTCAATTACATGGTTGGTACTTACCCCAAAGGTGATATTATCTGAAATAAAAGTTAAAAACCGTTCGATATTTTCGTTTTCTGAACTCTCGGAAACGGAAACAATATCTTCCATATCAAAATCAGTTGATGACATACTGTTTGTCCTCCTATATTACTATACTATATTAATAATATCCGTGAGACGCTGAATAAATGTTATTCATATCAAGGATAATGCTTATATTTCCATCGCCTAAGATGGTGCAGCCGGCAATTCCGTAATCTTTAATGTGGAACTGCTGCAGATAGGAAGGCAGCGGCTTGACTACAATCTGGTGCTCGCCGATAAGACTGTCTACGAGCAGGCAGTAGGAGTGATCCGTGGACTCTATCCAAATCAGTATACCATCATCTATGGTGTTGCAGGCTCCGGGGATATTATACATCTCGCCGGCCCTTATAACAGGGTAGAAGTCATCCATGCAGCGAATTATTTCATGACCGGCAGGGTCCAGAATGATATCCGATTCCGAAGCCTTGAAGGACTGCTTGATGTTGGCCAGAGGAATGGTATACATATTACCTCCTATGGAGACCTCCATGCCGTCTACGATGGCCATTGTGAGAGGAATTTTCAGAGTAGTGGTGCTGCCCTTGCCCAGCTCGCTGGTTATGGTAACGCTTCCTCCGATAGCCTCCACGTTTTTCTTTACGACGTCAAGTCCCACGCCTCGTCCTGAGTATTCGGTCACCTCGGGAGCTGTGGAAAATCCCGGCATCATGAGAAGGGAAAGGATTTCCTTCTGAGTGTATTCTTCCTCCGGCTTGGTGAGGATGCCCTGACGGGCTGCCTTTGCCAGAATAGCTTGAGGGTCCATGCCTCGTCCGTCGTCGGAAATGGAAATGATTACTTCACTTCCCGTATGGGTGGCGGAAAGTATAAGCTCTCCCTGAGGGTCCTTTCCTGCGGCAATACGCTCCTCGGCGGTCTTTTCGATGCCGTGGTCCATGGAATTGCGGACTATATGCATAATCGGGTCGGATATGTTATCCACGATGGTCTTGTCCACTTCGGTGTTTTCACCGATAATGGTAAGGCGGACATCCTTGTTAAGATGCTGCTTCATATCGCGGACTATACGGTTCATCTTCTGGAAAACTCCCGATACTGATACCATCCTCAGAGACATGGAAATGTCCTGAAGGTCGCTGTTAAGCTTGCGTAGCTGCCGGGCCGATTTCATAAAGTTATCCAGCTTCAGGCCCTTAAGGTCAGGAGAAGAGGTAACCATGGATTCGGTGATTACAATTTCGCCTACCAGATTCATAAGGGCGTCAAGCTTTGACAGATTTACGCTGATAAGGTCTTGCTTGACAGCGTGATGAGCGGCGCCTGATGCCTTGCTTCCTCCGGAAGCAGGTGCGGACTGAGTCTTAGGAGAGGCTTCTTTCTTTTCTTCTCTCTTTCCTGCCGTCGGTGAAGCGCCGGTTTCAGGCGCGGAAACCAGAAGGTCGGCGTTTGAATCCTCCGCCTTGAAGGAAGGATTCTGTATCATTTCATAGGAAGAAATATTCTGGGACTGGTCCACTGTCTTGGCAGCCAGTTCCAGATCCTTTTCCGTAGGGAATCCAAGATAGAAACCGTTTTCTATTATGTAGCTGGCGGTTTCCGGATTGGTTTCGATATCGGCCGGATAGAAGAAAGGCTTCATATCCATTTCCTGAAGAGAATTTACCAGCATGAAGGCTCTCAGATGCTCCATGCCGCAGCCCTCGGTGAAGTACACATGGATGAGATACGGCATATCCGTCTCAGGAAGGGAAAGGGAAACTCCGCTTGCAGCCCCGGCAGCCGCAGAAGCCGCCCCGGAAGCTGAACCGGAAGAAGCATCAGCGGAAGCACCGCCGCCTGCAGAAGCCTGAGACGACGAATCTCCCTTGCCGGATATCTCCTTAAGCAGAGAGTTGATTTCGGAAACGAAAGGCTCGATATTGTCATCCAGAGGTTCGTTGTTTTCTACCTTCTGAACCTCTTCGCGAAGCTTGTCCGTGGATTTGAACATAAGGTTAAAAAGGTCTTTCTTATGCTTTTCGTCCAGAGAATCGATTCCGTTTTCGCGGATGTAGAAGAAAAGATCCTCTATGTGATGTGCGATTTCTGTGATAGAAGTAAATTCAAGCATGGCAGAAGAGCCCTTAATCGTGTGCATGCTTCTGAAAATCTCGTTAACATCATCCTGTGAGAGACTTTCGCTTTTCTCTGCATTGATTAACAGCCCGTCCAGGTCCATAAGCAGTGAGTTGGTTTCAAACAGATACGCATCCAATAAGCTTTCTACAGAACTATCCATAGTGTTTACACCACCTTATCTTAAAATATATTTTTGTCTCATCTCGTCGAAAACTGTTGCAAAAAAGGGTATAAATGTGCTATTCTTATACTCAGAACAGTTCTCCAACTACTTATATCGACAGCATACCACAAAAGTTAACAAATTACGACTAAAATTTAAAAAAATTAAGAATAAAAATATAAATATAAATACAGCAGGTGAAGTTAATGTCCAATGTTTTAAGAATAACAACCTCTACCGTCGGATACGAAAGTCAGAACACGCCGCCGAAGTCAAATATGGTAACAAGACCCGATACTAAGGTGCAGGGTCCCGTTGTCCCTGAACAGGTTGTACGCCCTGATGCCCGCTCGGATTCTGCGTCACAGAATCCGGATGTGGCCATGAAATTCAAATTTCAGTCCAATTTTGAGGGCTTTATCACACAGATGAAGACCGACGGTTCCGTAATGGAAAACTTTGCTCCTGCGCTCTTTGAACGCCTCAGCAGCCTGTCAGCCTCGGGCTTAAGTCAGGAGGGGCTGGAGCAGATTCAGCAGTTTATCAAAATGATTGAAATAGAACCCCAGAACATGGCGGCGGCGCTCAAAGAACAAGTAGACAGCAGCCTGCTTTTTCAGGGGGCTTTTTTTGAATTGCTCCGTCAGGTGATGAAAGAAAGCCGCAGTGTGGATCTGCAGGGCGGCATTCTGGAATTCTTAAAGCGCTATTCGGATATGGCGGAGGCAAAGCATCTCCTCAATCAGATGGCTCAGGTCATGGAGAATCTGAAGGGAGGAATGCTCAGCGGCGCCAGAGAGCGCCTTGAAGGAATGCTGCAGCAGATGAATTTTTCCGGCTCTGCGGCAGATACGGAAGGAAACGCAGCAATCCTGAAGGAACAGATACTTCCTTTTCTCAACCAATATGTTACGGATACCAATGACAGAGGACTTGTCCGCGAAAGCTCAGCTCTTCTGGCGGGGCTTACCGCAAGATATGAGAACGGACAGGAACAGAGAGTCGTTGAAAAGTTCCGGGAACTTATGGAATTTCCGGCTATGCAGCAGAAATTCAAAGGGGTATCGGCAGAGGACGTAATACATCTGCTCGGCCTTACGGATTACGAAAAATCCCTGGATAAAAACCGCTGGCTTAAGGAATTCGCCTCCCTCATTCGGGAGGGTGTTATAAAAGGCGTAAATCCCGAGCAGAAGCACGCTTTCAGAAACGCCATGTTTTCCAGCGTGCTCAACGAGAGCGTATATATGCCCCTGCTTCATACTCTCATCCCCATGAAGGTGGGAAATCGCCTCATGCTGGCTGAGATGTGGATAGATCCCGATTCTGAAGGCAGCGGCGCGTCAGAAAGTGATTCTGAGCGCACTGTGCGGGGACTGATAAAGTTCGACATAAACGAGGTGGGATTTTTTGACCTGTTTTTCCTTTACAGCTCAGGCAAAATCAGAATGCAGCTTAACTATCCCGACGAGCTGAAGGAAAACAGCGGGCAGATAGAAGGGGAAATCAAAGAGATTCTGGCTAGAAACGGCATAAAGGCCGAGGAACTGTACTTCGGCACCAGCAGCAAGTCCATACCTATCGAAGAGGCTTTTCCTAAGATTTTTGAAAGGAAGAATTCAATAAATGTCAAAATTTAACGAAGTTCTGAATAAAAAGGCAGTGGCGCTGTCCTACGACGAAAAGAAAAACGCAGCCCCTGTAATCGTGGCGTCGGGCATGGGTTATCTCGCCGAAAAAATGGTAGAGCTGGCTCAGGAATGCGGCGTTCCGGTCTATGAGGACAACTCTCTTGCCACCATGCTGGTGCAGCTGGGGCTGGGAGCCGAGATACCTGATGAGCTTTATCAGGCGATAGTGGATATTTATGTATATTTTCTCAATTATACCGGAGAAAAACCGGCAGAAACGGTCATTTCCCAGGTGTGAGAATAAACAAATCGGAGAATAATTATTAGCCCGAATTTTTTTGATTATTTGTCGAAAAATGACAAAAAAAGTTGACGATTATAGATAAAAGTAGTATACTGAAGAGTGAATAAAAATGGAGGAACAGGTATGAATCGCATTTTTGGAAACAGCATAATGCTTTCGGAAAAATCCTTGGATTATCTCTGGTATAAGCAGTCAGTAACGCTGACAAACATAGCAAATAACGAAACCCCGGGTTACAAGGCTAAGTATGTAACCTTTGAGGATGTATACAGAAACAGGCTGCTTGCGGCTTCGGGAAACAGCAGAGACGTCCGCAATGCAATCGACCGCTCTAAATGGACCGTTAAAGAATCGGAAACCGCCTCCACCCGCGCGGACGGAAACAACGTGGTAGCAGATACGGAGCAGGCGGAACTTGCAAGAACCGCTCTCCAGTATCAGTACGTAATTCAGTCTCTTAACAGCGACATTACCAGACTGTCTACGGTCATCAAAGGATAGAGAGATTAAAGGAGAAAGACCATGAAAAGTGATTTTATAGTACCTATTCAGCCCATGACCTTCGGGAAGGAAAGCTCCATCGGAGGAAGCGGCAGAACCGGCGAAACCGGAGAAAGCAGCATGTTCAGAAGCATATTTGAAAATGCCGTCAATGATGTGAAGACCACTCAGGCAGACCTGGAGGACAAGCAGTATCTTCTGGCCACAGGTCAGATAGACGACGCTCACACCGTGCCTATTGCGGCAGCCCAGGCTCAGCTTTCCATAGACTTGCTGGTTCAGCTGAGAAACAAGGCACTGGATGCTTATAACGAGCTTATGAGAATTTCTTTATAATAGTGCACAATCATAACAATACATACATATACAAGGAATATTCAAATTGAAGCAGATACAGGAACGAATAAAGGAAGTGCTGGAAAAGCTCAAGGCGTTTTTCGGCAAATTTTCCAAGCGTACAAGAAAAATAATGATAATAACCGCCGTCGCTGTAATAATCGGGGCTGTTGCCATCGCTGCTGTTCTCAATCACAAGGATTACGTGGTTCTCTTTTCGGGAATAACCTCGGAGGAGTCCACAGAGATTTTATCCAAGCTGTCGGAACTGCAGGTAGAGTATAAATACAGCGGAAACGGCGATATTTTGGTTAAATCGGACGTGGCGGACTCCACAAGAGCCACCCTTGCCTATGAAGGCTACCCTAAGAGCGGGTTTACATACGATGTTTTTATTGACAATGTGGGCGGCATGACCACCGACAGCGAAAGCCAGACCTATAAGCTGTACGACCTGCAGAACAGGATCGGAGCCACCGTGAGACTCTTCGAGGGAGTAAAGGATGCTCGGGTGACAATAGCTTTAGGAAACGAGCAAAAATACGTTCTGGACGACGCAGCCTCCAAGCCGAGTGCCTCCGTAGTGGTAATAACCAAGACGGGTTACAGCCTTTCGGAAAAGCAGGCGGAGGGCATACAGAGACTGGTGGCTCACAGCGTTCCAAACATGGAAATGGACAGCGTAAGCGTACTGGATGAGACCGGCGTAGAAATCTCCTCAAACGACGGAGCCTCCACCTCCGGAGATGTGGGTGAGGAGATTGCCAAGATAGTGGAAAGTCAGATAACCAAAAAGGTGTGGAATGTTCTGGAGCCTTTCTACGGTGCGGACAACATAAGAATCAGCACCAATGTAAAGATAAACATGGAAAAGGTAATCCGTGAAACCATAACCTACACCACGCCGGACAAGATCGACCAAAACGACAAAGACGGAATCGTATCAAGCGAAAAAATAGATACCGAGGCATCGGGACTTGGTCAGACCGCCGGAGGTGTGGTAGGCACCGAGGAAAACAGCGACATACCGCAGTATGTAGCCGGAGCCATTAACAGCGACGACGGCTATTACAGCAATATAATAGACAGAGAATATCTGGTAAATCAGGTGAAAGAGCAGGGAGAGCTTGCGTCGGGAGCCGTAGAGGATAAAACCGTATCCGTATCCCTCAATCAGGGAGCACAGGACGTTCTCGATGAAACGAGGCTTCGCGAGCTTATAGGAAATGCGGCAGGTATTGCGGCAGCAGACCGCGGAGAAAAGATTTCCATAGTCACTGCTCCGTTTTACAGCGAAGATACGGGAGATGAAGGTCCGACTTCCATTCTGGAATCCAAGTACTTCCCGATTTTAGTCGCAGCCTGCGCAGTATTGCTGATTCTGCTCATACTGATACTGGTTCTCAGAAGAAGAGCTAAGAAAAAAGCTATGGCGGAGGAAGACACAGACGAAGAATTTACTTTTATCAGCGATGAAATGCTTCATAATGATAAACAGGAAATCCTCAACATGAAAAACGAAAGAAGCAGAACTCTTCGAGAAAACGTCCGTGAGTTTGCAGAAGCCAACCCTGAAATTGCCGCTCATATGATAAAAGACTGGCTCCACGGAGGTGAGGAAAGTGGCAAAGAGTAAGACAGTCGGAATGGAGCAGAAGGCCGCCGCAGTTGTCGTAGCTCTGGGGACGGAAAAGGCGTCCAAGATTTATAAATATCTAAGTACCGATGAAGTGGAAACCCTCACCCTGGAGGTAGCCAAGCTGGGACACCTTCAGGCGGAGGAAACAGAACAGATACTGGATGATTTCTACAAGAACTGCCTCACTCAGAAGGTAGTCACCGACGGAGGCGTGGAATATGCCAGAGCCGTACTTGAAAAAGCCTACGGCGAAGATATGGCAGACGAGCTTCTCCGCAAAATGTCCAGATTTCTTAAGAACCGTACCTTTGATTTTTTATCTAAGGTTGATACGAAGAATCTGTTTAACATCCTTCAGAATGAACGGGCGCAGACAATCGCCATCGTCCTTTCCCACTTGGAATCGGACAAGGCGGCGGATCTGCTGGCAGAGCTTCCCGATCAGAAGAGAATTCAGGTTGTCAGAAGCATAGCCAAGATGGACGGAGCTTCTCCTGAGGCCATAAAGGTTGTGGAAGCACAGATACGAAATCGCTTTGATAATATTCTTACCTCAGATAACGTTCGCATAGGCGGAATCGATTATGTTGCCGACGTGATGAATCACATGGACAGAAGCAACGAAAAATTCATTTTCGACGAAATCGGAAAGAGAGACGCGGAACTGGCAGAGGACATCAGGAAGAGGATGTTCGTATTCGAGGATATTCTCGGCATGGACAACCGTTCCATACAGCGCTTTATCAGGGACTGCGATACCAGAGATCTGGTGTACGCCCTCAAAGGCGCCAACGAGGAAATCCGTGCATGCTTCTTCTCCAACATGTCTCAGCGTATGGCGGAGTCCGTTCAGTCCGATTTGGAGATTACAAACAACGTAAGACTGCGTGACGTAGAAGAGGCACAGAGCCGCATCGTAGGTATAATCAGAAGACTGGACGAAGCAGGCGAAATTATTATCGGCAAAGGCGGAAAGGATGAAATCGTTGTATGATGAAACCGCTCTATGACCCGGAGGAAAAAAACATAAATGATATTCCCGAACCTGAACCTTTTCGGTGGACCGATTTAGAGGTTGAAAGGGTTGCGCCCGTTTTCGACGCCGCCGAGGATGAAGAAGAAATCCTCGAGGAGCAGCCTAAGGAGACGGAGAAAAAAAAATCCCTTGAAGCCGTTCTGGAGGAGCGCATCAAGCAGGTTGAGGAACATCTGGAAAAAACCAGACGCGAATCGGAGATTATACATGAAAACGCCCGCCGCAAAGGTTACGAGGAAGGCAAAAAAACAGGTTACAGCGTAGGCCTTAAGGAAGGCTTTGAAGAAGGCAAAAACGACGGCTATGCCGAGTATGCCAAAAAAATAGATGAACTGGAAGAAAGCTTTTCGGCTTTTATGAAGGAAGCCGAAAAAGCAAAGCAGAAAATGCTTGACGACTATCTGCAGGACCTTAAGGAGATAGCTCTGGTAATAGGCGAGAAGATAGTCAGAACAAGCCTGAGAACCAACAGCAACGTGGTGGAGAGAATGATACTGGCCTCCACGGAAAAGCTGAAAAAAAGCGCATGGGCAAAGATTTACATAGCTGACGCTCAGGAGGGAAAGAGCATACAGGCAGACGCCAAGTTTTTAAAAGAGCTCAGCTACCTGTCCGACCACATAAAGATTGTAGTTATGGACGGAATGGAGCCCGGAACCTGTATTATCGAGCGCCCTGATGAGATTATAGACATAAGCGTGGGAACTCAGCTTGAAAACATCAGAGAAATTATGAATAATGCCAAGTTGTAAAGGAGTTTGCACCTGATGATAAAGGAACTGCCGGAGCTTATTGCCAAGAGCCAGACCATTAACTATATAGGAAAAATAGAAAATGTGACAGGCATGGCGATGGAAGCCTCTGCAAACAACAGCAGAATCGGCGATCTGGTCCTGATTTACAACGAAAAGCAGAAGCGTGAGATACCCGCCGAGGTGGTGGGCTTTCACGGAGATAAGGTGCAGCTCATGGCATACGAAAACCTTAGCGGAATCGGCTCGGGAAGCTTCGTGAGAAACACCGGCAAACGCCTTAAAGTTCCCGTTGGCGAGTTCCTCAGGGGACGCATTATAGACGCTTTGGGAAAACCCATAGACAATAAGGGAGATATCTCAGCAGAGAAATATTACTTCGTGGAAAACGAAACGGTAAATCCTCTGGACAGACCTCCCATTACAGAGAAGCTGGAATTTGGAATAAAGGCCATAGACGGGCTTAACACCATAGGAAAGGGTCAGCGTATCGGAATATTTGCGGGGAGCGGCGTAGGAAAGAGTACCCTGATGGGTATGATTGCCCGTAACGTTACCGCCGATATCAACGTCATCGCACTGGTAGGAGAGCGAGGCAGAGAAGTTCTGGAATTCGCAGAAAGGGATTTAGGTCCCGAGGGCATGAAGCGCTCCGTGCTGGTTGTCGCCACGTCGGATCAGCCTGCAATGCTTCGTATGAAATGCCCCATGGTGGCTACCACCATTGCGGAATACTTCAAAAATCAAGGCTATGACGTGCTTCTGATGATGGACTCCCTCACCCGGTTTGCCATGGCCCACCGTGAAATAGGCCTTGCCACGGGAGAGCCTCCCGTAGCCAGAGGCTATACGCCTTCCATTTATGCCGAGTTTCCCAAGCTCTTGGAAAGATGCGGAAACTTTGCCACAGGCTCCATTACGGGAGTTTACACCGTGCTGGTTGAAGGCGACGACACCAGCGAGCCAATATCCGACATGGTCAGAGGTATTCTGGACGGTCACATAGTCCTTTCCAGAAAGCTTGCAAATTCCAATCATTTTCCGGCCATTGACATAAATTCCAGTATATCCAGACTTATGGCAACCATAGCAACACCGGAGCATAAGAAGCTGGCGGGGGACTTAAGAGATCTATACAGCCTTTATACCCAAAACGAGGACCTCATATCCATAGGAGCCTATAAAGCGGGAACAAACCACAGACTGGACTACGCTATATCAAAAATCGACAGGATAAACGCTTTTCTTAAGCAAAAGATTGAAGAATCCTTTTCCTTCGACGAAGTAATATCCGGTCTGGAAAGCATATTTGAGGATTAGGTGAGTTAAATTGAAGAAGTTTAAATTTTCACTGGAAACCGTACTGAATTACAAGGAGCAGAACGAAAACAATCTGCGCGCCGAGCATGCTGCCGCACTGCAGCAGGTAATCCGGCAGGAGGAAGTAATCGAAGAGCTCAGACAGAAGGCCCGGCAGACCAGAGAAGAAATCAATGAAAAAAGATCCGGCGGCTTCAACGTCTTGCAGATGCAGACCTTTGAAAGGTATCTCAATTACCTTAAAGGGGAGATAAAAAAAGAGCTCCGGACTCTTGATATTCTTAAAAGAAAGGAAGAGGAAAGGCGGGCCGCCCTCATTGAAGCCAGAACGGAGACTAAATCCATCGGCAAATTGAAGGAAAAGAGGCTTTCCGAATACAAAAAACTGGAGGCCAAGCAGGAAGAGCTGAATATCGAGGAATTTATCAGCCGCAAGGAAAGCCTTGCAGGCAGTACAGGCAGCACCCACGGATAGGATAGTAAGGACCCTTTAAGGGCTTGCTATATATAATCTTAAAGGAAAGGAGGAAAAACCTATGGAGCAATTAATCATGCAGACCCAGCAGTCCGCAGATTTAAAACCGAAGCTTTCGGTAAAGAAGTCTAAGCAGAGCAAGGAAAAGAAGACCGATTTCGGCGAGGCATTGCAGCAGCAGGCAGCAGCCCCAAGCAGCCTTAAGACCGAGGCAGTCCGGACATCTTCGGCAGAAGCCAATGTGGAAGGTCTTGCGGGAATTCAGGCAAAGGATATCATCGGTATGATGAGCCTGCAGAGATGGATAAACACTCAGGCAGCAGGCGTCATGCAGACAGGCCTCACACAGACTGGTCTCGTGCAGGAACAGACTTCACAGACAGAGGCTTTAGGCTTCTTTGGGACGGCTGTGCAGGAAGGTCTCTTAGCAAAGTCGGGAATTACATTACAGAGCAGCCTTTCGGCATCTGAAGGACAGAATGTTCAGCTTGACGGAGCTGAGCTTATGGGACTTGATACCTCAGAGAATGTTTCGGCAGAAGGTGCCGCACTTCAGGAGGCTTCGGAAAACAGTGCAAATGCAAATCTCATGAAAGAGCTTTCCACGGGGGAAGAAAACACCGATTCTGCGGCAGCAGTTAAAAACGATGAAAAGAACGTCCCTTCAGACGCCCTTTCTGTAAAACCGCAGAGCCATCAGACCACAGTGGTTAAAGCCGAAGCCGCAGAAAGAGCCGGACAGACGGGAGAGATGAAGTCGGAATATGCCGACATGCTCAAGGACATGATTGCCAAGCAGATTATAAACGGCAACAAGGAACTTGAGATTAAGCTGACACCTCGCTCACTGGGAGATTTAACCGTAAAGGTTTCTTACCATGACGGTGCGGCGGCTGTTTCTATCATCTGCTCGGACAAGAAGGCGCTGCAGGCCATGTCTCAGAAGGCAGGGGAGCTTGGACTGATTCTTGAAAACAATCTGGGAAGCAGAACCGAGGTCATCGTAGAAACCCGTCAGGATCAGCAGGGCAGGCTTTATGAGGACGGCAGAGGACAGCAGTCCTATAACGGGCAGCAGTCTTCCGAACAGCAGCATTCCGACAAAAAACAGAATGAAACAGAAACAATTGATTTCCTGCAGCAGCTGAGGCTGGGAATCAGAAAGGAGAGTGAGTACATATGGCAGTAGACAGCGTAAGTGTAAATCTGCCTCAGAGCACGTCAATAGGCACCACCTACGACAGAAACAGCGTATCGGCAGCCTCCAACGAGCTTACCATGACGGATTTCTATCAGCTTCTGGCAGCCCAGCTTAAGTATCAGGATGCGGATAATCCTATGGATACCAGTCAGATGATGGTTCAGATGGTTCAGACTCAGATGATTACAGCTTTAAATCACATGACCACTGCTATCAGCGATTTATCCCTTGTAAACACCACGAGCTATGCGGTTTCCATGGTAGGCAAGGAAGTTACCGTCGCCAAGGTGGATGAAAGCGGTCAGTATACCGGAGAAGAAGTGACGGGAACTGTGACAGGCGTAGGTCTTGGCACGACTCCGACCATCTTCATCGACGGCGAAAGCTATAACCTTACTCAGCTTATGAGCATAGGAAGCAAGGAAAAGGCAGAGACG
>JAEDNK010000037.1 GCA_016302545.1 Bacillota bacterium
ACCTTTCAAAAGCCCTTTTAAAGAAGGCAATGGCAAGGAGGACGCTAAGACCTACTGCAATCCACATCCAGCCCTTTCCCTCCACAGAAGGTGATACAATTTTATAGACGATAATGCCCAGCGCCATAAGGATGAAAAAGAGCGCTTTCAGAAGGTTTGAAATTTTATTTGACATTGCTGTAAACCTCCATTATATTTACTGAAGCGCTGGCGCCGATTCTGTCGGCTCCGGCTTCTATCATCGCCATAGCGGTATCGTAATCGCGTATGCCGCCGCTGGCTTTGACCTGAAGGGCGTCTCCTACGGTCCTTTTCATCAGCGCCACATCCTCTGCGGTAGCGCCGCCGGAATTAAATCCCGTCGAAGTCTTGACGAAGTGAGCTCCTGCGTCCTTAGCCAGTCTGCAAGCCTCCTCTATTTCCTTGTCGCTGAGCAGGCAGGTCTCCAGAATGACCTTTACGATGGCGCCGTATTTTGCCGCTGCCTCCACCACTGCGTAGATATCATCTCTTACGTAATCGTAGCGGCCGTCTTTGAAAGCCCCTACATTGAGTACCATGTCGATTTCGGCGGCTCCGTCCTTGCAGGCCTCCTCCGTCTCAAAAGCCTTGGAGGCCGTAGTGCATGCCCCCAGAGGAAAGCCCACCACTGCGGCAACCTTTACGTCAGTGCCGGCAAGGTTGTCCGTGCATCTTGCCACATAGCAGCTGTTTACGCATACGGAATAAAAATCGTACTGCTTTGCCTCCTCACAGAGCCTGTCGATCTGCTCACAGGTTGCTTCGGGCTTAAGCAGTGTATGATCAAAATACTTATTGAGCGGTTTAGATAATTTCATGTAAAATCCTCCTTTTGCATCAATCCGTCACATCTCATTACATCTTACCATTCTACCATATTTGCCGCAAAAATAAAAGATATATTGCCAACATGACCTTTTGATAATATAATAATAGTAGGAAAACCAAAAGTCTTGAAAGGAATATCTATGGAAAAAATTCAAAAAACCATGGTGCTTTTAAATCGTCTCAAATGGCTCGGACTGGTGCTTGGGGCTGTAATGTGCGTGCTTACGCAGCCGCGCTTCGGAGATATATGGTCCGTAGTCTTAGGTACGGTAGCCGGAGTGGGTTTTATGTTTATATGCGAAAATGAAAAGAAAAACACCATCTGCGACCATGTGGCCGATGACCTTCACGGAGCATTGGAAAAAGAGGGATACAGCGACGTGGCCTTTGAGATAAAGTTTATGAAGCCGGGTATGATTATCAGAATATTTACCATCGGCACCTCTGACCATGATACGGTGCTGTGCAACGGCGCTATCGTAAGACAGATATCAAAGAGCTGGTACAGGGAAAAGGTATGGATAACTCAGCTTATAGGCGTGAAGAGCGAAGAGGAGATAGACGATGCGAGAAAAGCTCTGGACGATGAGCTCCTTGAGGATCTTAAAAAAATGAAGGAAGAAAACAAAAAGAACGGCAAAGGTTAGAGGCGGCGGGGCACAATCACTTTCCCCGCTGCATATAAATATGACAGAAGCCGGTCTTTTTCTTTGGTGGAGCCAACAGTTTTTTGTTTAAGAGAAACAAAAAATATTGAAAACAGCCTGATTTTGTAATAAAATGAAAAGATACATAAGAATGGACACCACAGGAGGGACACTTTAATGGGAATAAAGGTTGCAAAGTTCGGCGGCTCATCTGTCGCCGACGGAATACAGCTGACCAAGACAAAGAAAATAATACAGCAGGACCCGGACAGAAGATACATAGTGGTATCTGCGCCGGGAAAAAGATTTGACGGAGACAACAAGATCACGGATCTTTTGTATCTGTGTAAGACGCATATTGAGCACAACCTGCCCTATGACCAGATTTTTCAGGTAGTGGCAGACAGATACATGGCAGTTGAGGTGAATTTGGGAATAGAAGTCGATCTTCTCAAATATTTTGATGAGATAAGGGAAAACCTTAAGAAAAATCCATCCTCGGACTATATCGCCTCGAGAGGAGAGTACTTAAACGCTATTCTCATAGCTGCTTTTCTGGGATATGATTTTGTCGATACGGCAGGTCTTATTAAATTCGATTCCAAGGGTAAGCTGCTCACAGAGGAGACGGATCAGGCTATAAGAGAGGAGCTTTCAAAGCACGAGCGCGCGGTTCTTCCGGGCTTTTACGGAAGCACGCCGGACGGGCAGATAAAGACCTTTTCCAGAGGAGGCTCGGACATCACGGGAGCGCTGGTGGCAAGAGCCGTAGGCGCAGACGTTTACGAAAACTGGACCGACGTTTCAGGCTTTCTCATGGCAGACCCGAGGATAGTAAAAAATCCGAAGCAGATACATTCCATTTCATATAAGGAGTTGAGAGAGCTTTCCTATATGGGAGCCAGCGTGCTCCATGAGGATGCAATCTACCCTGCAAGAATGGCTGACGTGCCTATTAACATAAGAAATACCAACAATCCGGAGGATGCGGGAACCTTCATCACAGCAGAGGGCGCAGCTATGGGGCCTCAGGAGGAAAGGCACATCGTCACAGGTATTGCAGGCAGCAAGGATTTCACCGTTGTGGCACTCTATAAGAATATGATGAGCAGCGAGCGCGGCTTCGTCAGACGAATTCTGGGAATTCTGGACGACTATGACATAAACTTTGAGCATCTGCCAAGCGGCATCGACACCGTATCGGTAGTAATGTCAAACAAATCCATTAACGGCAGGCTTGACGAGGTTCTGGAGGAGTTTGAGTCGAGGCTCAGACCTGACAGCATTGATGTAATCGAAGACATTGCCCTCATCGCCACCGTAGGACACGGAATGAGCTCTAGGACCGGAGTGTCGGCTACCCTCTTTACTGCCCTTGCCAATGCGGGGGTAAACATCAGGATGATAGACCAGGGCTCCAGCGAGATGAACATAATAGTAGGTGTGGATAATAAGGACTTTGAAAATGCCATAAGGGCAATTTATGACGCTTTTGTTGAATAAAAGAACAGGAGGGGATAAAAATGAGAAAGTTAGTAACCATAAGCAGAGAGTACGGCAGCGGAGGCAGAATTATCGGAAAACTCCTTGCGGAAAAGCTGAAGGTTCCTTTCTACGACAAGGAAATCATCGATATGGCCGTAGAGCAGAGCGGATACTCCAGAGAAATTATCGAGGGAGCCGAGCTGAAAGCCAAAAGCAGCTTTGCATACAGTCTTGCTTCTGCCCTGAGCTTTAACGAGGGCGCTACGGGAAGCGCATTGTCGGTCAACGACAAGCTTTTTCTGGCGCAGTTTCAGGTCATCAGGGAAATCGGTGACACAGGCAAAGGGGTAATAGTGGGCCGCTGCGCAGACTACGTTCTCAGGGAAATGCCGGGGGTTACCAACGTCTTTATCTATGCCGAATATGAGGACAGGGTGAAGAGAGCTGCGGAGGTTTACGGCGATGAGCCTGACAAGGTAAGGGACATTATTGCCACATACGACAAGGCACGCCAGAATTATTACAACTATCACACAGGTCAGAAATGGGGAGAATTCAGGAACTACAATCTGGCAATCAACAGCAGTTACATTTCGGAGGAGGAAGCGGCAAATCTGATCGTTTCATATGTAGAACACAGGAGGTATTATGATGAAGAGAGGAATTACTAAGGCTGACAGAAAAGCGACGCAGAAAAGCAGCGGAGCAGTGGCAAAGACTCTGCTTAAAGTTGTGGGAGTAGGTCTTGCAGCCGGCGTGGCGCTTATCGCTGCAACGGACAAGACTATGAAGAAGGCTTTTCCTGAGGAAAAGGAAGAGGAAATTGAAGAAGGAGAATTAGAATAAAATGAGTACAAGAGGAACATATTACATCACCACACCGATTTACTACCCAAGTTCAAACCTGCACATAGGGCACACTTACTGCACAGTAATGGCCGACGCTATGGCAAGGTTCAAGAGACTTTCGGGCTACGATGTAAGATTCCTGACGGGAACGGACGAGCACGGCCAGAAGATTCAGACTCTGGCAGAGGCAAAGGGTGTATCGCCTCAGGCCTATGTGGACGAAGTGGTTGACGGCATCAAGAAGCTGTGGGAGACCATGGAAATTTCCTATGATGATTTTATCAGGACCACAGAGCCGAGGCACGTTGAAAGAGTTCAGAAAATCTTTATGAAGATGTACGAAAACGGCGACATCTATAAGGGCGAGTACGAGGGGCTTTACTGCACGCCGTGCGAAAGCTTCTGGACGGAGAGCCAGCTTGTAAACGGCTGCTGCCCTGACTGCGGACGTCCTGTAACTGCCGCCAAGGAGGAGGCGTATTTCTTCAAGCTTTCCAAATATGCGGACAAGCTGCTGGAGCTCTTCGACAGAAACCCTGAATTTTTGCAGCCGGAATCCAGAAGAAACGAAATGGTTTCCTTCGTAAAGCAGGGACTTGAGGATCTTTGCATTTCCCGTTCCACCTTTGACTGGGGAATTCCTGTTCCTATTGACGAAAAGCATGTAATATACGTGTGGCTTGACGCCCTCACCAACTATATCACCGCTCTGGGATATCCTGACGAGCCTGAGCTATACGAAAAATACTGGCCGGCAAACGTGCACCTGGTGGGAAAGGAAATTGTAAGATTCCATTCCATTATATGGCCTGCAATGCTCATGAGCGCAGGTCTGCCGTTACCTAAGAAGGTTCTGGGACACGGCTGGCTACTTTTGGGAGGCGAAAAGGTTTCAAAATCCAAAGCCGCTAAGGGCGCTGACGTGGTTGACCCTGTAGTGCTCATCGACAGATACGGTGTAGACGCCCTTAAATATTTCCTGCTGAGGGAGTACACCTTCGGTCAGGACGGCGTATTCACCAACGAGGTGATGCTTAAGAGAATGAACTACGACCTGGCAAACGACCTTGGAAATCTGGTTTCCAGAACAGTTTCCATGATTGAAAAGTACAACGGCGGAGTGGTTCCTTCCGGAGACGGCGTAAAGCTTGATGCTATCGACGAGGACCTTCGGAGGATTGCAGTAGGCGCTGCGGCAAAGGTTGAGGAGCAGATGGATAAGTTTGCCTTTAACATGGCTCTTGAGGAAATCTGGGTGCTGGTTCGCCGCGCCAATAAATATATCGACGAAAAGGCTCCTTGGGTGCTGGCAAAGGACCCTGAAAAGAAGCCTGAGCTTGACGCCGTGCTGAAGAATCTGGCGGAGTCCATAAGAATCATATCCATACTCATCTATCCGTTTATGCACACCACTTCAAAGGAAATCAGAAAGCAGATGGGGCTGTGGTACTCCGATGTGGTATGGGAGGACGCCTTTGAGTTTGAAATGATGTACGGCGAGGAGGTCAAGAAGGGTCCGGCGATATTCCCTAGACTGGACATCGAGAAGGAGCTTGAAGAGCTTGCCGAAATCGGCGGCAAGGCTGCCGGCGGCGCTGGCGCAGCTGCGGGTTCGGACGGTGCAGCCGGCACTGATGGCGTTGTTGCGGGTTCGGACGGTGCAGAGTCTGAAAGCGTACCGCTGGAGCTGAAGCCTGAAATCGTATACGACGACTTCGCTAAGATAGATTTCAGAGTGGGTCTCATAGAAAAAGCTGAAAAACACCCTAAGGCCGACAAGCTGCTGGTATTCCAGGTTAAGATGGGCACCGAGCGCCGTCAGGTTATCAGCGGTGTTGCAGAGGACTTCACCCCTGAGGAAATGGTGGGCAAGAAGGTCATCGTAGTTGCCAACCTGAAACCGCGCCAGCTTCGCGGAATGGAGTCAAAGGGCATGCTGCTCTTTGCGGACAACGGCAAGCGCTGCGAAATCGTGACCACTACCGCACCCGATGGCGAGGTTGTAAGCTAGGGTGGATGTGTTGGAGCTGCGTTGGCGGCTTTCTGACCGTTGGAGCTGCGTTGGCGGCTTTGTGAACGCTGCTGTTCCAAAACTGCCGTTTTCTGTTCCTTTTTGGAACAAAAATTGTGGTTTTTGGAACAGAATTCGCATTATTAACCTTAAAAGTAAAAATAAGTAATATATTTATGCGATTTTTGGTCCGTATTCCACGCGAAAGGCGCGTTTTGTTCCAAATTAGCCTCAAAGTGTTCCAAAAAGGAACAAAAATCAATGATTTTGGAACAAGCGGAATTAACGGACATAACAAAAGCAGAGGTATGAAGATGTTATTTGATTCACACGCACATATAAATAACGATACCTTTACAGAAGAAGAAAGAGAAGCCTTGATAGCTGATATCGAGGCTTCTGATTTATCATATGTAATGGATATCGGATTTGACCTGCCAAGCTCTGAGCGGGCGGCGGAGGATGCACGGCGCCTGCCGTGGTGTTATGCCGCTGTGGGCGTTCACCCTCACGATGCCAAGACCATGGATGAAGATGTGCTGCTCAGGATAAAGGAGCTGGCAGGGGAGGAAAAGGTCAAGGCTATAGGTGAAATTGGCCTCGACTTTTACTATAACAAATCGGAGGCGGAGGACCAAAGATACTGGTTCCGCCGCCAGATTCAGCTTGCCAACGAGCTGAAAATGCCTATAGTCATTCACTCCCGCGAGGCAGATCAGGAGACTATGGATATATTAAAGGAAGAAGGGGCTTTCAGCGACGAGCGGGCAAGCTGGTTCCCGAAGAGACCGGGACTGGCATGCGAAAAGGACTGCCGCGTGCTTCTTCACTGCTTCAGCGGAAGTCGTGAGCTGGCTGAGCAGTATGTGAAGCTTGGCGCCACTATCTCCATAGCCGGGCCGGTCACATACAAAAATAATCGCAAGACCACGGAGGTGGTCGGCGCGATACCTATTGAGTATCTGCTTGTTGAGACGGACTCCCCGTACCTGACACCGGAGCCGTTCAGAGGCCGGAAAAACAAGCCTCCTTATGTGGAGCACACCGCACGGCGGGTGGCGCTTATCAAGGGAATGGGGTACGAGGAAGTCTGCCGCTGCACCCTGGAAAACGCCAAAAGGTTTTTTGGGATTGAATAGGAAGCGGCTTGAACGACAAGGAGAGTTTGTAAGTGCAGAGTTCTTGACTGGAAAAATATGTAAGTCGACGGTTTTCGCGTCAGGTTGTTTGGTTTTCTTTTTGAAAACCTTCAGGTCATTTTGGAAAACTTTTGCCTGGTTTTGCACTTCAAAAGAGCCTTGAGTATGCAAGGAACAACAAAAATTCCATAATGTTTTGGCATTAAAGGGATAATTTGCTAAAAAATTTTCCAAATGTATTGTTTCGTTTTCTTTTTGAAAACATGAAAGGCTGTTTGGAAAACTCCCTGATAATAGCAGATTGTCGCGCACTTCGACTTTTTTCGATGAGAGCATGTGGTAGAATTACGCCATGGGTACCAAAAGAAAGAAAAAAGTCGGCGCAAGGCCGCAGAAAATGAATATTCGCAAGGAAGGCACATCCGCAAGCTGCGGGCTCGAAGGCGGATGTGCCGTCAGAGATGCCGCCACACGCAGCTTGACGGCAGCCCGCCCCGCCGCCCCTGTCCGTGAAGGCGGCAGGGCTTGCGGCGGCATCGAAATCAGGGTCGGTTATGCCGCTGCCGCCGCCGCAGGAATCAGCGGCGACGCCGCTGCTTCCTGCGGGCTGCCCGGGGGCAGCCGCGCCTTAATCCTGTCCGACGGCATGGGAAAGGGGATTAAGGCGGCGGCGGGAAGCAGGCTTGTGGTAACCAGACTGAGGAGAAACCTGAAGGCGGGAATGCCCGTGGCAAAAGCCATAAAGGAAGTCAATCGGTACATGATAGAGCAGGCGGAAGCCGCTGCGCGCCGGCAGAACGACACGGAATTTGCGGCAGTCTCCACTCAAAGTGCCGGAACAAGCGCCGGCACGGAGCTTGCGAATCCTCTGGCTTCCGACCCGAATTCCGGCACGGAGCTTGCCGCCGCACGGCGCGAGGCGGCAAGCGGCGAGGACTTTGCCACGGTGGACCTGACCGTGATTGACAGGCAGAGCCGCAGAGCGAAATTTTATAAGATGGGAGCGGCCACTTCCTTTATAATGCGGCAGGGACGTGTAAGAAGGATAAAGGGAGCGGCTCTGCCTGTGGGAATAATACCGAAGCTGAGGCTTGCACACATTTCCGCAGAGCTGAAGGAGGGTGACCTCATAGTAATGGCTTCTGACGGAATAACGGAGTCGGACAGAGAAGACCCTGAAGCCTGCTGGCTTTGTGAATACCTTTCCCAAACCGTATACAGAGCGGACAGGGATATGGAACAGCTGTCCGCAAGGCAGATTGCGGCGGACATTCTTGCGGAGGCGGAAAAAAGATACGGAGGCAGGGAGAGAGATGACCTGACCGTAGCCGCCGCAATCATTGTAAAGGCCCTGCCTTGAGGATATACCCGGTGAGCGGACCCATCACAGAACACAGACGGTACAAAGAGATGAAGAACAAAATTTTGAAAACCATCACAGAACACAATCTCATTACAGAAGGAATGCACATCGTACTGGGCCTTTCCGGAGGTCCCGATTCGGTGTGCCTTTTTGACGTGCTTTGCCGGCTTAAAGAAGAACTGAAGCTGACACTCCACCCTGTTCACATCAATCACAAGTTCAGACCGGGAGCCGCCGAAGAGGACCAGGCTTATGTAGAGGAGCTTTGCAGGAGCAGAGGGCTCAGCTGTCGAAGCTTTGTGTACGACTGCCCTGCCATAGCCAAAGCGCAGAAGCTCACTTCCGAGGAGGCAGGCAGAAACGCGAGATATGAGGCTTTTTTCAAGGTGGCATCGGAACTCCGAAGCAAGGGAATCCCTGCGGATAATATTGCCGTGGCGGTAGCACAGAACGCCAACGACCAGTGCGAAACCATTCTTTTCCGGATTATGAGAGGCACGGGGACCGACGGTCTTTCCGGCATAGCTTACAAGCGCAGAGGGGAGGACGGTACGGCGGTAATCAGACCTTTGCTGGATGTGAAAAGAAGTGAAATCGAAAAATACTGCGAGGAGAATAAACTGAACCCCCGCATTGACCATACAAACAGCCAGGCCGTTTATACGCGGAACAGAATAAGGCTGGAGCTTATTCCGTATATGGCGGAGAATTTTAACGGCAATATTGTGGATACGGTGAACCGTATGGGCAGAATTGCCGCAGAGGACAGGGATTACATGTATAAGGAGGCAAGTAAAGTTTTCGACAAAATTCGACAAACCACGCCAGGAGAGCAAGCTCGGTCAAGCATACAAACCACGCCAGGAGAGCAACCCGCTCCAAGTGTCTCCATCTTCACAGCACCTTTGGAAAACCTTCACCCTGCAATAAGATTTCGGGTGTACAATATAGCATTGGATAGCATCGGCATGGAGGGAAACATCACCCGCACCCATCTGGAAGCAGTGGACAGGGTAAGGCTTTCCGAAAATCCTTCGGCGTCGACGGAGCTTGCCGATGGCTTCAGGGTGCGCAGGGCTTATGACAGACTCGTATTTGACCGCAGAGTCGAAGGGGCGGGGAAAATGGCAGATGCCCGGCACTGGAGGCTTACAGTAATGAACAGACAGGAGTACTGTAAATTTCTGGAAGCAAGTCAAGTACACCAAGCACGCCAGACAAGCCAGTCAGGACAAGTACAGCAGGCCAAGCACGTCGAGCACGCCGACCAACCAAGCCGCACCTACGGCGCCTTCAGCGGCAGAGCCTTGGAAACAGGCGCAACACCTGAGCTGAGGACAAGGCGTGAGGGCGACACCATCGCCATCAAAGGTGGCACCAAGAAGCTGCAGGACCTCTTCACCGACTGCAAGGTGCCTAAAATATACAGAGACGAAATGCTCCTTCTGGCGGTTGGCAGCAAGGTCTTATGGGTCCTTCCATCAGAGAACTTTCCCGACGAAAGAAACAGACAGAAGGGCAGATTTTCAGCCGATTACAAGGCAGACCCATCCACCGATGAAACAATAATTGTACTTGAACAAAAGTAGTTTTTGTGTTAAAATACAAAATAGTGTACAATCACAGATAATTGTCAAAAAATTTATGGATAAAGAATATTGTCAGTCCTGCGGGAATCATAAAAGCGAATACCGTCAGGGCCGGAAAGGGGATAAAAATTGAAAAGATTCGCAAAAAATATTAGTGTTTACATCGTCCTGTTCGCCATTGTGCTTTTCGTGGCGTTTTTCTACAAGGGACTGGATAATCAGGACATAACCGTAAAGGAGGTTCCTTTCTCCAAATTTGTTCAGCTGGTCAGCGAGGAAAAGCTGGCATCCGTCGAAATAGACGGCACCACCATAACCGGAGAACTGAGCAAAACAAGCTACGTCTACGCCTATGCGCCGTCCATCAGCCAGATTATGTGGCTTGACGAAAACTATCTGATGCAGCAGGCGGAGGAGGGCAAAATCACATATTCCAGCCCTAAGCCTGACACGGGCTCCTTCTGGCTCAGCCTGCTTCCTAATGTGATAATGATAGGTGCGCTGATTTTCCTGTTCTATATAATGATGAATCAGGGAGGAAACGGCAAGGCCTTCCAGTTTGCCAAGTCAAGAGCCAAGATGGTAAAGGGCGGCGACAAGAAGGTCACCTTCGATGATGTGGCAGGACTTGAAGAGGAAAAGCAGGAGCTTGAGGAAATCGTGGATTTCCTTAAGGATCCTAAAAAATACAACGAGCTGGGAGCCAGAATTCCAAAGGGAATCCTTCTTGTGGGTCCTCCGGGAACAGGTAAAACCTACATTTCCAAGGCGGCAGCAGGAGAGGCGGGAGTGCCTTTCTTCACCATATCCGGTTCCGACTTCGTGGAAATGTTCGTAGGTGTGGGCGCCTCTCGTGTGAGAGACCTCTTTGAACAGGCCAAAAAGAACGCTCCTTGCATCGTGTTCATCGACGAAATCGACGCCGTAGGACGTAAGCGTGGCTCCGGTATAGGCGGCGGCCACGACGAAAGAGAACAGACCTTAAACCAGCTGCTGGTTGAGATGGACGGCTTCGAGGAAAACTCGGGAATCATCATTCTGGCAGCCACCAACAGACCTGACGTGCTCGACCCCGCCCTCTTAAGACCGGGCAGATTTGACCGCCAGATCGTCATCGGACTTCCTGACATCAAGGGAAGAGAAGAAATCATCAAGGTTCACGCTAAAAACAAGCCTCTGTCGGAGGACGTTACACCGTCCATACTGGCAAGAAGAACCATGGGCTGCACGCCGGCTGACCTTGAAAACATATTAAACGAGGCTGCTCTGATTACGGCGCGCAGAAACGGACGCTTCATCAGAATGGAAGAAATCGAGGAGGCTATCCGCAAGGTTGAGATGGGTCCTGCCAAGAAGTCAAAGGTGGTTTCCGACAAGGAAAAGAAGCTTACGGCTTATCACGAGGCAGGTCACGCCATTGTGGCAAGATCTCTTCCGAATTATATGCCGATTCACGAGGTTACGATCATTCCGAGAGGCAGGGCAGGCGGATATACCATGTATCTGCCGCAGGATGACGTGCTCTTTGAAACCAAACAGGCCATGTACAACCGCATCATAACCTGCATGGGAGGACGTGCTGCCGAGAGCCTTAAGCTGGACGACATTTCCATCGGAGCTTCGGGAGACATCAAGCAGGCCACCGACATGGCTCGTGAAATGATAACCAAATACGGCTTCTCCGAAAAGCTGGGCAACGTAAACTACGGCGGCGACGGAGAGGTTTTCCTGGGCAACGACTTCGCCCAGCATAAGAACTATTCCGAGGAAACAGCCAAGGAAATCGACGAGGAAATCAGACGCTTTGTGGGCGAGGGCTACGAGCGGGCTCTCAGCATTCTCAGAGAAAAGGACGATATCCTTGAAAACGTGGCACAGGCACTTCTGCTGGTTGAAACCATCGACGGAGATCAGTTTGAGGACATTTACACAGGCAAAATCACTCCTGAGGACTTAAAAGCCAGCGTAGAAAAAGCCGGAGAGGAAAAGCGTGCAAAGGACGCCGAGGAGGCTGCCGAAAGGGAAAGACTTCGCGCCGAGGCTCAGGCCAGACTGCTGGAGGAGCTTAAGAAGTACGACGGCGATTATCTGGAGGACGAGGATCCGGTAGAGGACGAGGCGCCTGAGAAAGAAAAAGAGGGAGAAGATGAAAGTAACAGTTAGAGACTGCCTGCAGCTTGATTCTTTCAGGAACTGCATCGTGGTTGCAGGAGAGAGAAGGATGGAAAACAGGGTCAGCGCTATTTCCGTAATGGACGCCTCCGATGCTGCCGAAGCGGTAAAATGCGGAGGAGCGGAAGGCATGATGGCACTGACAACCTTTGCAGGAATGAAAAATGATACGGCTGCCCAGTGCGAAACCATAAGGGAAATGGCTGCGGCAGGAGTTGCCGCTATGGTATATTTTCCGAGGGAGCAGGGGGTAAAGTCCGTTGACAAGGAGGTCATCAGCGCTGCCGACGAAGCAGGGATGCCTTTTGTTGTCATGGCAGGAAGTGAGGCAGGCGATTATTCCGCCATTATTTCCGACGTCATGGAAAGAGTTCTCTACGGAAACAACTTTAAAAACAGCCTGATAAACAACACCATTTTCCATCTGCTCAACTTTGAAAAATACGCAAGCTTTCAGCAGGCCCTTCACGAGGCCGCTGTCAGCAACGATTTTCAGGTGGTACTTCTCAGCGAGGAGTTCAACCCTGTATTTGCCGTGGAGACAAGGCACAAGACCACCATCAATGAAGCCATAAGAAGGGGCAGAGAGGTGGCACTCAATCTGGGAAACCTTTACAGCTTCATCGAAATCGAGGGAGTGCTGACCTACTGGGGTCTGGTAAACATAAACAACGACAAACACTATCTTTGCATAGTGGATAATGAAGATAACTATTCCGCAGGGGAGATTACCAAGCTGGCGGAAATAATCGAGCTGGCAATGGGTATGTGGAAATACACGCCGGAGCGTGACGCCAAGGCTGAGCTTGTCAAGGCCCTCATGAGAGGCAACAAGTCTCTGGCATATTCCCTCCGCGAGGAAGCCGGAGTTAAGGCAGGGGACATAATTTCCGTTTTTTACGCAAAGCACATAGAGACGCGGCAGAGCGATGAAATCATCGACAAGCTGGCAAAGGACGGGATAATCAGCGTGATTAAAATTGCTGAGGAGGATGAAAGCTATGCCCTCATCCTTAAGGGAGAGAAGTTCTGCGAGGAGGAGGAAAATCTCGACAAGTCTGTATGCACGGAGCTTTTCGACAGGCTCAAGGAAAACAAGGCTGTCCGTATTTTTCACGTGACCGGCGTGGACGGTATCGAGGGCGCAGGAGACGGCTTCAGGCTCATAGGCGAGACCTGGGCCTTCGTGGAAAGCATCTTCCCGTATAAGCGCGTATTCTCCAAGTACGAGCTGGCTCTGGTGGCAGGCTGCATCAATATTCAGGTGCAGGGCGGCCATCTGAAGAAAAACTTCATGGACCTTTTGGAGCCTTTCAGAAAGGAAGGGGACAACAAGGCGCGCCAGCTGCTGGAAACTCTGGAGACCTTCGTGCTGGACGCAGGCATGAACAGCGGCAAAACCTCTGAATTCATGGGCATTCACACCAACACCGTCCAGTACCGTCTCAAAAAAATCAATGAAATTCTCGGCGCGGAAATCACGGGAAACCGCGTAATCCCCGGGCTTACCATAGCTCTTGCGCTGAGAAGGCTGGAGGACACCGCCAAATGACCGGAGGAAGAAATCGCAGCTTGAAAATAGGAAATGTGGGGCTTTCGAGCCCCTTTTTGCTGGCGCCTCTTGCCGGCATAACCGACGGACCTTTTCGCAGACTGTGCGCAGAGCAGGGCGCAGCCCTTGTCTACTCTGAGATGGTCAGCGCCAAAGGTCTGTGGTACAAAGACAAAAACACGGGAAAGCTCCTGGAAATACTCGACGGTGAAGACCCTGTGGCCTATCAGCTTTTCGGCCACGAGCCGGAAATCATGGCTTTTGCGGCACGGGAGCTTGAAGGATGCGGCAATGTGATTTTCGATATAAATATGGGCTGCCCTGTGCCTAAAATAGTAAAGAATGGTGAAGGGTCTGCACTTATGAAAAATCCTGACCTTGCTCATGATGTGGTCGCTGCTGCTGTAAAGAACACATCAAAGCCGGTAACGGTAAAAATTCGCGCAGGCTGGGATTCGGACAGTATAAATGCTGTTGAGATGGCTCATGCCGTCAGTGCCGCAGGCGCTGCTGCCATTGCAGTTCACGGAAGAACCCGTGAGCAGTACTATACCGGCAAGGCAGACTGGTCCGTTATAGCCGCAGTGAAGCGGGCCGTTGACATCCCTGTAATCGGAAACGGCGATGTGACCGATGCCCAAGCAGGACTCCGTATGATGGAAGAAACGGGCTGCGACTTTGTAATGATAGGACGAGGGGCCTTGGGCAACCCTTGGATTTTCTCCGAGCTCAACGCTGCATGGCGCGGTGAGCCGCTGCCGTCGCCACCGACAAAGGAAGAAAAAAAGCAGATGATGCTCCTCCACTTTAACGATGTGCTGGATCTTAAAGGTGAGTACGTCGCAGTGCGGGAAATGCGAAAGCATGTGGGCTGGTACCTTAAAGGGGTGCCCGGAGCGGCTGCTTTCCGCAGCAGAATCAATCAGATAAATTCGGCGGAGGAGCTCAGGCAGGCCATAGAAGAAAT
>JAEDNK010000149.1 GCA_016302545.1 Bacillota bacterium
TCACTATTATACCCTAAACGGAATCAAGTCCCGCACGGTAGGTGACGGCCAGCATGGTACGGCACGGTTCGCATCAAAACAGGAAATCAAAAATACCTATCAGCATATCCCCTTTCAGGCGGAGCTATGGAGACAGGGCCAATGCCTCCCCACTGCCGCCGAGCAGGGAATCATTCTCGGATGCATAGGCGCAAAAAATAAGGTCACGGCGATGGTGGACACTGACGATGTCCACTGCCTTATGATCGGTGCGTCCGGCGTCGGGAAAACCGCATACTTTTTATATCCCAATCTGGAATATGCCTGTGCCTCCGGCATGAGCTTCCTGACCACCGACACCAAGGGCGACCTATATCGGAACTACGGAGCCATAGCCCGCGACTACTACGGCTACCATGTGGCGGTCATCGATCTCAGAAACCCAACCCGCTCAGACGGTAACAATATGCTCCATCTGGTGAACACCTACATGGAACAGTACCTTGCCGATGAAAACAATCTTGTGGCAAAGGCGAAAGCAGAGAAATACGCGAAGATTATCTCCAAAACCATCATTAACGCCAGCAGCGAAAATTACGGACAGAATCAGTTTTTTTATGATGCCGCTGAAGGGCTCCTCTCCTCAGTGATTCTGCTGATTGCCGAATATCTGCCTCCCACTGAGGTGGATGGAAAAAAGGTGGATTGCCGCCATATCATCAGCGTGTTCAAATTGGTTCAGGACTTGTTGGCGCCCAGCAAGGTAAAGGGGAAAAGTCAGTTCCAGCTATTAATGGACAAACTGCCATCCGACCACAAGGCCCGCTGGTTTGCAGGAGCCGCACTAAATTCTGCGGAGCAGGCCATGGCATCGGTGCTCTCCACTGTGCTATCCCGGTTAAATTCCTTTCTCGATTCCGAAATGGAACAGATACTCTGTTTTGAAACAGCCATTGATGCGGAGAAATTCTGTAATGAAAAATCCGCTCTTTTTATCGTACTTCCCGAAGAAGATTTGACCAAGTATTTTATGGTCAGCCTTATGATCCAGCAGCTCTACCGGGAGATCCTCGCTGTTGCGGATGAAAACGGCGGTAAACTGAAAAATCGCGTGATGTTTTACTGCGATGAACTCGGAACGCTCCCAGCCATCGAGTCACTGGAGCTGATTTTTTCGGCCAGCCGCTCACGCCGGCTTGCGATGGTACCGATCATACAGTCCTTCGGTCAGCTCGAAAAGAATTATGGCAAAGAAGGTTCAGAAATCATCGTGGACAACTGCCAGGACACCATCTTCGGCGGATTCGCTCCCAACAGCCAGACCGCCGAAGTGCTGAGTAAGGCATTGGGCAGCCGCACCGTCATGAGCGGCAGCGTAAGCCGTGGAAAGAATGATCCCAGCCAATCCTTGCAGATGATGGAGCGCCCCCTCATGACACCGGATGAACTCAAATCCATTCCAAAGGGCAGCTTTGTCGTGATGAAAACCGGCACCCATCCCATGAGGACAAAGCTGCGGCTGTTCCTTGATTGGGGCATCCGTTTTGAGGGACTTTATACTGTGGAGGAAAAGGCACACCGAAAAGTGGTCTATGCCGATAAGCAGATGCTGGAGGAAAATATCGTTCGCAAGCATACGGCATGCCTTATTGTGGACGAAGAAATCGGGGAGATATCGGAGTCAACCACCGGAATAGGAACCCTTCATACTCCAGTGGCTGAACCGTCTGAAAACACCATACGCCGCCGTAATGTACTCAAAACGTAAAGGAGGTTCCCATGAGCTACTTCAACCACATTTATGCCGCCTCGCCCGATGAGCTTCCCCATCGGGCGAGGACTGTTTATATATATCTTTATGACCGAGCAGGAAAAGGAGTTGACTGCTGGCCCGCGGTAAAGACTATTGCCTCCGACTTGCAGCTCTCCCGCAGCACCGTCAAACGTGCCCTGAATGATTTGGTCAAGGCAGGGCTTATTGAAAAGGAACCACGTTATCGAGAGAATGGGAGTAACACTTCCAACAGGCTGATTTTAAAAAATCAATAACCCGAATAAGTAAAAAAGCGCAGCTCCCACCAAGGGGAAACTACGCTTTTTTGCTGAACCGGGGTGCGGTCCATGGTGGACCCACCGGAACCTCTCACTCTAAGAATATTTATTACAGAAAAAGAACAGAGTGTATCTTTATATGTTTTTATATAATATAGTAAGAGCTATCATAGGAACACTATTTTTGCAAATTAAGGGTATACAAAAAATTTAAGGTTACAAAGAAGTGGGCCTGTCTCCTCTATCTTGACATAAAAAAATAAATGTGATATACTATCGTAGATTTTAATAAATAAAGGAGGCTTACGTGTGTTAATTCGTGTACGCAAATAAGGCAATAAAAAGCAGAACTATCTATTCCACATTGTGGGCTTTTTTCGCTTGCGTCTACGAATAAACACGTGCTTATAAACATTATGTGACTGTATAGTTGCATAGTGTTGGTTTGTCTCGTTTTGTAGTGATGCAGATTAATGCCCTTTTGTGGGTGTTAACCTGCATTTTTTATTGCACAAAAACAACAATGAGTTATGCAATAAAAATGTTTGGAGGAATAACTATATGCAACGAAATAGAGATTCATGGAAAAAAGATTATTTTACAATACTGATTGGGCAAGGATTTTCTCTTATTAGCAGCGGGATTTTGCAAATGTCAATTATTTTTTACTTGACCGCAAAAACAGGTTCTGCAATGGTGCTATCCATAGCAACACTGATTGGTTTCTTGCCGCAAGCGCTTATAGGGCCGTTTGCTGGCGTTTTTGTTGATCGGCATAGCCGAAAGAAAGTAATGATTGG
>JAEDNK010000150.1 GCA_016302545.1 Bacillota bacterium
AAATTAGCTGCATAGCATAGCTGCTTGTAAAAAATAAGTATTATGTGATTATAATTAAAATACCCCCGACCGCAACTACGGCCGGGGGCTCTTATTTCACTTAAAGCATAACGGATTAGTTATAGCATCTTTCTCTTTCTACGGAAATATAAAATCCTATTTCGCCTTCCTCCGTAACAAAGCCTTCAACGGCAAAGCTTACTTTCTCGCTGTATCCGCTTCCCTTTACATCCTTGGTTTCATAGTATGAGTAATAATCGTCGGTTTCCGTAGCCTTTTTAAGAACCTGCTGTGCTGCCTTTTCCACCTTGCTCTGGGAAACGGTAATGCCATAGGCGCTCTTTATCTCCTTGAGTACTGCGGCAATACCGGACTTGTCTGCCTTATAGAAGTTTTCCGAGGTATAGACGGTATACTGGTAGTTCTTATCACCGTCGGTGCTATGGTAAGCTCCCGTTTCCAGAAAGCTTTTTTCCGTGTCATCATCCTCCATGCCGATAACGTATACCAACTTGTCGATGGAATCCACGCTCTCCTCTTCATAATCGCTGAATATGGAATAATTGCCGGAAAGATGGGCCTCCGCGGCCTCCTTCATCATGTCCTCCAGCTTGCTCTGCTGAGCGGAAAGCTTCGTGTAATCTATCTTCTTAAGGACCTCTGACATGCCGAAGGAATTACTTACGGTAAAGCCAAAATCATACTTTTCCTGAGTGTCGTCATCGACTATAAGATTTTCAACGTCTATTTTTCCTTCATCGCTTGCGCCGTCATCATCTGCGGAATCGCCGACATCGTCCGCCTCCATACCCTCAGAGGCTGTCTCTGCTCCATCCGGATTGTCACCGTCCTTGTCACCTCCGCAGCCTATCATGGCAAAGCTCATTACAAATATCATCAATAAAACCAACAGTTTTTTCATCAGTTTTTTCTCCTTTTTTATTTTGTGGCTATCATTCTATCATATTCAGGTGAACACTCTGTGAAATTACCACAATTATTTATTTATAATCAGCCACCCTGTCTCCTCCCGATCTCCCAAATGGCATCTGCCAGATTTTCCATATCTTTTCGCGTATTAAAGGGTCCTACGCTTATGCGGACCGCCCCTTCATTCCATGTTCCTATGGTCTTGTGAGCAAGACCGGCGCAGTGAAAGCCCCCTCTGACAGCTATTCCGTATCTGCTGCTCAAAATCGATGTTACTTCTTCTGCCTCTATGCCCTTGATATTTATGAGGCTTATTCCCGTCTTGCGGCATGAATCCGGACCGTAGCGAGTTACAAAATCCATTTCCTCCAGCCTTTGGTCAAGCCATCCGATAAGCTCTTCTTCGTATTTTCCTATTACCTCCGGTCCGATTTTTTTTACAAAATCTGCAGAATAGCCCAGCCCTATTATGGCGGGCGCGTTTATTGTCCCTGCTTCGTAGCCTTCCGGAAATTCGCAGGGCTGGAGCCTGTTTTTTGAATCCGTTCCCGTACCGCCTTCCATGATGTGGTTTAGCCTGAGCTCCGGCGATACGTACAGCGCTCCTGTTCCAAGCGGTCCTAAAAGCCCCTTGTGGCCGGGAAATGCCAGCATATCTATATGCATTTTTTTCACGTCGATTTCCATGGAGCCTGCTCCCTGCGCACCGTCTACCAGAAAGAGAATTCCTCTTTTTCTTGCCAGCTCCCCGATTTCTTCCAGAGGCATTTTGGTACCTGTAACATTGGAGGCTGCCGTTACTGCAATCAGCCTTGTGTCACGACTGATTGCCTTCTCTATATCGGCCGCTTTTATAAATCCCTCCCGGTCTGCCCGTATGACCGACTGGCTTACTCCTCTTTTTTCCAGCGCCTTCAGGGGTCTGAGCACCGAATTGTGCTCCATAGAGGTGGTTATCACATGGTCTCCGGCTCTCAGCGCTCCTTTGAGTCCCATATTCAGCGCCTCCGTGGTATTTTTAGTAAAGACAAGCCTTTCCGCTCTGCTTATGCCAAACAGACCTGCAACCTTTTTTCTGGCGTGGTAAACCTCTTCCCCGGTTCTCATAGACATGGAATGACCGGATCTTCCGGGATTTCCGCAGTATTTGAGGATGCACTCCTCCATGGCAGCTACCATACCTCTGGGTTTGGGATAGGATGTTGCTGCGTTATCCAGATATATCATAATTACCTCCGGTGAACATGTGAAAAATAGAGGACATTGCTGCCCTCTACATATTATGCCGGTATTCTATTCACCGTGACTGGAAATTCCGCTGCCGCTTATTGGAATAACTTCGCCTCCATAGGTCGGTTTGCTTCTGAGCATGGATTTGAAGAAGTCCTTGATTCTTGCAAGAATTTCTCTCGATTCCCTGAAGCTCTGTCCGAAATACTTTTCCTGATCCGAGGCCACTCCCATAACCTCAAGCCCCAGCTTGTCCCCTATGTAAAGGGCCCTGTACTGGTGGTATGTCTGCGTCACCACCATTACCCTCTCTGCGTTAAAAATGCTTCCTGCTCTGTACATGGAATCGTAGGTGGAAAACCCTGCGTGGTCGCAGAAAATGTCTTTTTCCGGCACCCCTGCATCCTTGGCATATTTAAGCATTACATGTATTTCGTTATGCTCCTGTGTACCGTTATCTCCTGTGAGCAGCAGCTTAGGCGCCACTCCCTGTTTATACAGCTCTATTCCCACGTCCAGTCTGTCCTTGAGCATGGGACTTGGCGTTTCCTCGTCCTCAATGCCGCAGCCCAGCACCATAATGCAGTCGGCACCGAAGCTTTTCAGGCTGTCTAAGGCAAAGGACCTTATTTCCACATCCCCT
>JAEDNK010000038.1 GCA_016302545.1 Bacillota bacterium
TCATCTCTCGTTTTCAACTAAATCCCCTCCTCGCCCATAAGCTCTCTGACCGCTTTCTTACCGCGGCTGACCAGATTTTCCAGCTGTTTCGGAGTCTTTTTCATAACCCTCGCCGCCTCCTTATAGGAAAGCTCCTCCAGGTACACCAGATGCAGCGCTGTGCGATAGTCCTCTTTTATGCTGTCCAGAGCCTCATACAGCCTTCTGTTTTCCTCGCCTCTGATTATGTGAGACTCCAGCGTATGAAGATCAGCAAGCTCTGCCAGCCTTTCCTCCGGATCCTGTACCGGTCTGATTCTTGACTGCTTTCTCACAAAATCCACCGCCTTGTTTCTGCCCAGGGTGAAGATGTATGTCTTCAGTGATGAGCGGAAGCCGTACCTTTCCGGATTGACTATGAGCTCGACAAAAACATCCTCCGCCAGATCCTCTGCGTCTGCAAGGTTTGCAACATACCTGTATATGAATAAAATAAGCCCCTCTCGATACAAATCGACGATTTCCCCCAGTGCATCGTCGTCGCCGTCAAGAAAGCGGCGGTAGCTTTGCGCGCCTTTGTCCATGGTACCCTCCGAACTGCTTGTTCATCTTTTAGTCGTTTCTGCGGGCAAAAACCCTCACCTTAAATTTATATTTTTTTACGGGTTCCGTCAACTGCTTTTGCCTTGCCAAGGCGTCTCGTAATTGGTATACTTTTGTCAGAACAAGAAAAATATAAAAAAGAGAGAAAAGAGGTCCGCGAAATGAGCGAAAAGACGACGAAAAAGATTATAAAGAAGCCCAACCCGTTTCTGTATTATCTGGCCAGCCTGATAATAGCACCTTATCTTAAATTCAAGCTGCATACGTCCTACGACCGTTCCGGTATACGTGATATCGAAACTCCATCCATCGTGGTTTGTCCCCACGTATCCAATATAGACTTTCTGCTGGTGGCTGTAGCTCTGTTTCCTCACCGGCCTACCTTCGTGGTGAGCCAGCACTTCATGACCAAACCCAAAATTCGCCGTATACTGGAAATCATGCATGTAATTCCTAAGAAAATGTTCTGTCCCGATGTTAAAACCATCCTGAACATCATGCGTGCAAAAGAGTCGGGTAATATTATAGTCATTTTCCCGGAAGGCCGTCTCAGCTGTTTCGGTCACTCTCTGCAGGTCACCGACGGAACTGCGGAGCTCATAAAAAAGCTTGGTGTCAGCGTTTACACCATCTGTGAAAACGGTGCTTACAAAACCCTGCCTAAATGGGGCAAAGCCGGCACCCGTCCGGGACGCATCGAAGTCACCAGTGCCAAGCTTATAGATTCTTCTGACCTTGCCAATATGACTGTGGATGAAATCAATACGGTGCTGGATCAAGCCATTCTTCACGACGAAGATGCCATTTTTACCGATGTGACATACAAGTGCAAATCCCCTGCTCTGGGCCTTGACGGAATTCTGTATAAATGTCCTCAGTGCATGTCGGAATTCGAGACCGTCTCAGACGAGCATTCCATCACCTGCCGCCGCTGCGGCTTCACAGCGGAGCTTGACGAAAAGTACAGACTGCGCTGCTTGCCTTCGTCCGAAGCAGGAATCGACGCCAAAGGAACTGCGGTGAAGTGCTTCGAGCGGATAAACGACTGGTTCTTCTGGCAGGAAGCCCTCATCGATCTGGACACTCCTCTGGAAACGGACTGCCTCGTTGGCACCACCGACACCGACGGATACATGGATATGAAAGCAGGCAAAGGCCATATCACCATGGACCGTGAAAACATTCACTTTGTCGGCACCTGCTGCGGCGAGTCTCTGGAGTTTACCGAATCTACCTCCGTCATCAAAGGCTTTCCTTCTTCCGTGGGCAGCCACTTCGATATCTACCATAAGAAGCAGCTTTACTATATCATGCCTCAGCCCGACCCTCGGGTGAGCATTAAATGGGTTGCGTATCTGGATAAGCTGACTAAAGAAAGAAAGGAAGCTGCCGTATAATGGTGCTTCCTTCTTTTAATACCTTTATTCAGATGCCAGCTCACTTCTCAGCTGCACCAGCTTTCTCACCAGACGATTCAGGTCGTTGATGCGGCGGGCAACCTTGTAGGTGTTTTCCTCCCGATGCATGAAGATGGCCATCAGTGTGTCCTTAAGTTCGCTGCAGAGCCCGTCAACTGCCGCTCTGAAGCTTTCACGAAGGTCGCGGCTTCCGTCGTCGGCTGCCTTGCCTCCTCTGAAAAAGTCAACATCGCTGATATTATAGTGATACGCAATTCCGAAAAGCTCCGAAACCTTAGCCGACAGGCGGTTTTTGATATCGTTCATGTGTGCTTCCAGCATCCCGGCATTGCCCGGGAAGCTTTCCGCAAACTCTGCCGCCTCCGTCTTAATCTTAACGAAGTATTCCTCAATCTGAGCAAATTTTTCGTCGAATTCGGCATGGGTCATACCCAGAGCCGTTCTGTAAAGGACGATCTGCGAAAGGGCGCTTGCCACTATGTCTCGCATCTTAAGCTTTGCTGATTCCTCGATAATCTGCTGCACCGTAGTCTGGCAGTCATTAGCGATTGCAGACTTCAGCTCCTCCACCCCTATGTTTTTCTTGGCGCTGACCGGGAAAATAGCAATGTCCTCTACTCCCATCAGTCCGCAAAGAAGCTTTCTGCAATATGCCAAATAATCTGCAAGATCATCTGAATCTATGGAATCGATTTTATTTACGGCAAAATAGAACTTGGAGGCAAACTCCTTGGCGTTCTCCAGAAAGTCGATTTCTATCTGATTGATGGGACTGTCTACGGAAAGCATGAAAATTACAGCATCGCTTTCCTTTACATATGAATAAGCCGCATCGGAATTTTTCTGATGCACGGAACCCACTCCCGGCGTGTCAACAAAGGTCATGCCGCTCTGAAGAAAATCCGACGGACAGTAAAGACGTACTTCGGAAACCCCCAGCCTGTTGTCCTGATTTTCCTGCTCGTTTATGTATGAGGACATCTCATCAAAGCCGATTTCCTTTATTATACCGTTGTCAAAGTGAACTGACGCGGCCTTTTCACCGTACTCCACCGTAGTCACCACCGCCGTTACAGGCACGATGCCCACGGGCAGAATTTTGTCGCCGAGGATGGCGTTGACCAAAGTACTCTTGCCTCTCTTGAACTGTCCTATTACGGAAACGGTAATCTTATGGTTTTCCAGCTTGTCTGCCAGCTCTTCGGCTCTGGCAAGCTCACCCTTGGTAAGCTCGTATTTGCTGAAAAGCTGACAGGTTTCCCTGACAGTATCTAAAATGGAGCCGTTCATCTTCAATCCACCTGTTCCTTTCCGTAAAATGCACATTCTCTGCAGCAGGGCTCCTTAGCTCTTTTTTCCTCGTCGCAGAAAAGAGGCTTAAGGATAAGATTTGGGTAAAGCTTATCTCCAAACAGGGATTTAAGGGCGGCAATTTCACAGAGTGTTCCTATAAACTCCGTATGCTGTCCGGCCTTGACGCTTCTCATGGTCTGTCTGTAAAGAGCAGGCATATCCCTTCCTTCAAATTCCTCGCTGTATTGGTAGAACTGCTCAAACTCAGGCAGCTCTACAGGATTAAAAAGAGGACAGAAAAGCACGCAGGCGTTGCATTTATTGCAGCCGTTTTCATCTATCACCGGCTGTTTTTTGCAACTCTCGCCGTCATGTCTTTCCTCCATCTTTACGCACACATATTTGCAGCCCACCACACATGCGGCGCAGCCGTTACAATTTTTTACTCTGTCTGTTAACTGCATTGTTCTCAGAACCTCCTATATTCTGCAGAAGATAATCTAAAGCAAACTGGGCAGTAAAGGCGCTGCCTCTTTCCAAAGTGCTTTCATCGGGAGCAAAGCCCTCGTGGTGATTGGAGTGAATCATTCCCCGCTTTTCGTTTCGCGCGCCTACAAAGGCAAAGAAGCCGGGTACTTTTTCCGTATAAAGAGAAAAGTCTTCACCGCTCATTACGCACTCTCTGCTCTTGATGCCCTCCGGTCCGTAAAGCTTCAGCGCAGCCTGACGGGCGATTTCGTTCAGCTCCTCATCGTCGTTTATGAGGGCCGGATGCATATATGTCATCTCCACCTCCGCCGTGCAGCCGTAAGCCGCTACGGTATTGGAAACAATATTGGTAATCTCTTCCTTGAGCCTATACTGAAGCTCTTTGGAGAAAGTTCTGATGGTGCCGTCAAGCTCCGTCTCTCCGCAGATGGTGTTACGCATATTGCCTCCATGAAACTTTCCCACGGTGAGCACCAGCGGATTAAGAGGATTGTTTTCGCGGCTGACAAAGCTCTGGAGAGCCATTACCGCAGCGGAGGCCGCAACGATTGCGTCGTGTCCCAGATGAGGCGCCGCTCCGTGAGCCTTCTCTCCCATTATTCTGATTATAAAATTGTCCGTGGATGCCATGCGTTTGCCGCTGTCTACGCAGATATACGGGGCGTCCAAGGTGCCCCAGGTATGCAGTCCGAAAATTGCATCCACATCATCAAGCACCCCATGGTCTATATAGTACTTGGCTCCGCAGGCCGTTTCTTCTCCCGACTGGAAAATGAGCTTTATCCTGCCCTTTAGCTTATGCCTGATCCTCGGTGAAAAAAGAATTTTAATTGCTCCCAGAAGCATGGCAATATGGGTGTCATGACCGCAGGCATGCATAATCCCCGGGTTTTCCGAAGAAAAAGAAAGTCCCGTACATTCATGTATGGGCAGCGCGTCTATATCTGCTCTCAGCAGAATCGTCCGTCCGGGTCTTCCTGTATCGTACATTGCCACCAGCCCGGGATAATCGCTGAAGGTGGTTATATCCAGATTTTTAACTCCTGCAGCTTTAGCCAGTCTTTCCAAATCCTTCTTAATCGATGCGGTAGTTGCGAATTCTGTCAGGCTCAGCTCCGGATGGCTGTGATAATAGCGCCTTCTGTCTACTATGTAATCTCTGTTCTTTTCTGCCATAGATCTGATGGTGTTTTGTCTGGTGCCTTGTTTCATTTTTTCTCTCCTGCGTTGATTATTCTAAGCTTCATGTGTCACCCTATGTATAACAATAATCTACTAGAAATCTACCTCATCTGTCAAGGGCTAATCACCGGAATGGCTGACGTAGCACTAACACAGCATCTCTAAAAAAGAAAAGCCCTGAAATCTTCAAAATTCCAAGGCGTGTATTCATGGTTGCGGGGGCAGGATTTGAACCTACGACCTCCGGGTTATGAGCCCGACGAGCTACCAACTGCTCTACCCCGCGATATCAATTTACATATATATTATATGTATAAAAATAGGGCTTATGCCCAAAACTTCCTGCCAAAGCTATGATGGTGCCGGAGACCGGGGTCGAACCGGTACGATCGGTAAGGATCGCAGGATTTTAAGTCCTGTGCGTCTGCCAATTCCGCCACTCCGGCATTCTTTGGGTCTGATTAAATTTTGGCTCCGGGGGAGGGGCTCGAACCCTCGACCTTGCGGTTAACAGCCGCCTGCTCCACCATTGAGCTACCCCGGAATACCTTATCCTTCGGTCTTTTCATTGCCGACAACAATAAAGATTATAACCTAAGAGGGGATTTGTGTCAACCCCTCTTTCGCATTATTTTCTATTTTTTTACCCAAAATTTTATAGAATTATGCATCCGGAGGAAAGTCAGCAGTGCATAGTGCCCTCAAGACCTGCAAGCTCTGCTTCTGCCTTGTCCTTTGCGGCGTTTTCCCTGACTATTTCAAGCTTAGTGCGGTATTTTAAAGCCTTTTCTTCATTGCCAAGCCTTTCGTAGATTTTCACCAGCTCGTCCATAGCCTCAATATTGCTCGGTGAGTACTTCAACACCTGAAGAAAGTCCTTCTCTGCCTCCTCATCCTGCTCCAGACCTGCGTAGGCTGCTCCCAGATAATACCACAGAGGCCACCAGGAAGCGTACTGTCCCTCCGTATACGGCAAAAGCGCCTCGATACCTTCTTCATACTTCCCCGAAAGCACCATATTGTAGCCTTTTTCGATTTCTATGGGCTGCACAAGCTGAGCCAGCCTTCCTGCGATTTCCTTCTTAAGCTCCTCATCGGTACTCAGCTTCATAAACTCGTCCCAGGTAAGCTTTGCCTTGATGTAAAGCCCCAGGTTCACATATCCGTAGCCCAGGAAATAAAAGGCCTCCGCCAGCTGAGGATTTTTGATGGTGGCTATTTCAAAGGCTTCCAGAGACTCCGCCTTGAACCGTCCCACTCTTTCCTCCTCATCTCCCTGCTCGTAGGCGTCCTTGCAGGCTCTGCCATAGCAGTAATAGGCATTGGCGTTTTCCGGGTCTATCTGCATGGCGGCTCTGAACTGTATGCAGGCATATTCATAATTGCCGCCTGCCGCCGCCTCAACTCCGTCGGCTATGAGTCCCTCGGCAAAGCGCTTATCAAAGGCTCTGAGGACATATGCTATATAGTTTTCCTTATATCGAAAGCTCGGGTCGCAGCCGATGACAAAGGCCATGTTTCTTGCGATAGCAAGGGTCGATATGCTCCCCAGCTCCGTCTTTCTTATAGGCACGGGCACCCCCGTCATTATGTCGGCAATCCCTGCTTTTTTAAGATAGGCAGCCGAAAGCTCATCAAAAACCATCTCCGAAAGCTGTGCCGTAAGATACTGCCCTATCCTGTCCTTATCTTGTAAATCCATTTTTTCAACCTATCGGGTCAATTCCCAGCCCTTTCTCAAAAATCTTTTAACAATTTCGGCATTAGTGCTGCGGCTCATATCAGCCTCCAGCAGCTGCCGTGTTCTGTCTTTTATGTCTCCGCTTTCGCTGCCGCCCGCAAGACTTTCCGCAAACTCCAGTAGGATCCTGTACTGGTCCTCTTTTTTTCTGTCCCTGTGCTGGTATCCTTTTTCGTAGTAAAAATCCGCCAGCTTTTCATAGAAGCCGAAGGCTCCGCACCCTACGGTATCGATCAGGAATTTCAGCGCTGTTTCAAAGCCGCCTCTGTTATAGTATATATCCAGCATATTTTCAATCATCTTAAGGCGCACCAATTCTCCTGCCCTTATATAATCGGTAGAAATCACCTCGTAAGGAGCGCGGCTGCGGTATTTTATTCCGTGGGCTTCAACCTGATTGTAAAGGGGTGTGCCGGAAAGCACCTTGAGAAATCCCAGCTGCAGCATGTCCGCGCCGAGAGGGTACACCTTGTCAAAGGAGCGGGCAAAAATCTCATAGCTTTCATAGGGAAGTCCCGCAATCAGGTCCGTGTGAACATGAATGTTTCCCAGCTGCACCAGCCTTTCCGTATTATAGAGCACGGGATATACGTTTTCTTTGCGCCCGATTGCAGCCAAAGTCGCCGGATTTGCCGACTGTATGCCTATTTCCATCTGAAAAAGTCCCTTTCTGGCGTAGCTCAGAAGCTTGAGGGTTCTGTCGTCCAGCAGATCGGCACAGATTTCAAAATGAAAGTTGGTCACTCCGTTGTCGTTATCTATAAGGTACTTAAAAATCTCGTAGGCCCTCTCCGGCCTCGCGTTGAAGGTCCTGTCGATGAACTTCACCTGCACAGGCTTTTTATACAGAAAGTATCCCAGCTCGCTCTTCACTCTGTCGAGGTCGAGAAAGCGCACCGAAGTTTCCGCCGCGGAAAGACAGTAAGAGCATCTGAAAGGACAGCCCCTCGACGATTCATAGTAGACCACCCTATCCTCCTCACAGTCAAGAACGGAGTAGGGGAAAGGTATGAGGTTGAAGTCCATAGGCTCAAGGAGGGCGTTTACGTATATTTTTCCCTCCTGACGGTAAATGAGCCCCGGCACCGTATCAAATCTCCTGTGGGTGCTTTCCATCACCTGACATAATCTGTAGAAGGGGTACTCTCCCTCTCCGCAGATTGCGTAGTCCGCCCATGGATTTTCTCTCATAAACTCAGGTCCCCTGAAGCTTACCTCCGGACCGCCCACCAGTATTTTCGTTTCAGGGCGCGCCTCCTTAAGGTCACAAGCCAGCAGCTTTATCTGCTCGATATTCCATATGTAACAGGAAAAGCAAACCATATCATAGTTTGCTCTTACCAGTTCCGAGAAAATATATCCCGGGTCATTATTAATCGTAAATTCGCGCAACTCAACATGGCTGTTTTCCCCTGCCACTACAGTGTAGAGGTATTTCAGCGCCAGATTTGAGTGCACATATTTGGAATTCAGTGTAGTCAGTAAAATTTTCATTACAGCATTCTGAACCTTTCGTCCTTAAGGAGCCCTCTGTCCTCCATGCATCTTTTGAGAGACTTTATCATGGTTTCGTTGTCCTCAGGCAGATTGCCTCTCAGGGAAACATAGTTGGAGGCGTGATTGCTTCTGAACACGCAAGACTTGGACGGCCTCGCATACTGAAGCATCAGGCATGTCTCCGCCAGAACCTCCTCCGGCGTAAGCAGTTTGAATCTTCCCTCTTTGTAGTCGTCAAGCAGAGGTGCAGGCGGCTGCAGCATAAGGGTAAGCAGGCTTACATAGGAAGCGTTCATTTCAGCAATCATCTTTCCCGTCTGGATAGCGTGCTCTTCCCAGTCATCAGGACCGGCAAGACCGCTGATAAAGGTTACCGAGGTCTTCAGTCCCGCTTTTTCCAAACGCTGAACTCCCTCGATGAGCTCTTCTCTTGTCTCACCCTTGTTTATCCTTTCCAGAATCTTCTGGCTTCCCGATTCTGCTCCCAGATATACCATTTCAAGTCCGTGAGCTTTAAGCTCTCTCAGCTCCTCGTCGGTCTTTCTCAGGGCGTCGGTGGCTCTTCCGTAGGTAGTTACTCTTTCGCATTCAGGAAAATGCTCCTTTATATAGTCCAGAATAACCAGCAGCTTGTGGTTGGCAAGGCAAAGGGCGTCACCGTCGCAGAGGAAAATCCTTTCAACTCTGTTATAATGGCTTCTCGCCCATGCCAGATCCTCCAGCACCTCCTCAGGCTTTCTCACCTTGAACTGCTTCGCCTTGTACATGTTGCAGAAGGTGCATTTGTTATGTGAACAGCCTATGGTCACCTGTACCAGCAGACTGTACGCTTCACTAGGGGGTCTGTATATATCGCCGATATATCTCATAGATTATCTCCTTTTTAAATTACTACATTCTTTCAGGGGTTTCCATTCCCAGCAGAGCAAGACCGTTCTTTATAGCTGTCTTGGCTGAAATTACAAGAGCCAGCTTAGCTGCTCTTTCTTCCGCATCATCTACCAGAATGTGCTCGTCGTGATAGAAGCGGTTAAAACTCTGAGCGATGTCCACGATGTGTCTTGTCACAATTGACGGCTCGTATTTCTCGCCTGCCTCCGCCACAACCTGAGGCAGTCTGTAAAGCAGTTTAGCAAGGGCATAGGAGCTCTCGCCTGTAAGATACTTGGCATCCACACCTGCGAGGCCTTTTTCCATAGCGCTCTTTACTGCTTCCTCCCCTGCGTTTCTCAGAACGCTGGCGCATCTTGCATAAGTGTACTGCACGTAAGGGCCCGTTTCGCCGTTAAAGTCGAGAACCTTGCTCCATGAGAAGACGTAGTCCTTGATTCTGTTGTTTGAAAGCTCGTTGAATATAACCGCGCCGATACCTACCTGACGTGCTGTTTCGTCGATATTGTCAGTGTTTACACCTTTTTCTTTAATAATGTCTCTGGTCTGCTCCACGGCTCTGTTAAGCACGTCCTCTAAGAAAACGACTCTGCCGGCTCTTGTTGACATGGTTCCGTCCTCAAGGCTTACAAGGCCGAAAGGCACGTGAACGCAGTCTCTTGCCCATTCATAGCCCATGAGCTCAAGAATCTGAATCCACTGCTGGAAGTGGAGATTCTGCTGTGATGCAACTACGTAGATATTCTTGTAGAAATCGTAGGTTTCCTTTCTGTAAACGGCTGCCGCGATATCTCTTGTAATGTAGAGAGTAGATCCGTCGGACTTGGTGATTAAAGCAACTCCAAGACCGTACTTTTCCAGATCCACGATATGTGCTCCTCTTGATTCCTCCAGAAGTCCCTTTTCCTCCAGTTCCTTTACAAAGCGAGGCATCTTGTCGGAGTAGAAGCTTTCCCCGTTGTATGAATCGAATTCGATTCCCAGCATCTTGTAAACTCTGCTGAATTCCTTAAGGCTCTCGTCTCTGAACCACTGCCACAGCTCGACCTCCTCAGGCTCGCCGTGCTCCAGCTTTGTAAATATTTCTCTTGCCTCGTCGTCCAGTTCAGGATGCATTTCAGCCTCTTCGTGGAACTTGGTATAGTAGCCGAGAAGTGTCTTGATAGGCTCGTTGATTACGTCCTCCTTGTTGCCCCAGTGTCTGTATGCGCAGATCATCTTGCCGAACTGGGTTCCGTAGTCGCCCAGGTGGTTGATTCTGATTACGTTGTAGCCCAGAGCATCGTAAATCTTATAGATTGAATTTCCTATAACGGTACTTCTGATATGTCCGATATGGAAAGGCTTTGCAATGTTAGGTGAGGAATACTCCACGATTACGGTCTTGCCGCCGCCGATATCGCTTCTGCCGAAGCCGTCGCCTTTTTCCAGCACGTCTTCAACTACGTCCTTTACGAACTCCTCCTTGGAAATGAACATGTTAACATATGCGTTTACCTGTTCAACCTTTTCAAAAAGCGGATTGTCTGCGATTTTTTCTGCGATGTTCTTTGCAATGAGAGGCGGAGCCTTTCTCATAACCTTTGCAAGCTTAAAGCACGGGAAAGCGTAGTCTCCCATCTTTGAGTCCTGGGGTATTTCAATCATGCTTTGAATTTCAGAAAACTCAAGGTCCGTAACTTCAGCCGCGATAAGCTTAGCGATTTCTTCTTTAAAATTTACCATTTTATCTTCTCCTTCTCAGTTATTATTTCTATTCCCAGTCTTTTCAGCATTCCTGCAAAGACACCGTTTCCTTCGGTCAGTGTTCCGCTGAAAGTGCCGTCATATATTTGTCCCACTCCGCAGGAAGGGCTGTTTGCCTTCAGTATTGCCCCCTCGATTTCCTCTCCCGACAGTCTTGCCATCTCCATGGACGATTTAAGAGAAATCTCGGCACCTCTCAAAAAAGCGTCGGTAAGGTCTTTTCCCTCCTTGTCCACTATGCGTCCTCCCACCTTTTCGGCAGGCGGTCTGGGAGCAGGAAGCTTTCCGGCGCTTTCCGGACAGACCGTGACATACTTATGGGTTTTACAGAATTCAACAACCTCTTCACTCCGGTTGTTTCCTCCGTTATACTTGCAATTTTGCCCCAAAAGGCATGCACTCACAATATACATTCCGCTACTCCTTAAGCTTTACTATGGTTACTCCCTCTCCGCCCTCGTTATATGAGCCCTTGCGGAAAGATGCCACCAGCTTATTTCGCTTGAAAAGCTGCCTCAGGCCTTCCTTCAGAATTCCCTGACCACGTCCGTGAATTACGGTTACCTCCTTAAGACCTGCCATATATGCATCGTCCAGATATTTCTCCACCTCCATGGTGGCGTCCTCCAGATTTTTCCCCACCACGTTGACCGAGGTGGAAACTGCCATGGCCTTAGCTCTGTAAAGATTACCGTACCGTCCGGCGCTCTTGCTGCCTTTGCCGCCGCTTTTCTTCTCATTTATCATCATCAGGTCGCTGAGGTTGACATTTATTTTCATTATGCCCACCTTTACCATCAGGTCACCTTTTTCGTCAGGCAGGGTGAGCACCTCTCCCGTCTGGTCCAGCGTCAGCAGTTTAACCTTGTCGCCCACCTGAACATCATCTATACTCACAGGGTTTTCGTTGATCTCGCGAACTATGCCGTCCTGATATCTGTTTTCAGTTTCCTTGAGCCTGCGTTTTCCCTGTTCAAGTCGCTTGTTGCGTTCTCCCAGACTCTGCACTTTGGAAAGCTCCCTAAGCTCCCTCTGCACCTCTGAGGCCGTATCCTTTGCCTCCTTGATGATAGCCCTTGCCTCTTCCTTTGCCTTTTGGAGAGCTTCTTTCTCCCGCTTTTCCAAAAGCTTTTCTCTGCGAGAAAGCTCCTCCTGCTGCTTTCTCATGGAGGCTGCCAGGGCCGCTGCCTCGTCTCTTTCGTCCTCAGCCCGCTTCTTATCCGCTTCGATGGCCGAAAGCACGTCCTCGAATTCTATATCTCCTTTTTCCAGAAGATTGTTTGCCCTATCTATGATTTCTGACGGCAGTCCCAGCTTCCTGGATATTTCAAAGGCGTTGGACTTGCCCGGCACTCCTATGGAAAGCCTGTAGGTAGGGCTCAAGGTCTCCACATTGAATTCCATGGAGGCGTTTTCTACCCCCGGTGTGGAAAGAGCATATTTTTTTAATTCGTTATAGTGGGTTGTGGCAACAGTCTGCGCTCCCTGAGCTGCCAGCCTTTCCAGAATGGCTATGGCAAGAGCCGCACCCTCCGTCGGGTCCGTTCCCGCCCCCAGCTCATCCAGCAGCACCAGCGTTCCGATATCCGCCTTTTCCACCAGCTCCACCGTGTTTCTCATATGTGATGAAAAGGTACTGAGGCTCTGCTCTATGCTCTGCTCGTCGCCTATATCGGCGAAAATGTCCTTGTAAACCGGCATTCTGCTTGTTCCCGCCGCCGGAATATGAAGCCCGCTCTGACACATCATGGCCAGAAGTCCGATGGTCTTAAGGGTAACCGTCTTGCCGCCGGTGTTGGGTCCCGTGATTACAAGTGTGTTGTAATCCTTGCCTATGGACACATTTATGGGAACTACCTTCTTCGGGTCGATGAGAGGATGTCTTGCTTCCTTAAGATCAAGATATCCACCTTCATCTATTGCCGGCTCTTCAGCCTGCATCATGCAGGAAAGCTTTCCCTTGGCAAAAATCACATCCAGATCTATAAGCAGTTTCTGGTTGTTCATTATGTCGTGGAAATGCTCTGCCACATTGGAGGAAAGCTCTGCCAGAATTCTTTCTATCTCGGCTTTTTCAGCCAGCTCAAGCTCACGCAGCTTGTTGTTGAGCTCCACCACTGCCTGGGGTTCTATGAAAAGTGTGGCGCCGCTGCCCGACTGGTCGTGGACGATTCCGGGTATCTTTGCTCTGTTCTCCGCCTTGACGGGCACCACATACCTGCCGTCCCTCATGGTAACTATGGCGTCCTGCAGATAGGTTTTGCTCGTGCTTGAATTGAGGATGTTGTTTAGCCTGTTTCTGATGGCATCGTTTTGTCTGACAATATCTCGCCTTATGTTTCTCAGCTCAGGCGAGGCGCTGTCGGCCATTTCGTCCTCTGAAAGTATGCACCTGTCGATTCTCTCCGCCAGCCGCGGAAAGGTGACGATTACCTCCGCCATGCCGTTTATAATGGGCAGAGGCGGCAAATCGCTTTTCAGGAAGGTCACCACGTTGGATGCCACCTTCAGGTTGTACAAGACCTGAAGGAGCTGCCTCATGGTAAGGCTTCCTCCCTTTCGTGCCAGGTGCATGGGGTTTTCTATATCGTAAATCTGTCCCACAGGAAGGCTTCCCTTCCTGACTATGACGCTTACGGCCTCGGTAGTCTCTGACAGATGCTCTCTTATCTCCGCAGCATTGTCCGACGGAGTAAGGGCTTTAAGTTTTTCCTTTGCCATTTCCGAGCCGGCCTGAGAGCTTAAAAGTTCTATTATTTTGTTGTACTCTAAAACCTTCAGTCCCTTTTTATTCATTCTAATCGTTGTTTCCTTTTAGTTTTTCAAGCTGATCCTTCAGCCTGATATTTTCCATCTGAACATCGAAGTATGAGCTTTCAAATTCGCTGCAGCGCTCTTCAAGCTGCCTGCACTTTTCCTCCAGCTCCTTCATGTCCTCTGTGGCCTTGCTGGCTCCCTCCTTGTACTGCATGAAGCTCTTCTTTGCTTCGTCCCACATCTTAAGGTAGTTCTCCGCTTCTTTTTCAAGACGGACTTTTTCTTCTTTTAATCTTTCTGTTTCCTCTCTTGCGCCGAAAAGCTCGTCTGCTATGTTGATGGAAGCAAGCACTGCCAGGGAGCCGGGGATATTGGAAGAAAAGAATCTGCTGATTTCACGCATCTTGTTATCAACATAGCCGGCGATTTCAATGATGGTTTCTTCGTCTCGTTCGCCTGAGATGGTGTATTCCTGTCCGTAAATTCTAACCTTTACTTTGTTGTCTTCCATGTCATCCTCCTTTTCGGCCGCTTACATATCTCTCAGCGTTACGCCCAGCTTTTCCTTGAGTGCTTCAAG
>JAEDNK010000039.1 GCA_016302545.1 Bacillota bacterium
CGGGGCAGTTTTTTTCGTGGCGGCTGCGGCGAAGCGGAGTTTATGCATTTTTTTCCGATTCGACACTTTTTTATGCGGCTTGCAGCCATCGGTGAGAAAAAAATGCATAAATGTCATGAAAAATCAGTGAATATGAATGCTCGACTACAAGTAAAACAACACAAGGTGCGAAAGCTGCAAATGCAGAACTGTATATATAAAAATATAAAAAATTGCCTATTTTAAAGCAGTCAATTTTGAGGTATCATTACATTGTCGACAAGAATAAAAGAAAGACTAACATAGAAAAGGAATAACAGTGACCGATATGACAAATCAGACTGCACATGCAAATAACAGAAACAAGACTTATGAACTGGTAATATGCGCAATTTTTATTGCACTTACATATGTGGCAACGTGGCTTATAAACATCAGACTGCCTTTTATGGGTTCCGGCGGACTTATCCATCTGGGCAATGTGCCTCTTTTCGTGGCAGCAATGCTTTACGGACGCAGGACCGGAGCAGTGGCAGGAGCTTTCGGAATGGGACTTTTTGACCTGTTCAGCGGCTGGACATCATGGGCGCCTTTCACCTTTGTAATAGTGGGTGCTATGGGATATGTGGTAGGGCTTATGGCAGAAAAGAAGCCTTTCGCCAACGCTACGGTCAACAACATCGTATCCATCATCCTTGCAATTATAATCAAAATTGTGGGATACTACTTTGCTGAGGTAATTCTGTACGGGAACTGGATTGCTCCGCTTGGCTCAATTCCGGGAAACATCATTCAGGTAGGAGTTGCAGGCATAATAGTCCTCGTTTTCATTCAGCAGTTAAGAAAGTATGTAAAGGCGCTATAATCAAAGGCAGTTTAGGGACAGCAAGAAGTCAGAAACGTAATAAAAAATCCGGAGGTGGCATCATGTACAAGATTATGACGGCGGGACCTACTCAGGTCAGAGAAAATGTTAGAATGGCGAGGAGCTTGGAATGTACCAATCCCGACCTTGACCCGGCATTCTTCGATTTTTATAAGGAAACCTGTGAATTGCTTTCCAAGGCTATGCATACAGAGAACAAGGCGCTTATTCTGGGCGGAGAGGGAATCCTCGGTCTTGAAGCAGCCTGCGCGTCTCTGACAGAGCCGGGGGACAGAGTGCTGGTAATAGATAACGGAGTGTTCGGAAAGGGTTTTGCTGATTTTGTTAAGATTTACGGCGGCGAGCCTGTGTCATTCGTGTCGGATTACCACAGACCTGTAGAACTCTCCGAGCTGGAGGCTTTCCTGAAGGAAGACAGCAATTTCAAATATGCAACCGTGGTTCACTGCGACACTCCAAGCGGTGTACTCAACGATGTGGAGGAGATAAGCAAGCTTCTTGACCGTTACGGTATCATGACTGTTGCCGACTCGGTAGCGGGAATGTTCGGCGAACCTCTGGATCTTTCCAACAGTAAGATAGATATACTCTGCGGCGGCTCGCAGAAGGCACTTTCCTGCCCTCCGGGCCTGACCATGCTGTGGGTAAGCGACAGAGCTTTTAAGGCTATGGAGAACCGCAAGACTCCAATTGCCGCTTTCTATGCAAACATTCTGCTTTTCAAGGATTATTATGAAAAGCAGGCTTTTCCATACACCATGCCTGTAAGCGACATTAACGGTCTCAGGGCAGCTCTGGAAAACTATTTTGAGATGGAGGATACCATTTACGAACGCCACGCAGGCATCGCGGCTGCCACGAGAAAAGCGCTGACTGAGGGCGGCATACCTCTTTATCTTGAAAAAGGCTGGTCCAACACGGTGACCTGCATAGCCGTTCCCGAGGGGATAACCGATACGGAAATTCTGCAGGGCATGGAAAAGGACTATAACATCATGATTTCCGGCTGTTTTGATGTGCTGGCGGGAAAGATAGTTCGCATCGGACACATGGGCGAAAATGCCTATGAGGATAAGGTTGCCGAGACCCTTGCAGCCCTTCAGGGTACTCTGGAAAAGAAGGGCATAGGGGTTAAGTGCGACCTGGCTGAAGCCTTCAGAAGAGAGCTTCATAAAAAGTAAATTACTGCATACTTTTTTAAAAATTATTGGCTGTCGTGCTGTGCGGCAGCTTTTTTGGTGCAGAAAAGACCACGATATCTTTTTAACATTTTTATTGATTAAGACGCTTCTGTTGTGGTATAATAAACAAAATTAGTTCAGATTAAAAATTGGAAGTATACTAAAACAGGAGGTAGAAAAGATGAGATATCAAACTTCGCAGGAGCATGAAGCGCTGCGTGCCGTAATCAGAGAATTTGCTGAGACGGAAGTAAAGCCTATAGCATTTATGATGGATAAGGAAAACGAATTTCCACATGAAGCCATTAAAAAGCTGGGCAAGATGGGATACATGGGTATTCCTTATGAAAAGAAGTACGGCGGCGCAGGCCTTGACGCCCTTAGCTATGCAATCGCCGTAGAGGAGCTTTCCAGAGTGGACGGCGGCACGGGAGTAATCCTTTCGGCTCACACATCCTTAGGAGCATATCCAATCGCTGCCTTCGGTACTGAAGAACAGAAAAAGAAATACCTTGTGCCTTTGGCAAAGGGTGAAAAGATAGGTGCCTTCGGCCTTACCGAGCCTAATGCGGGAAGCGACGCAGGCGGCACAGAGACGGTGGCAGTTCTCGAGGGAGATCACTACATACTTAACGGCGGCAAGATTTTCATAACCAACGGTGGAGTGGCGGACACTTATGTAGTTTTCGCGGTAACCACTCCTGATATCGGAACCAGAGGAATCAGCGCTTTCATCGTGGAAAAAGGCTGGGAGGGATTCACCTTCGGCGATCATTACGACAAGATGGGTATCCGCTCATCGGCAACGGCAGAGCTTATCTTCAACGATGTGAAGGTTCCTAAGGAAAACCTTCTGGGCAAGGAAGGGGAAGGCTTCAAGATAGCCATGTCAACCCTTGACGGCGGTAGAATAGGTATTGCTGCTCAGGCCCTTGGTATCGCTCAGGGAGCTTATGAAAACGCTCTTGAATATTCCAAGGAAAGAATCCAGTTCGGCAAGCCTATATGCCAGCAGCAGGCTATCGCTTTCAAACTGGCGGATATGGCCACCAAGCTGAGATGCGCAAGACTTCTTATCTACAGCGCAGCAGAACTTAAGCAGGAGCATCAGCCTTATGCTATGGAAGCTGCCATGGCTAAGCAGTACGCCTCCGACATCGCCCTTGAAGTAGTAAACGACGCGCTGCAGATTTTCGGCGGCAACGGCTACCTGAAGGGTATGGAAGTGGAAAGAGCATACAGAGATGCCAAGATAACCACCATCTACGAAGGAACCAACGAAATCCAGAGAGTGGTAATCGCTTCTCACATTATCGGAAAGATGCCTAAGAACGAAGGCGCACCTAGAAAGACCGCAAAGAACCCTGAAACGGGCATCCGCAAAAAGATGATTTTGAAAGACGGCACCGCCGAGGAAAAAGTAAACAAGCTGGTGGAATGTCTCAAGTCTGACGGCTATGATTTCACCGTAGGAATCGACATAGACACGCCTATCACGGAGGCTGAGAGAGTAGTCAGCGCAGGAAAGGGTATAGGCGGCAAGGAAAACATGAAGCTTATCGAGGATCTTGCCAAGGCGGCAGGCGCAGCAATTGGTTCATCAAGACCGGTGGCGGAAACCCTTAAATACGTACCCCTTAACAGGTATGTAGGCATGTCGGGACAGAAGTTCAAGGGCAACCTTTATATAGCCTGCGGTATTTCCGGGGCAATACAGCACCTTAAGGGAATCAAGGAAGCGTCAACCATCGTTGCCATCAACAGCAACGCCAATGCGAAGATTTTCAAGAATGCGGACTACGGCATCGTAGGAAAGGTGGAGGAAATTCTGCCTCTGCTCACCAAGGCTCTGGATACAGGTGAGCCTAAGAAGCCGGCTCCTCCTATGGTAAAGGTAAAGAGAGCTATTCCTGTAAAGGAAGCCCCAAGCTGGAAGTACTATGTATGCAACGGCTGTGGATATGAATACAATCCTGAAGTGGGCGACCCTGATAGCGAGATCTATCCTGTAACCTTCTTTGATGCCCTGCCGGAAGACTGGACCTGTCCTGAGTGCGGCGAAGGCAAAGATGGTTTTGTGGAAGTGTAAATTAAGGAAAGGAGAGGTGTAAAAAATGTATTGCTACAGAAAAGTTACAGATGATTTATACTGGATTGGAGCCAACGACCACAGACTGGCTCTCTTTGAAAACGTACACCCAATTCCAAGGGGCGTATCATATAACTCCTATGTGCTGCTGGACGAAAAAACCGTTTTGTTTGACACGGTGGACTGGTCGGCATGCAGACAGTTCCTTGAAAACCTTGAAGCTGTCCTTGACGGCAGACCTCTTGATTACATGGTAATTAACCACATGGAGCCGGACCACGCGGCTTCCATTGAAGAGGTTCTCATCCGCTATCCGGGAGTAAAGGTTATAAGCACAGAAAAGGCTTTCCTTCTCATGGGACAGTTTGGCTTTATCGTCGATGATAATAAAATAGAAGTCAAGGAGGGGGATACCTTCTCCTTCGGCAAGCATAATGTTGCTTTCGTGGAAGCTCCTATGGTCCACTGGCCTGAGGCTATGGTGACCTTCGATACCACAAACGGAGTGCTCTTTGCGGCAGATGCCTTCGGCTCTTTCGGAGCCTTAGACGGCAGACTCTTTGCAGATGAGGTAAACTTCGACAGAGATTGGCTTGACGATGCCAGAAGATACTATACCAACATCGTAGGAAAATACGGACCTTTCGTTCAGGCTCTTCTTAAAAAAGCAGGCGGTCTTGACATCAAGTACATCTGCCCGCTTCACGGTCCTGTAATCAGAAAGGACTTCGGATATTTCATAGACAAATACGATAAGTGGAGCAGCTATGAGCCGGAGGAAAAGGGCGTTCTCATCGCCTATGCTTCCATGTACGGAAACACAGAGGCTGCAGCCTGCCTGCTGGCTTCCAAGCTTTGCGAAAAAGGAATGACCAACGTCGCACTTCACGATGTTTCCAACACCCATGTGTCATACCTCATTGCAGACGCTTTCAAGTACAGCAACATAGTGCTGGCTTCCGTAACATATAATCTGGGAATTTATCCTGTGATGCACAATTTCCTTATGGACATGAAGGCTCTCAACCTGCAGAAGAGAACCGTAGCCATTATAGAAAACGGCTCGTGGGCATGTAAGTCGGGAACTCTAATGAGAAACTTCCTCGACGAAGAGATGAAGGAAATGACAATTCTTGACGAGCAGGTTACCATGGCTTCCTCTCTTAACGAAGGTAACATGGCTGATATGGACGCTCTGGCTGACAGAATTATCGAGTCCATGAACCTGTAAACTCACTGATTCGTTAACCTGATGTTGTTCCTGACATTTGGTGAAAAACCGCCCTTGCGAAGATACTGAGGGCGGTTTTTTTACTGGCTGTTTATAGACAAGCACGCCGTTTAGTGATAAAATATGTTAGTTGCCTGCCGGTAATGTGCAGGACACTGGAAGAAACTTTAAAAGATAAAATTGAAAGGAAACACAGCAATGGATTTAGTAAAGGGAATCAAGGAAAGGCGCAGCATAAGAAAGTTTCAGAACAAGCCGGTTCCGCATGAACTGCTTACGGAGGTAGTAGAAATTGCCCGCTTTGCACCATCTTGGAAAAACACTCAGATTGCAAGATACATTATTGTAGAGGATAGAGAAAAAATTGCTAAGATTGCAACAGAGGAATGTACTCTTGGTTTTACTTATAATATCAAGACAATGGCCGCCGCACCTGCACTGGTGCTGCTTACCTACGTGAATAAGCGTTCCGGATATGAAAAGGACGGAAGTTTCACCACCCCTAAGGAAGACAGATGGGAAATGTTCGATGCCGGAATCGCAGCACAGACCTTCTGCCTGGCTGCTCATGAAAAGGGGCTGGGCACAGTGATTATGGGAATTTTTGATGAGAACAAGGTTGGCGAAATCGTGGAAATACCCGAAGGGCAGACATTGGCAGCCATTATCCCTATAGGTTTTCCTGCTGACGGCGAGCCTGCCTGCCCGCCGAGAAAAGATCCTGATGACCTCATTTCATTTGTGTAGATTTTAAGGCGGGGGTATTACAATGAGAAGCGACAGAAGAAGAGAAATACAGGCGCAGATGGCAGCGGACCGAAAGGGTGAGATGAAGAGGAAGGGCAACATATTTTGCAGGATCATCTCAATTGTATATACCCTTTTGGCCGTGGCATTTATGGTGCTTCTTGCGTGGCTTAATGTGCTGCCGGCAAAATACTTCTGGGTTGGCGTGATTCTGCTGGCATTGGCGTCTCTGTTTATTGTGCCCGTTATGTACAGCTTTCACGGAAAGAAAGGCAGGAAAATCGGCGCAGCCGTGGTGGCTTTTCTGCTCATAGGAGTATTCGGAGTGGGAACCTGGTACTTGGCGGATACTCTGAGCTTCCTGGGCGATATCACTGAGATAAAGGAAGTCACGGAGGATTACCACCTCATAGTCAAGGCTGATTTTATCGGTGAAGAGGCGGCAGCAGTAAGCGGTCAGGTTATAGGGACCTATATGGATGCGAACCTGAACTATTCGGAGGCAAAGGCCATGCTTCAGAATGAGGTTAATGTGGAATATGCATACGAGGAGGGAATTTCGGGACTGCTGGAGAAACTGTACGCAGGAGAATATCCGGCAATCTTCATCAGTGCGGCAAGCTATGAAGGGCTTAAAGGGGAACATCCTGAGCTGGAAACAGATACGAAGATTTTATATACCGTAAAAGTACCCGTAGAGACCGAGGACAAGACCAGCGCAGTTGATGTCACAAAGGAGCCTTTCAATGTATACATCAGCGGAATTGATGTGGAAGGAGATATAAGCATCGTATCCAGAACCGATGTGAACATGATAGCGACGGTAAATCCTGTAACCCATGAGGTCCTGCTTACATCCATACCAAGAGATTATTATGTCAATCTGCCATCCAAGGGAGCAAAGGACAAGCTGACCCATTCGGGACTTTACGGTGTCCAGGAGACTATCGGAGCCGTAGAAGACATCATGGGCATCGATATAAACTATTATGTAAGGGTAAACTACACCACTGTGGTTAAGCTGGTTGACGCTATGGGCGGAATTCAGGTGGATTCACCTTTTGATTTTACCACCAGCGGGATGCAGAGCTTAAACGGACATCATTTTGTTAAAGGCATTAATAACCTGGACGGCAGGGCTGCCCTTGCTTTCTGCAGAGAGAGACATTCCTTTGTAAACGGCGATATGCAGCGAAACGAAAACCAGCAGCTGGTGATGGAAGGCATACTTAAGAAAGCAACCTCCAGCACTACAATCCTTACATCGTATACATCCATTCTGGATGCGGTGAGAGGCAACATGGAGACCAATATGAGCACAGAGGAAATGTCCTCTCTGATAAAGATGCAGCTTAAGGATATGAAAGGATGGGATATCCAGAAGCAGTCTATAAAGGGAACAAACGGCTGGGGGCTGTGCTACGCACTTGGTTTTTCCGCTTCGATAGTAGATCAGGACCCGGAAGAAAACGCTCGCGCCGTAGACAGAATAGTAAAAATAATGACCGACGAAGAAGACAGCGAAAGCGATGAAGACACAGTACAGTAACAGAATTAAACGAAAAGTATTGAGAAAACAGGCGTCAACAAGAAACAGCATAACCTGCGGAACCGAGAATCCGGCTTCCGTGGGATGCGTATTTTATGAGCTGGAAGGCGGAGAGGTAGCGACGGTTTTTCGGGGCGGCAGATGGCATGAGGGACATGAGGGAATGCTGCACGGGGGAATAACCGCATCGATTCTCGACGAGGTTATGGGCAGAGCCAACAGAGCCTATGACAACATGATGGGAGAACCCGGCGGGCCTGTTGTGACCGCGGAGATGACCGTAAGGTATCTTAAGCCCGTAATGAGCGGAGAGCTTATGACGGCTTTTGGGAGAATTGACAGGCGGGAAGGACGCAGGAGATTTGCTTCGGGAGAGATTGTCAATGAGATAGGAGAGGTCATGGCTTCGGCAACGGGGGTATATGTATCGGTGAGTGCCGATTATGCCAGTGACGATATAAAACCGGACCGGCTTGGCGGGGCATTGGGACCGGAGGACATTAAGGAGCTTTAGACAAAATAATCGCAGCTTCAACGCGACATATTAAAAATAGCCAAAAATTCATATTGACATTGAAAAAGCCATGTTTTATAATTAATAGGCAACTTTATGATTATTAAGTAGCAGAGCTTCGTTTCGAGGCTCTGAATTTTGAGTTAAAACGGAGGACAATCACATGAGAGTTAAAGTTATGTTAGCGTGCACAGAGTGCAAGCAGAGAAACTACAACACAATGAAAAACAAAAAGAACGACCCTGATCGTATCGAAATGCAGAAGTACTGCAGATTCTGCAAGAAGCACACTCTTCACAAAGAAACTAAATAAGGAGAGAGTATTATGGCAAAAGAACAGGCAAATAAGAAATCCGGCTTTAAGGAATACTTTAAAGGCGTTAAAGTTGAGATGAAAAAGGTAGTATGGCCTACCAAAAAGGAAATGGTTTCCTACACAGCAGTTGTTATCGCAACATGCGCAGTTTTCGCATTAGGATTCTGGCTCATCGACACCGGCGTTCTGGCAGCATTAAAGTCAGTATTAAACATAACTTTAAACTAGCCGCTCAGCAATTTACTTAAACTAAGTTAAATAAAGAAGGTACGAGTATGTCTGAATTTGAAAGCAAAGGCGTTTCCCCATTAGAGGGTGAAGGCTTAAGAGGCGACGGCCAGGCCAAGTGGTATGTGGTTCATACCTATTCCGGTCACGAAAATAAAGTAAAAGTGAATATCGAAAAGATGGTTGAGAACCGTGGAATGCAGGACTTGATTCTTGACATCGTTGTACCTACAGAAGACAGAGTTGAAGTAAAAGACGGACAACGCAAGATTAAGACGCGGAAGATGTTTCCGGGTTATGTAATTATAAAGATGATTGTAACCAACGAGTCCTGGTACCTTGTAAGAAACACTCAGGGTGTTACAGGGTTTGTAGGTCATGGCTCCGAGCCTATTCCTCTCACTGACGAGGAAGTCGCCAGAATGGGAATAGAAAAAGTATACATTGACCTCGATGTGGAAGTGGGAGAAACGGTACGAGTTATCAGCGGTCCTTTCGAAAGCTTTATGGGCACCGTCGAGGAAATAAACAAAGAGAAACAGGTACTGAAAGTAAAGGTTTCTATGTTTGGCAGAGAAACCCCTGTGGAGCTTGAGTTCACACAGGTGGATAAAATCTGATAAAAAAACTTAAGAAAGGAGAAGGGAAAAATGGCTAAAAAAGTCGAAGGCTACATTAAACTTCAGATTGCAGCCGGTAATGCAACTCCAGCACCTCCGGTAGGTCCTGCTCTTGGTCAAAAAGGCGTAAACATCATGGACTTCTGTAAGCAGTTTAATGCCAGAACACAGGATCAGCCGGGAATGATTATCCCTGTAGTAATCACAGTTTACGCAGACAGATCATTCACATTCGTCACCAAGACACCACCGGCAGCAGTTCTTCTTAAGAAAGCCGCAGGTCTTACAGCAGCATCCGGAGAACCTAACAAGAAGAAGGTTGCTACTTTAACAAGAGCACAGGCAGAAGAAATTGCAAAGACTAAAATGCCGGACTTAAATGCAGCAAGCCTTGATGCAGCTACAGAGATGATTAAGGGTACTGCAAGAAGTATGGGTATCGTTATTGAAGATTAATTTTAAGTGGGAGGCAATGTGCCGATAGTACCACGAGGAGGTAAAAATGCCTAAGAGAGGTAAAAAGTACAGAGAAATTGTTGCAACATACGACAAGGCAACTTTATTCGAAGTTCCCGAAGCTATGAAGCAGGTAGTGGAAACTTCAAAAGCAAAGTTCGATGAAACCATCGAAGTACACATCAAGCTTGGCGTTGATGGAAGACACGCAGACCAGCAGGTTAGAGGCGCTATCGTTCTTCCTCACGGAACAGGTAAGACTAAGAAGGTTCTGGTTTTCGCCAAGGGACCTAAGGCAGCTGAGGCAGAGGCAGCAGGTGCTGATTATGTAGGAGCTGAGGAATTGGCTCAGAAGATCCAGACAGAAAACTGGTTCGATTTCGACGTAGTAGTTGCAACTCCTGATATGATGGGCGTTGTAGGTCGTCTCGGTAAGGTTCTCGGACCTAAGGGACTTATGCCTAACCCTAAGTCAGGTACAGTAACCATGGACGTTGAAAAAGCGTTAGCAGAGATTAAAGCAGGTAAAGTTGAGTACAGACTTGATAAGACCAACATCATCCACACACCGATAGGAAAGGCTTCCTTCGGACCGGAAAAGCTGCAGGATAACTTCAACGCTCTTCTTGAAGCAGTTGTAAAGGCTAAGCCGGCAGCAGCAAAGGGTCAGTATCTCAGAAGCGTAACAGTCGCTTCCACAATGGGCCCTGGAGTAAAGGTTAACCCTGCACTCATTCAATTTTGATAATTAAACCGTAGACAGCGGGTGCGAAAGCTTAATTTCCCGCCGAGGTACAATATAAAATATTGACCTTGCACGTTTGCGGAATATATGAGAAAAGCACAAGCGGGCAAGGTTTTTTTATGGAGTACCACTACTCTGCCCCAAGACGGCTCTGCCGGACGGCAGACGCAGCCATGGGCAAGAAAGGAGAACAATTAATGTCATTAGAAGCTCAAAAAGAGAAACAGGTCATTATTGACGAAATCAAAGAAAAATTAGACGGAGCACAGTCTGCAGTAGTTATCGACTACATGGGAATCACAGTTGCTCAGGCAGACGCCATGAGAAAGAAACTTCGTGAGGCTAACGTAGACTATACCGTATATAAGAACACTCTTGTAAAGAGAGCCATCGCAGGAACTGAATTCGAAGGACTTGCAGAGGTTCTTGATGGACCTAGCGCACTTGCAATCAGCAAGGAGGACGCAACTGCTCCGGCAAGAGTATTAAACGAAGTAATCAAGGATTACAAGAAGATGGAATTCAAAGCAGGTGTTGTTGAGGGTAACTTCTTCGACAAGGCAGGTATCCAGGCAATCGCAGACATTCCGTCAAGAGAAGTTCTTATCGCTAAGTTCATGGGAAGCATTCAGTCACCTATCGGCAAGGCAGTCAGAACATTCCAGGCAATCGCAGATGCGAAGGCTGAATAACAGAAAAAAATCTTAAGGATTAAGAAAATTGATAAAAGGAGAAAATAAAATGAATAAAGAGCAGATTATTGAAGCTATAAAAGCGATGACAGTTTTAGAGTTAAACGAGTTAGTTAAAGCTTGTGAAGAAGAATTCGGCGTATCCGCAGCAGCTCCGGTAGCAGTTGTAGGTGCAGCAGGCGGCGCAGCAGCAGCTGAAGAACAGACTGAATTCACAGTAGTTCTTGAATCAGCAGGTGCTGAAAAGATTAAGGTTATCAAGGCTGTAAGAGAATTAACAGGCTTAGGCTTAAAGGAAGCTAAGGAATTAGTAGACGGAGCACCTTCAAACGTTAAGGAAGGCGTTGAAAAGGCAGAAGCTGAAGCTATCAAGAAGCAGTTAGAAGAAGTTGGAGCTACTGTAGTTCTTAAATAGTTTCAAAATGTGCATTTGTTGCACACTTAATATGGTTTGAAGAGAGTTCGCAGATTTGCGGACTCTTTTTTTTGAAAAACTCTTGACCTTCCACCTGGGGTAAGGTATAGAATAAAGTATACTTTTAAGAAAGGAAGCCCAAAATGAAAATTAATCAGGTTGAACAGCTTGTAGGAATTACCAAAAAGAACATACGCTTTTATGAGGAACAGGGACTGCTCAGTCCGGGACGAAACCGTGAAAACGGCTATCGTGATTACACTGAAGAAGATGTGAAAAAGCTTGAGCAGATAAAACTTCTCCGCAAACTTGGACTGCCTCTTGAAGAAATCCGCCTTATGCAGACGGGGAAATCCACCGTAGCAGATAGCATGAAGCGCCACCTGGTTACTCTTGAGAGAGAACAGCAGAATGTATCTCACTCCATAAAGCTGTGTGAAATGATGAAAGGAAAAGAAGGGCTTCTTTCCGACCTGGATACCCACGAGCTTCTCAGCCGGATGGATGAAATGGAAAAGAGCGGTGCATCTTTCAGGGATATTGAGAACCGGGATGTGCGGCAAAAGAAGTACATAGGAGCGGCAATTGCTTCGGCAGCTATGGTGACTCTTATGGCGGGTGTGATTTTGCTGCTGGTCTGGGCATTCAAAACAGATCCTGAGGAAGCACCGCCGCTTCCGGTAATGGTTATTATCGTTGCAGTGCCTGCCGTTGTGATTATTGGGGTTTTATTGTCGCTGATTCAGCGAATATATGAGATTAAGAGAGGAGAGGAAGACGATGCAAGGAAATTCTAAGAAAAAATGGGGTTCACTTATTGCTGCATCTGTTATAATAGTATTGGTTGCAGTTTTGATTGTTGCCTTTGTACTGCTGATAAACGGCAAAGAGGATACCGGCGTCAACGGAATACTGTGGGCATATATCGCAGTGCTGGGTGCTGTAATCATTGGAGTATTAATCTCACTCTGGCAGAGATTCAAGGAAATATCAAAAGGGGAAGAGGAAGAAGCTAAAAAATATTAACATATTTATAAAGGAGGATATTGACATGTTACTGATCACTTTAAATTATGTACCGGGTAAGGAAATCGAGGCTCTGGGAATTGTAAAAGGAACTACAGTACAGACAAAGAACTTTGGAAAGGACTTCATGTCAGGCATGAAGACGTTAGTGGGTGGCGAACTCAGCGCGTACACGGAAATGCTTAACGAAGCCCGGCAGATTGCCACTAAGCGAATGGTGGACGAGGCGGAAAGCATGGGGGCTGATGCTGTTATCAACATCAGATACGGTTCCGCATCTATGATGCAGGGAGCCGCAGAGGTTGTGGTGTACGGAACTGCAGTTAAATTTAAATAGAAAGGCGAAAAGAACGTATTAGTATGAAAATTGTTATTCTTGACGGCATATCCATAACCCAAAAGGACCTTTGGTGGGAGGAACTCTCGGAAATGGGAGAGCTTGAGGTCCATGACAGGACTGAGGATGATGAAGCCGCTGAATCCATTGGGGATGCAGAGATCGTATTTACCAGCAAATGCCCTATAAGCCGTGAGGTGATGGACGCCTGCCCTCAGATAAAATTTACCGGCTCTCTGGCGACGGGTTATGACCACATAGATTTAAAAGCGGCTCGGGAAAGAGGAATTGCTGTATGCAATGTGCCGGCTTACTCTACCGATTCGGTGGCTCAGCACACTTTCGCACTTATTCTTGAAATAACCAATCAGGTGGGATTGAACAACACAGCTGTACAGTCCGGGGAGTGGAGCCGGGCGAAGGATTTCAGCCTTTCCCTAAATCCCATAATCCAGCTGGCGGGCAAATCCATAGGAATCATCGGATACGGAAACATCGGAGGGAAGGTTGCCGACATAGCGAAGGCCTTCGGCATGAAGGTAAACATATACAGCCGTGATAGGGAGGCAGCGATGAAGTCCGACATCATCACGGTTCACTGCCCTGCTACGGAAGAAAACAGGGGCTTTATCGACAGAGACTTTATCGGGCAGATGAAGGACGGTGCTGTTCTTATAAATACGGCCCGCGGTGCATTGATAAATGAGGAGGATCTGGCGGAGGCTCTGCGCAGCGGAAAGCTGTCGGCAGCGGCGGTGGATGTCCTGAGCGGAGAACCGCCAAGGCAGGGCAATCCCCTCATAGGCGTACCCAATCTGTTTATTACTCCTCATGTGGCATGGGCGTCTGTTGAAGCAAGAGCTACCGTGTGTCGCGTTTCCGCACAAAACCTTAAGAGCTTTATTGAGGGCGGCAGGCTGAATCGGGTGGATTAATAATTAAAGACTTAAGAAAGACATGTCGGCAGAAACCGGCATGTTTTTTCATGCCTAAAAATTATTTAGAAATTATAAAAAATTTTGTCCCCTTTTTGCCTTTTTCATGGTTATTATAT
>JAEDNK010000151.1 GCA_016302545.1 Bacillota bacterium
TTCACACGAAAGGACAAGGGAGCCATAGATGAAACCTTGAAGATGGTATACAGCAAATTCCCTCGTCTGGAAGAGAGAAAGAAACAGGTTGCGGGGACCCTTTCCGGCGGTGAGCAGCAGATGCTGGCCATGGGAAGAGCCCTCATGTCCAAGCCTAAAATCGTGCTCATGGACGAACCTTCTATGGGCCTTTCACCTCTGTTCGTAGCTGAGGTGTTTAAGATTATAGAAGAGATACGCGCAGGGGGGACCACTGTACTTCTGGTAGAGCAAAACGCCAAGAAGGCGCTGGAAATCGCAGACAGAGCCTACGTTTTGGAAACGGGCAAGATTGTTCTGTCCGGTGACGCTAAAGAGCTGATGAACGACGATTCGGTTAAAAAAGCATATTTGGGCGAGTAACTGTAAAGGAGGGACTACATGGATAGTTTTATTATCACTATTGCAAGAGGCTACGGCAGCGGAGGCAAGCAGATTGCCATGCGCCTTGCCAAGGCTCTGGGTGTAAAGTATTATGACAGAGAGCTTATCAGAATGGCTTCCGAGCACCACGGAATAAACGAGGCAATTTTTAATCTGGCTGATGAAACACACTCCGCAAATCCTTTTGCAAAGAAGTACACTTCTGCCGAAATCGCGCCTCCAAGCAGCGATGAATTCCTTTCAAAAAATAATCTGTTCAACATGCAGGCGGACATCATAAAGAAGCTGGCGGCTTCGGGAGAGTCCTGCATTATAGTAGGCAGATGCGCCCATCACATTCTGAAGGATAATTCCAATGTGGTAAAGGTGTTTATTCATGCCGACCTTCCTCACTGCATTGAAAACGTCAAGGAGTACAACGGCGTAGACGATGCTGAGGCAAAGGCTCTGATCGCAAAGTTTGACAAGGAGAGGGCGCAGTATCACAGGCACTTTACCAATATGGAATGGAATGACGCCAGAAACTACGATATCTGCCTTAACACCAGCAAAGTAAGCTTCGACAAGTGCGTGGAAATTATAGTAAGCTACCTTGACATTATCAAGGGAATTGATAAATAAAATACTTCGTTTGTTTTAGATTGAAAAAGCGGTTTCCTAAAGACCCGTTGGTGGGCTCCTGCAGGAGACCGCTTTTGCGTTATGTTTTTCAGCGCTACTTTTCCGCATATTTTTCGTCATTCTGCTTGACAATTGCTGAAAAAAGTTTATAATAAATATAAAATTAGAATTAGAATTATTCTAAAATATCGCAAGCGAACAATAAGATTCAGGAGGTGAAACTAAATGTTAAAGGGAAAAACAGCAATCGTCACAGGCGGTACACGGGGTATAGGATTTGCCATCGTTAAGAAGTATCTGGAAAACGGAGCTAATGTGGCTATCGCAGGCTCCAGACAGGAGTCGGCAGAGAAGGCTCTGGCGCAGCTCTCCGAATATGAGGGCAGAGTTATGGCTATATGGCCCGATTTATGTTCTCCGGAGGAGGTGGCAGCAGCCTTTGAGTCCGTAAAAGCAAAATTCGGCAGCGTAGACATACTGGCCAACAACGCAGGGCTGTCTTCGAGAACAAGTATCTATGACTATACTCTCGATGAGTTTAGTAAAATCATGGATATCAACGTTAAGGCTGTTTTTGTCTGCTCTCAGGCGGCAGCAAGAATTATGAAGGAGCAGGGCGGTGGAGTTATCATCAATGCCAGCTCTATGGTAGGCGAATACGGGCAGCCGTCGGGATGCGCTTATCCTACCAGCAAATTTGCGGTCAACGGTCTTACAAGGTCTTTGGCAAGGGAGCTGGCAAAGGATCAGATTCGTGTAAACGCTGTGGCGCCGGGTGTAACCAGGACCGATATGCTTGACGCGCTGCCTCAGGAACTCGTAGACAGAATTTCTGCAGGGATACCTCTGGGCAGAGTAGGAGAGCCTCTTGACATTGCCAACGCATATCTCTTCCTTGCAGGAGATATGGCAAGCTATGTTACAGGGGTTACCCTCCGCGTAGACGGTGCGGCTATGACCTAAAAAGTATAATGAAGATTTATAACGGAGAGTGAAGAAAATGAACAAAAAAGCAATATATAACTTAACTTATGGACTTTTCGTGCTCACCGCACGCTGCGGCGAAAAAGACAACGGATGCATAATTAACACTGCAGGTCAGGTGACTTCTACCCCTAACAGAATAAGCATCACCGTGAACAAAGATAATTTCACTCACGATATGATTATGGAAAGCGGAAAGTTCAACATTTCCATCCTTAGCGAAAAGGCAAGCTTCGATACTTTCAAGCACTTTGGCTTCCGGTCAGGAAAAACCGTGGATAAATTTGAAGGATACAGTGCCGCAAAGCGCAGTGAAAACGGTATTTACTACATCACTGAAGGAACTAATTCTTACATCAGCGCTACAGTAGAGCAGACTTTAGATTTAGGAACTCACACCATGTTTATCGCTGCAGTGGATGACATGGAGGTTCTGGCCGACGAACCTTCTGCTTCATATGCATACTATCAGTCATCCATCAAACCTCAGCCTGAGGCCAAGGCTTCCCAGGGAAAGACTGCATGGAGATGTACTGTATGCGGATATATCTATGAGGGCGAAGAACTGCCGGCGGACTTTATCTGCCCGCTCTGCAAACATCCTGCTTCTGATTTTGAGAAGGTAACAGTGTAGCACCATCATAATTATAGAATAAAAGAGGCGGGCCGTCAGGACAGCGTTCGATAAACA
>JAEDNK010000152.1 GCA_016302545.1 Bacillota bacterium
CATCCCCCTCCGGCGTGTAGGCCCCCATGAGGGCGTGCATGGACAGGACATTCATAGAATTGTAGTGGCAAACAAATAATATCTTTATCACGATAAAATCCCTCCTTCAATGCCGTGATTCGCCCCGTTTTGCAAGGTTTTTTGCAGTTTTCATTCTGTACACATATCACGTCGACATTTACAGAATAGGCAAAACAGGGCAAAATGTAGCCTTGTGTACTACTCAGTTGTAGTCAAGTAGTAGTCTGTTTAGGGGGTGCAGACTACTCCGATTTTTGAAACAATTTAACGATTACTCCGTAGGGGGTGCAAACTATATTTGAACATTTGACCTAACTTGAGTTGATGCCACTGCTTATAACGGCACATTATGCCAATTTTATAGTTCGCGAGAACAAATAAACCCCATTTTTGAGTGTTTGTCTATTCATGGAAACATATCTGGCTTCTTACCACAATATACTCTTCATCTTATCTGCTGCCGCTTTATAATTTTTTTCCATAAATTTTGTCATGTCTCTTTCCGCATCGTATGTCATGTTTTCCCTGCGGCTGATATGCAGTGGTATAATTCCCTTGTTTGATTTGAGTTAGTGACATAACTGAATTATACCACAAACGCCGGACTATTCGTAGCCCGGCGTTTCGTGTCTTATACTTTTTTTAGAAGAGCTGCCGCACCTTAGTGCGACAGCCCCTTTTATAGAGCTTATTTTGTCAGTCTTCTGAGATTTCCAGTGTACCTACAGAACTGAAAGAGGTAGAAAACTCAAAAGAAAGATCGATCGTCTGACCGGGTTCCCATTTTTCAATTACGCAGGTGCTGTATTCCAGGTAATTGCCGTTTCTGTCATAGAGATACAGATAAACAGCGAAATTCTCAAAAGTATTTGAAGTGGTATTTGTAGCCGGTGAAGTGAAAGAATGTTCACCGGATGTATAATTACCATTATAAAACTCTGCGTTCAGCATAGCGTAGACTTCTTCGTGATGGGCGTGAGTAAAGCCTTTATTATACATACCATAGTAAGCACCGGAATATTTGCTGTCGACGGTAATTCCGTATTTATCGACCATTTCGCGGAAGACGACGGCACGATCGCCCTGATAGTTTAACCAGGCAGAGTAGTAAGAATTATAATCTGTGAGCATAATGCTCAGGCAGTCTTCTTGATTCTGAAGGCCGGTTAAATATCTCTGACAGATATCAGCCAGTTCGGCATCGTTAAAGTGAGCATCTCCATACGGATTAAGGATATCTTTTTCTGCATGAACCAATGCTAAGTAAGCATCCTGATGTGATTTTGAACCGGGTTCGAAATTGCCAATGGCATCGCTGCATTCCCATCTGGCATGCAGAGCCTTTACAAAATCAGCGATAAAAAGATCGTCGACACCTGCTTCAGTCTCTTCCACGGTTGTGGTTTCAGGCTCAGTTGTCGTGGTTTCTGCAGTAGTTGTCTCAGCCTTTGAAGTAGCAGCTTCGGTAGTGATGACGGTTTCTTTTGTTTCAGCATCCGTAGTCTTTACGGTATCTGAAGGGTTGGATGAACAACCGGTAATCAAAAGTAAGGTCAGTAAAATAATGATTGCTTTTTTCATAGAATTCCTCGTTTGTTATTTCTTATTAACGGATTTTGTTATGAAAATGCATAACAAAGTGTATATTATCATAAATAATAGAAAAAAGCAATATGTTTTTGAAAAACATAGCTTTTATGGCAGAAACAGTATAAAAGTCGGAAAATGGTTTCTCTTGGATAATGGATTCAGAAGTGTTTTATGATAATAGTAGAGGCTCGAAATGGCCAGTGGCTGAAGGACGGGCTGTATGAAGCCGTGGAAAAACTGGTGAACTCATAATAAAAAAACTACACATTAAGGGGCTGTCGCCCAGCAAAATCATTTGCTAGTGCGACAGCCCCACTTTTTATATCTTTTGAATTCTGTAAGATGCCGTATTTACCATCCAGGATTCATCATCAAATATTACGCTGTATGGATCTGAAATATACTCTGGTTCATAACCTGGTTCTAATATCCGTGAATAATCTACAAGACAAAGAATGTATTTCTCACCTTTAATCTTAGCAACATCCACTTCGTTTTCAGACCAATAAAAATGTGGCTGTCCAATATAGCACTTAACTTCTACAAACCGATCATAGGTTTCTGATTCCGCTTTGCTAAATGAGACAATATCATAACCAGCAGATACATCAATATCAGAAATTCTCTTTATTCTCCCGGCTTTAATAGGAAGTCGACTGCGCTCGATTTCAAGGACAAACTCTTCAGCCTCAAGACCACGCTTGCTCTGTTCTTCTTGTTTTTGCATCAGTTCTTCAAGAGTAAATCTCTTCTTTCTAGAACGTAGCTGCGCTGTAAAGTCACTCTCATAATAATCTGTCAGACATATTTCGCCGTGTTCTTCCTTTTCCAACGCTCCCGCTGTCGTAAGAAAATTTCTTACCATAGCCTCCGTGCCACAGTTGCGTGTATAGCTGGGCAGCGTCTGATCATACTGGACGCAGGGGGCAATACACAGCGCCGCCGCAGGCATTGGCAGACCGGCAGCCTTGATCTGTAAAAGGACGGACAGCACCAGGTTTCCGCCGGCGCTCTCTCCCAGCAGCACAATGTGGTTGGAGGGATAGCTCTTAACAAGCTCCCGGTAGACTGCAAAGCAGTCCTCCGGTGCCGCCGGAAAGGGATGCTC
>JAEDNK010000040.1 GCA_016302545.1 Bacillota bacterium
AAAGCGCCTATCTCACTGGTGGTACCAAACCTGTTTTTGTAGGATCTGAGGATTCGCAGCTCCTGATCCCGTTCCCCTGTAAAATTCAATACACAGTCCACCAGATGCTCTACAGTCTTTGGTCCTGCCAGATCTCCGCTTTTGGTCACATGAGCAACTATAAAAACGGGAATATCCCTTGTCTTTGCCAATTTCATCAGCAGGTTTCCGCACATCCTCACCTGAGAAACGCTGCCCGGAGCAGAGTCCAGCTGGCTGCTGTAAAGAGTCTGTATGGAATCTATTATGAGAAAATTGGGTTTGAGATTGTAACAAACCGTTTCCACGTTTTCAAGATTGGTCTCTGAAAGAACATAAAGGCTCTCGGGAATGCTGTCGCACACCCTGTCAGCCCTCAGCTTAATCTGTTCCTCGCTTTCCTCTCCGGAAACATAGAGCACAGTTTTTCCCGCTGCTGCAATGTTGGCTGCAGTCTGAATTATGATGGTAGACTTGCCTATTCCCGGCTCTCCCGAAATAAGCACAAGTGAACCCCGCACCATTCCGCCTCCCAGCACACGGTTCAGTTCACCTATTCCGGTGTCAATTCTGTCATAGTCGGCGGTTCCCACCATCTTGAGATGAGAAGGTTTAGCAGTGCGTCCGTCAAATCCCGTTCCGCCTCTTGCTGCAGGATTGGTGTCCATAGGCACAACCTTTTCTTCAACAAAAGAATTCCAGGCTCCGCAGACACACTGCCCCATCCATTGTGGGCTCTCGTACCCGCATTCCTGACATACAAAAATTGTCTTTCCTTTTTTAGCCATTGCGACCTCCCGAACATTCGTTCTTTTTAATATAATACATCATATGATTCAAAATGTCCAGCAGTTTCGGAAGATATTTATGTTTTGATAATACCCCTGTTTTTACATTTTTTCCTAATGTTCACTTTCCGAAGGGTTCTGCGCAGGATCGTATTCCAGAATATCGCCCGGTTGACATTTCAGAACCTCGCAAATGGCGGCCAATGTTGAAAACCGAATTGCACTGATTCGTCCGTTTTTCATTTTAGATAAATTTACATTTGCCACACCGACTTTCTCCGAAAGTTCGTTTAAACTCATCTTTCTGTCCGCCATCACCCTGTCCAGCCTTAATACAATATGTCCCATTTTTACCTCCGATTAAAGAGTTTCATCAGCTTCGCGCTGCAGCTGCGCACCGTACCTGAAAACAGTAACCAGACATGCCGTAACAACAAATGCAGCGATGATTCCCCATTGAACACTTATTCCAGAGTCTTTTCCGGCAGAAAGAAAAGCGCCTGCTGCGGTTTCACCCGCAGACGCAAATACAGCAACCGGTATAAGAGAGCCGCAAAAAGCCTGCATCTTTTTTACAACCTTCTCGCTGAAAGGCGTTTCGCAAACTTCAATTGTTTTAAAGAACCTTTTCAGCATCCACATAGACGCTGCCACGGAAATAAGAAATATTATAGCAAAAATCAATGTCCTTACAGCATCTTTTGCCCTGTAAACCGAAGTGTCAGTTGTCGCATCGATTACCTTATAATCTCCTTCGGAACGTATTGTGGCAGAAGAGAAATCAGTGTTAAAAAGACTGAGTTTAATCTGCATCTGCCTATCTTCCGCAGGCATAATTCCCTCTTTATCAGAGTCCATTATGTCTGAGGGGAACTCATCTGAACTATATGACATTCCCTCCACCATTGAATCCCAAATGACGGGAAAGCTGTTACTGCTTATCTGAATATTAGCCTGATTTTTTAAGCTGACTACCACTCCGTCTTCCGGCAGTGAAGACAGGAAGATGGCAGCTGCAGAAACTGCCGCGGCTGCCAGGACAGTTACAACAAACAGTACCGTCACAACAATATTTCCAACTTTGCCGAATTTAGTCACCTTTTTGAGAGTTATGTTATCCATTTGATTACCTCCAATTATAGCATTAAATTTTTAACGTATATCGTTAATTGCAGTTCAATAATAACATGGGTGGGTGCACGTGTCAACAATTATTCTATGTTAATCGTTAATTTTTTTAATTTTTTCGTTAATGACACTAAGACAGAATCGTGATAATATATTTTCTATACGGAGGCTACGGAGGCAAAAATGACAGTTGAATTTAAAAAGATTAAAACCACAACCCAAAAGGATCAATTTATTTCACAGGTTGAGCGTATGATTATTTCCGGAGATCTTAAAATAGGCTCAAGGCTTCCTTCGGAAAGAGTACTTTCAGAAAAAATGAGCGTCAGCCGATCAGTTGTAAATTCAGGTCTGGCGGAACTTGCCCGCAGGGGTTTTGTGGAAATAAAACCCAGGGTCGGTAATTTTGTTGCCGACTTTATTAGAAAAGGTTCCTCAGATGTTTTATTATCGATTATGCAATATTCCGGCGATACCCTTCCCGAGGCAGAAACAAAATCGCTGGTTCAGTTTCTCTCTGCCGCCGGTGATATGGTTATTAAGGTAACAGGCTCCCATTTGTCTGAAGAAGACTACCTATGCCTCAGTGAACATAGGGCGCAGATATATGCCTCCTCTACCCCTGCCGAGGCTGCAGAAAAAACATATTATTTTTACCACGAGCTTGCACTGATCAGCGGCAACACCATTTCTCCTCTGCTCTTTGCTTCCTTTCGTCCTGTTTTTGTAAACCTCTGGGAACGGTATGCAAGAAAAAACGGTATTGACGGGCTCTACGGCAGCTGCCGCATTCTCCTTGACTACATTTATGATAAAAAAATTGACGAGGCCTTGGCCTGGAATGTAAAATGCACCGAAGAAATGCTGTAATGCATCACTCTTTACAAAAAATCCGGCATACCGAATATTCAGTATGCCGGACCCTTTTTTCTACATTAATTTTATTCTTAATTATTCTTCTTCCTCAGCCTTGTGTGCTTCGATAATCTTCTGTGCATTCATTGCAGGAACTTCCTCGTATCTGGCAAATTCCATAGTGAAGGAACCTCTTGCCTGAGTCATGGAGCGAAGTGCGATTGCATAGTCGAAGAGCTCAGCCTGTGGAGCCTCTGCATGCAGAAGCTGTCCTCCGCCGATCTGTGGATCCATACCCATTACAGCGCCCCTTCTTGTAGGAAGGTCGCCCATAACAGCACCTACGAAATCATCCGGAACCAGGATTTCAAGCTTCATAATAGGCTCAAGGAGTACCGGCTTAGCTTCTGCGATACCCTTCTTGAACGCCAGGGAAGCTGCAATCTTAAAGGCCGCTTCGTTGGAGTCTACAGGGTGGTATGAACCGTCATATAATGTCGCCTTCACGTTCTGAACCTTGCATCCTGCCAGAGGGCCCTTTTCCATACATTCCAGCAGACCTTTTTCTACTGCAGGAACATACTGCTTAGGAACGGAACCGCCGAAAAGCTCTTCCGTGAACTCGAATTCCTGCTGGGAAGGTGCAAACTTAATATGAACGTCACCGTACTGACCGGAGCCGCCGGACTGTTTCTTATGCTTGCCCTGTACGTCGGAAGTACCCTTGATGGTTTCTCTGTAAGCAATTTTCTGAGGAACGGTCTTTACGGATACGCCGTATTTGTCTTTTAATTTGCTGAGTGCGATATTGATCTGGCTTTCACCCTGTCCGCCTACCAATGTCTGGCGTGTTTCCTGATTTCTCTGGAGAACCAGCGAAGGGTCTTCCTCCGTCAGTCTTGCAAATCCCGTTGAAAGCTTATCATCGGCTCCCTTGTCCGCAGACTCGATTGCCACGAACAGCGTCGGCTGTGGGAAGCTGATCGGCGCTATGGTAACCTGATTGTTCTTTTCGGATAAGGTATCGCCTGTCTTGGTGTATTCAAGCTTGCCCAGCGCAACGATATCGCCCGCTACAGCCTCAGGGCAGTCTTCCTTATTCTTGCCTCTGATGAAGAATACAGAGCCCAGCTTTTCGTCCTTTTCCGCTCTGAAGTTATGTAATGACATACCTGCAGTTACCTTGCCGCTTACAACCTTGGCAAGGGAAATCTTTCCGAGGAAAGAGTCTGCAAGTGTCTTGAAAACAAATACTACCGGCTTGCCTGAAGGATCCGCCTTGATTACGATTTCTTCTTCCTTGTCGTTAACAGCCTTGTAGCCCTCGATTGTCGGATTAGGAACGAAATCGATGATTTCCTGCAGAACTTCCTTAACGCCTTCGCCTGTAACGGCAGAGCACTTGAATACAGGAACGATGTCGCCCTGAAGAATACCTTTTGTCAGTCCTCTGCTGAACTGCTCGTCTGTAAATTCGCCTGCATCGAAGTAAATATCCATGAATTCTTCGTCAACTTCGGCAATAGCTTCGGAAATCGCGTCTCTGTCGTCAAGGGTAACAACCGAAGTTCCGAATTTCTCCTGAAGCTGAGCAATAGTAGCATCTACATCCACGTTTTCCTTGTCAATCTTGTTGATGATGAAGAACTTAGGTGAGCCTGCTTTCTTACATGCATCCCATGCCTTTTCCGTACCTACCTGAATGCCGGAGGAGGCATCGACTAAAATAGCGGCAGCTTCAACGCCTCTGAGCGCACCCTGTACCTCTCCTGCGAAATCGAAGAAGCCCGGCGTATCGACGAAGTTGATCTTTACCTTGTTATATTCAACCGGTACCAGCGTAGAGTTAATGGAATATCCCTTTTCGATTTCCACCTTGTCATAGTCGGATACCGTAGATCCATCCTCAACCTTTCCTAATCTTGAAATTACTCCCGTTGCCAAAAGTGCAGCCTCCAGGAAAGTAGTCTTTCCGCAGCCGCCGTGTCCCAGCAAAGCAACGTTTCTGATATTTTCGCTTGTATAGCCTTTCATCTAACTAAGCCCTCCCAAATTTATTTTCATTCGTGAATATATTGACATAGCCACTTGGAAATATTATACCAAAGGGCTGTTGAAATTTCAACTGTTTTATTCTTTTCTCCGGGCAACTATTACAACAATTATAACGATATTTGCTTGATATAATTGCCACTAAAGGGTAAAATTATAGAAAAGCTGCTTTCGGCATGACAGCAGCATCCTTCCAAAGGAGAACAAAATAACATGAAACGACTTTTTGAAATTTTTGCAGTCTTTTTTAAAACCGGACTGTTTACAATAGGCGGCGGCTATGCCATGCTGCCAATCATACAAAAAGAGGTGGTGGAAACCAAGGGCTGGATGAGTGACGAGGAATTTCTTGACGCTGTTTCTCTTACAAACAGCTTGCCGGGTCCTCTTGCCATAAACGCAGCTACATTTGTGGGCTACAGAGTATGCAGCGTGAAAGGTGCGCTGTCCGCTGTGCTGGGAGCTGCTTCACCGAGTGTAATAATAATTTTAATTGTTGCCATGGTATTCAACAACATCACAGAGTATCCGGTGGTTCAATACGTCTTTGACGGCATCAGACCTGCTGTTGTGGCTCTGATTTTATATGCAGTGATTAAGCTGGCAAAGTCTGCTAAAATCACCGAGTATTTCAACTGGCTGATTGCTCTTGCGGCGGTTATCGCCATCGCGGTTTTTGGTCTGCATCCCATCATCGTCATCGTTGCTGCCGCACTTTACGGACTCTTCATCCGCGGAGCAGTTGTAAAGGCCGTAGATGCTCACCGGGCAGGTGCCGACAATGTACGCCAATCAGGGAAGGACGGTGAATAGACATGCATTACCTTGCACTTAAAGTCGCTTTCGCCTTTCTTAAAATCGGCGCTTTTTCCTTCGGCGGCGGCTATGCCGTGCTCTCGTTTATACAGCGTGAGATCGTAGAAGGGAACGGCTGGATTACTCCGGAGCAGTTTGTCAACATAGTAGCCATAGCCGAAATGACCCCAGGTCCTATCGCCGTAAACTCCGCAACCTTCGTGGGATATAATATGTTCGGCGTTTGGGGCGGCATCATGTGTACTCTCTGTACCTTGGCCGTTCCCGTGACCCTTTCGCTTATAGTGTCCTTCTATTTTTCCAAATTCAAGGAAAACAAACATCTTCGGAATGCTCTGGCAGGTATTCGTCCCGCTGTCATCGGCCTTATTGCAGCCTCATGTATTTCTGTGGCTGAAATTTCAATAACAAGCCTGTACAGCCTGATTTTCTTCGGTATCGCACTGCTGCTGGTGTGGAAATTCAAGATTAACCCCATTATCACCTTGGTCATATGCGGTGGACTTGGCGCATTGTTTTACGGGGTGCTGCTACCGATCATGTAAAAACAGGTATATCAGATTACCTTTAGCGTGAAATCAAAACCCGAGAAATCTAAAGTCTGACTTTATTTTTCTCGGGTTTTTCTTTAAATACGCGGACAAATCCATTTTAATTCATCCCACTGATAAACTCATCAACCGTCTGTGCGAACTCTTCCTCGTGGTCAAGCATGCAGCCGTGCCCGCTTTCCGCAAACACAACCTCCTCATACTTTCCGCCCTGAGCTTTATACATCTCCAGAACATGTCTTGTCTGAGAAACCATCGGCTGGCTCGGGAAAACATTCTCCCCCGGGTAACCGGGTATTATTCCCATCCTGCCAAGCACAGCCAAGTCGCAGGAGCTGTTATCAGATACCATAATATCTTTATCTCCTCGAATCCACATAACCGGCGGTTTAACCGGAATCTCCGGCAGTGAAGACAGATCACAGTATTGAGGCGACATAGTGTTGCCTACACCCTTGTCACCTGACCGTACAAAGGGCCAGTTACTGTCGGGCACAAAATTACCCTGACACATATCCTCACCTACACTGCACATAAGCAGGCTGTCAATATATTTTTCCCGGCGGTCTGCCGGAAGCTTATTGCCTGCTGCAACGTAAACAGCATCGATAACCTGACCCGGTATAGCTCTGTCCTTCTCCTGAATTGCTTTGAGAAGTTCTTGGTTGGCGGTTCCCGCACCGCTTCCGATGCCCAGGGGCTCAACTTTTTTTCCGTCAATGTCATAGGTGCCCCCGAAGCCGTAAGGTGAAAGTGGCGCCTGCAGTATGAGCTTCTCCACCTTTTCACAATGGTCTATGACATACTGCATGGCGATTCCTCCGCCCATGGACCAGCCGCAGAGTGAGAATTTATCCCATCCTATTGCCCTGACAAATTCATCTAAATCCTCGGTAAAAACCCTAAGCCCCTCCGTAGCATCTACCGGAAGTGCCGAAGATTTGCCGAAGCAGCGAAAATCAGGTGCTATCATGTAATATTTCTCTTCAAGTCTCGCCATGAGCCCCTCGTAAAACACCGCTGATGAGAAGTTTCCATGAAGCAAAAGAAGCTTTGGTTTATCTGCCTGTCCCGCTTCTATATAGGCGGTGGTAAGCCGCGGTGTCGTTATATATTTATATTTATATTCCTTTTCCATATTATTTTCCCTTAAATATTATATGTAGTTTTGGCAGTATTTACGAAGCCCTCAATCAGTGTAGCAAACAGCAAAGGCTGTTCATACATGGTGGCATGTCCGCTTCCGGGCAAGATCACATGGCAGCAGTCCTGTATGTGTTCCTTCAGATACTCCTGCTCCTTCAGCGGAGTCAGATAATCCTCCTGACACGAAACTACCAGCGTAGGACATTTTATTTCCCCCAGCCGATGGCGTACATCATAGTTATCCGAGCTGACAGTAAGGCGACGCATAGCTCCTATGAAGTTTTCATCTTCAAACAGGGGAATCAGCAATTCTTGCCGTTTCTCCATCCAATCATGTTTTTCATTGTAAAATTTTGGCGAGTAGATTACCGGAATAGCAGTATAGTAATAGGATTCACCGCTGTCGGAAGCCAAGTTCCATGCTCTGCCGATATCGCCGAGCCAGTAGCCCGTTGCAGCAGTAGCATTTAGCAAAACCAGCCGCTCTACAAGCTGCGGATACTCAACAGCAAATTCGAGGGCAACTTCACTCCCGTAGGAAATGCCTGCCAAGCTTGCTTTTTCCAACCCTATATGCTCTAAGAGCGCTTTGACCAGGCGAACCTGAAGGGTATGATCATAATTCTGTCCCACCAGCTTCTCCGACTGTCCCTGATCGAAGAAATCAACCAAAATAAGCTTGTTATTGGCGGAAAAGGGCTCTATGAATTCCTTCCAGCTCGCACAGGACATCATAATACCGTTGAGCAGTACCAACGCCTTCCCCTGACCATATGTTTCATAGTAAACGGTTTTACCCTCCATATTAAAAGTAGGCATAGTATTATTCTCTCTTTCTTTCGTGCCCATAAGGGCAATTTACACGATGGCTGCCCTTAAAGGGGCAGCCCACCGATTATTGTTATTTAACTGACCCCATAACCTCCTCAAGGGACATGATAGGGCTTACGTTCAGAAGGGCATAGTTGCCCGAAGCATCCTTTTCAAGGGAAATCTTGTTAAGCGCCAGAGAGGTAACTCCAAGGCGAGCTCCCTCTGCGAAGCTGATGGCTCCACCCATGGCAATCTTATATTCTCCTTCTTCCATAATCTTGGCAAAATTAGCGTAGTCAAGCCCCAGCCCTGCGGCATCCAGATTCTTCAGCGCCTGAACGAATATATCTCCTGCGATGTATCCTGCCATGGCAAAGGAGTTCAGAGCATATGTATTTCCGCTTTCTCCGTTTGCAAGTTCCCATGCTGACATTGCATTATAGAACGCAGTGTAATCAGCAAGTCCTTCCTGCGTTGTGGCATCAAGCCATGCAGTTGCGTATACCATGCGTTTTTCAGTGATGGCTCCGCTGTCAACCATTCCGCCCAGCGTTGCTGCAGATGCATTAACGTATGACGTTACAACATCTACATTATAGTTGTTATCGCGCATTGTATTCATCAGGGTGTTCAATGGTGCCTGGTTCATGCAGGCTATAACCACATCGCAGCCTGCGTTCTTTAAAACATTGACTGCCGCAGAGTAATCTGTCGCACCGGCTTCGACCTCCTGAATCGTAAGGCTTGCCGAAATTTCTTCGTTCTGGCGTTCCACACCTGCCAGCATTCCTTCTCCCGCATCGTCGGTGGTTGCAATCACACCGATTTTGGTTCCGCCAAGACCCATGCCTTCTGCTTCAGGAGCAGCAGCTCGAGCAAGGAGTACTCTGCCTTCAGCGCTGTAAATAGGCTGTACGGGATATATTACCGCATTATTTCCGGAAGCAGCTTCCTCATACAGATCGTCTATTCCCGTTGCCGCATATACCATAGGAACGCCTTTTTCCTTAAGATAATCAAGTGTAGCGCCCACAGTATTGGTTCCGAAATGACCGACTATTGCAAATACGCCGTCAGTTTCCACAAGCTGCTTCGTATATGTCATACCCTGCGCTCCGTCAAAACCGTCATCATAGTGTTTGAGAACGATTTTTTTACCCTGAAAGCCGCCGGCGTCATTGTATGCCTTAAATGCTGCTTCCAATCCGGCATTAAACGGTACGCCTACTGTGGCATATGCCCCGGTTGTCGCCGCTGTATTGCCGACGAGAATCTCGGTATCTGTTACTCCCTGTACGTCAACAAACGGTGTATACTCGCTTTGTCCGCCGTTTTCTTCTCCTCCGCCGCAACCTGACATAAATGTGCAGAGCATCGCCACGCTCAGCAGTACTACTAATAACTTTTTCATAATAAACTCCTTTCTTCTTCACAGAAAATGTATCATTTTTTATTCCCCAGATATGCCTCCACCAGGCGTTTGTCACCCAGCAACTGCTCAGCCGGCCCTTTCATGGAGATCTTCCCTAATTCCAGCACGCAACCGTAATCGGCAATTTTCAGCGCCGCAAGAGCATTTTGTTCCACCATGAGAATTGTGGTGCCCCCTGCACGGATTTCCTGAAGCGCAGCAAAAATCTCCTTTATAATTAACGGCGCAAGTCCCAAAGAGGGCTCGTCCAGAAGCAGCACCTTCGGGTCAGCCATCAGCGCCCGGGCAATGGCAAGCATCTGCTGCTCTCCGCCGGAAAGGGTTCCCGCCTGCTGTTTGCGCCTTTCCTTAAGAATCGGGAAAAGCTTCGTCACACGTTCGAGATTTCTATCGTAGTCCCTTCTGTTCTTAATGCAGTAAGCGCCTGCCTTAAGATTCTCCTCCACCGTCAGTCCTGCAAAGATCAATCTTCCCTCCGGCGACATGTTGAGCCCCATGCGCGCCGTCTTAAAAGCTCTCTGTCCCAAAAGCTCGCTGCCGTCCAGGCATACGGAGCCGCAGGCTTTGACTGCTCCCGATATGGCGCGGAGGGTGGAGGTTTTTCCGGCGCCGTTTGCACCCAAAAGTGCTGTTATGGTACACTCTTCTACATCCAGGTCTATTCCTTTGACAGCCTGAATAGGTCCATAATTTACTTGTAAATTTCTTACTTCAAGCAAAGCCATTTAATTCGCCTCCTCCTCGCTTTCACCTAAATATGCCTTCTGAACGTCAGGATTGTTCTGAATTTCCTCAGGGCTTCCTATTGCCAAAAGCTCACCGAAGGATATGGCACAGATAGTCTGACAAACATTCATTACAAGTCCCATATCATGCTCTACCAGCAGAATTGTACAGCCTAAAGTGTCTCGGATTCGCAGAATAAGCTCCGTAAGGGAAGCCGTCTCGGTATCGTTGAGACCTGCTGCCGGCTCATCTAAAATAATCAGCTGAGGATCGCACATAAGGGTTCGTGCAATCTCTATCTTCTTCAATATACCATATGGCAGACCCGCTGCAGTCCAGTCCTTGTAGTCGGAAAGCCCCATGAACTCCAGCACCTTCATAGCCTTTTCCTTAATTATGCGTTCCTGCTTCTTCAGCTGCGGCAAGTGCAGAGCCTGAGCCGCAAGCCCTAAGGTAAATCGGCTGTGGCCTGCTATAAGCAGATTCTCCAGCACTGAAACCTCCCGTATAACCTCTACATTCTGGAAGGTACGTACTATTCCCTGACATATGACGTTATGTACCGATTCATCCGTCAGAGATATAATCTCGCCGGCTTTATTTTCAAAAAGAAGAGTTCCCGACGTAGGTTTGTAAAACTGTGTGATGCAGTTAAACACCGTAGTTTTCCCTGCCCCGTTAGGACCGATAAGTCCGAAGATTTCTCCTTTTTTTACATCAAAAGATAAATTCTCTACGGCATGGACGCCGCCGAAATACATACACAGGTTCTGCACACTCAGCACAGTATCCTCAGGCATACTCAGACCGGTTTTTGAGACGGCTCCTTCGGCTTTTTTCAATGAGGCCTCCAGCTTCTTTATCTTGGCATCCTCATCTGCCGATATCTTTTCCTTTTTTGCCTGCGTTTCCCGACACCTTGACAGGCGGAAGTCCTCAACTCTGCCTAAAAGCGCCTTCTCCTCATCGGGTGGAATATCCACCTGCTCCTTCAGCTGCTCCTTCAGAGCTGCCTCAAGATGTGCTGTAAATTTTTCTCTGAGTCTTGCCTGTTTTTCTGCAAGCTCTTTGAGTCTGCTGTCCTGAATTTCTTTTTGTTCCGGATTTTTTGAAACGATGCGGGCGGCTTGGGATAAAGCCTCCTGCATTTCAAATTCCATATCGGAATCAAATTGCCTTAGCTTTGCTTGATAGACGGTTTCGTATACCTGCTCTTTCGGCATCCACTCCGGATGCTGCCGGTAAAGCTTTTCCCTTTCCTGAGCCTCGAAGGCCACCGCTTCTTTTTCCACCTGCTCATCTATGTCCTTAAGAAGGATATCCTTATATTCCTTTTCCATAGCAAGGCGGCTTTTGCATCTTTCCAGACGCATATACCTACGATCAGATTCTGCCATAAGCTTCTATCCTCCTCTCTACATTTTTCCTCAGCTTACTTTCCCTGTACTTGCGGGCAAGGTTGGATGCCATCTGAGCTATTCCTCCCGGGAAAAACATAACGATAAGAATAATCATCAGTCCCGTAAGCATTGTAATGAAGGCCGGGTTTTCAACAAAGAAGGCAATCTTGCTCAGCAATGTTGACTGAAGTCCATATATTATAAATACGCCAAAGGAGGTACCCCACAGTGATTTTGCACCTCCGATGACAACAGCTCCTAAGATGTTTAACGAGGTTGTCATGGCAAGTAACGTTGATGTGGATGTGGTCATGTTACGCAGATACATCATATACAGAAGTCCGGCAATGGCAGCATATATTGTGGATATTACAAAGGCCAGCACCCGGTACTTCATCAGGTTGATTCCCATGGCCTGTGCAGCAGATGAACTGTTTTTAACAGACAGCAGGGCTCTGCCCACAGGACTGTGTATTAAGTTTGAGGTAATCCACAGAAGGACTACGAATACCAGCAAAATCAGAAGATACACTTCATTTTCACCGATTTTGGCTCCAAGGATCTGTATTTTGGACATATCTATCTTTATACTTGATTTCAGCGAAATAAATGTGTTTCTCAAAATCTCCGACAGACCAAGGGTCAGAATTGCCAGATATATTCCCTCAATTCTGAGAGAAATGAAGCCAACCATAATTCCTGTGACGATAGCGACTGCAACTGTCACAATGAATGCCACCCCAAAAGTGTACCCATATTCCTGTACAAGGTAGAAGGCGATATAGGCGCCTATTCCCACAAAGCCGGCCGTTCCTAATGATGCCAGTCCGGAGTAGCCCATGAGCAGACAGAAACCGATGGCCATGATTGCATAAATCATGGTATTACCGATGGCAAATACGAATGAGCTTGTCACCGCTCCGCCCTGCATGAGGATGTAGAAGGATACGAGGACAGCTGCAAAAACCAGATACTGGGTCAGGGGTATATGTAATGCCTTTCCAACACGCTCTTTTGCAGTAAGCTTTCGATGCTTTTCAAATACCATCCCAAGATAATCTTTTCTTAAATCAGTATTCATCATGGCTACACCTTCTTTACAACTTTCTTCCCGAACAGCCCCTGTGGCTTAATCAGGATCACAATCATAAGGAGCAGATAAACGATAACCAGCTGCCAGCGGCTGATATTATGAAATGCCGGAAAGTTGGCTAAGAAGCCGACACAATTGGTAATGACGGGGATAAGGATGGCGCCCACCACAGAGCCGTAGAATGTGGAGAAGCCACCAAGAATGCAGGCAAGAAAAGCATTGACCTGAATAATTGCCATGAATGACGCACTTATCATAGCTCCTCCTCCGGCGTACATAACCGCCGCAAGCACACCCAGTGCACAAGCAAGGGCCCATGAGATTGCCGTAATTACATGGGTATCGATTCCCATAAGCTCTGCCGTAAATTCGCTGGAAGCTGTGGTTCTTACACCAAGACCCCATTTGCTTACCTTCAGAAGAATGAAAATCGTGCCCAGCACCACAACGGTAATGGCCGTACATATAAGCGCATGCTTGGTAAACACTATCTCTCCGCCGAAAGCATTAATGACGATATTGGAATCCGTCCCTGCCTTTGTCGTATTATAGAAAGGCTCAAAAGGTATGAATTCCGGATTGCCGAACACAAGGGGAGTTCCGCCGAAGAACAGCGATACAAAACCCATTGTGATGATCTGCTTGCCAAGCTCGTTAATATAGCGTCCCTTGCGGAACACCAGCAAATCGATGAAAAGGCCGATTGCCACGCCTATGGCCATACCGATAAACACGCCGATATACACCGGTATTCCCCTATTATTCAGACAATCAGCAACAACATAGCATCCAAAAGCAGCTATCGATGCCTGCGCAAAATTAGCTGTGGTGGATGTTCGGAAAATAAGAGTCACAGCAAAGGCCGATAGGCATGTCACGCATATTCCCAATAGCGACCCGCAAACTGTGGACAAAAAAGCTGCAAACATATTTCCTCTCCTTTCTCTCGCTCGATGCGTGAATATATATTCACGTGAATGATGGTTCACCTATTTTGTACATATATTACACCATCTTTTCAGGAAAGTCAAGAAAATAACAAATAAATAATTT
>JAEDNK010000153.1 GCA_016302545.1 Bacillota bacterium
AGAGTTTAATTCTCATGGTATCACCACCTATGTTATCGTTTTTATAATCATAGAAGAATAAGGTAAGAAAGTTTGGTTTTGTACTTATCGTAAATAAGAAAACGCACTCAGATTACTCTGAATGCGTTTCTTGACTTCTGATATTGAAAGTATTACTTTTTGAATACTTCATATATTTTGAGTAGTACCAGGCTGTTGCATCATATCTTCCCAATCTGGAAAACAGGTCAAATAATAATCGCATTCATCACAGGCGATTTCGTAATCAGGGTTTTCACCATTATGGCGGCATAGTTCACCGTGATAGCTGGGGGTTAATTCTTCCTCTGTGGTCTGAAGTGTTTCTGCATCGGACATACCATTCACCTCTTTCAAAATTGCGGTAAAGATTCATTTCTCATTCTGGTATATCATAGCCGATAAATTGCGAAAAGTACAGAATTCTGAACCTAATCTGTATACCAAAATCTTATAATGGAAATATGGATGGGGGGGATATAATGCAGCTGAATGAAGCAATTTGCAAGCGACTGAATGAATTGCTGGAAATGAAGAAAATGAACGGCTATCAGCTCAGTACCAGAACAGGGCTTCCCAAGTCCACTATCAGCAATATTTTGAACTGCACCTACAATACCATGAGCCTGAGAGTGCTTCACGAAATCTGCCAAGGACTCCAAATCTCTATGACAGTTTTCTTTGACTCCCCGTATTTTGAAGAAGATAATTTGGAACCATAGAACCATCGGTGCATTGTTGTATCGATGGTTTTCTTTTTGGGAGCGTGTGGTATGAGCGGCAGTGTTAATATCAGCTTTCCTGTGTCTCAGTAAGAATCTTTACAATGTACTCTGTCAGCTGCTCAGGGGTGGGACAGCTCCCATTGAAGGGCATGGAATCCCATTTTTCTTTTGTTTCTGGATTGTCGGAAGAGAAGGCTGCGCTGATTGCCTCCTGCATCTCTTGTTGGACTTGTTCGGGGGTAGTGCTGTTGTTTTTTGCAATGGTGTTAAGAATTTCGTTGAAGTTCATCATAATCCTCCTTTGCTTGATGATATCACAAATATAACACGTTCTTTCTTAATATGAAAATTATTTCGTCCGAAATTTTTCGACAATATTCGATATTTGCAATTCCTAAAGTTGAATTGTAATCAGACGATACCCTATAACACAATTACATGGCATAAAGTTCGGCTATTTCTGAAAAGTCGATGGTAATATCACCAATTTGCAACGTTTTCCAGAAAGAATCTACTTTTTTGACTATGCCGGTGAGCTGCTTATAGGCTTGCTCATAGGCCCCATAATAGACCACAGTTGCCATCTGGCCTTGCTCCAGCTCTGTTAATGTGGCATTCAGTTCAAGAACAGCATCCTCAGCCAGAATTCTTCTTGGCTCAGGGTGCTTTTCTTTTGCAGCTATGGCCTCCTTTAGTCCCTTCAAAGCATCGAACATTGCGAACTGCGCTGCCCGTTTACTTCTGGGCATGGGTGCTCTTACTACCTTCGCTGCCACTTTTATGACCTCCAATCTGCATATTGCGTTCCCGCCCTGTTGCGGCAGGGTCAAAGTTGATTCCTTTTAATATGGCGTTCTTTCCGTACTTGGAGCGGATGCTTAATAGTGCCTCCTGCAAGGCTTTTCCCCGCAGCTGTTTTTCTGTGTCCTCAAACATATTCAGCTGATAGGCCCCTGTATCGGGATATACAGGGCAACTCAATCCTATCTGCCGTATGGCATAGCCTTGACGGACAACCCGCCTGAACAGCACATCCACCGCAGGAAGCACCACTGAGGATAGATTTGTGCCCAATGCCAGCGTAGCTGTGCCCCCTGTCCCAGGCACACCCTGGGTGTAGGAATAGCCGATATACAGTGAAATAGATTCAGTGAGGTAGTTCCTTGCAGCCATATCAAGACATAATTGGTCTGCCATCTCTTTTGCCACAATGATTGCTTCCTCTGGTTTATAATCCCGCATTAACACCTGAGAAGACGAGAGGCTCTTGCTGCTGGATTTGTAGGCTTTAATATCAGCTATGGTGCATGGTTCCCGCCCCCAGGCATGGTCTATGAGCAGTTCAGCGTTGATGCCAAACAGTTTGTATAGACTGTCGGGGTCACTTTCGGTGATTCCCTGCATGGTGGTTATGCCACGGTTCCGCAGCCTGTTAGCCGTGCCAGCCCCTACCCTCCAGAAGTCGGTCAGCGGGGTATGCTGCCATAACTGTTCACGGTAGCTTTGTTCCGTCAATTCTGCTATAAAATCAGGACTATGTTTGGCTAATATATCTAATGATACTTTTGCAAGATATAGATTTGAGCCAATGCCACAGGTGGACAGCGTTCCCACAGTGGCCTTAATATCCGCTATGACTTTTGCTGCCAATGCTCTGGGTGGCAGACCATACATTTTCAGGTATGGGGTAACGTGGAGAAAGGATTCATCAATGGAATAGGTGTAAATATCTTCTGGTGCAAAGTATTTGAGAAAAACACCATGGATTTCCGCAGCGCAGTCAATGTAAAGCTGCATCCGAGGCGGCGCAACAATCACATTCATGTTGGGAGGGATATCCCCCAGACGGCAGCGGTTTTTAATTCCCTTCTTCTTGCATCCGACACTGACAGCCAGACAGATGGTATTCTTTGACCGCTCTGCATCCG
>JAEDNK010000154.1 GCA_016302545.1 Bacillota bacterium
ATATGTGTCGGCAACGAAAGGACTCTTAAAAAATGGAACTTGTTTTTGGAAAAATCTTATCAATCTTCTTAATTATCGGTATTGGGTTCGTGGCTAATAAAGCTGATATTCTGCCTATGGCCGCCAACAGATATCTTGTAGCACTGCTTCTCAGAGTTACATGTCCGTGTATGATTGTTGCGTCAATTACATCGAATGAGCTTTGCGAAGATACGCTGAGTCTCAGCCTTCAGACACTTGTGGGCGGCATCCTTTTCTTTGCAGTGTCGGCCCTGCTGGGATGGGTCCTTTCCGCAAAACTCATCAAGGTTGAGCCTGCCGAAAATTCAGGAATTTACACCTTCGCATTTGGTTCCATCAACAGCGGCTTCATAGGCTTTCCCATCACCCTGGCCATCTTCGGTTCAGGCATTCTTTACCTTATGGTAATACACAATGTAGTCCTCAACCTTTATCTTTATACCTTCGGAATTATGCTGGTTAATCTGGGGGCTTCCGGCGGCAGGCTGGACTTCAGAGGTTTCCTCAATTCATTTAAGAATATTAATGCCATCGCTGCTATATTCAGCATCTTTATGCTCTTTGCCGGTCTCAAACTGCCTGCAGTCATATTCGATTGTGTTGATATGATAGGCGATGCCACCACACCTCTTTCCATGCTCATTGTAGGGATGCAGCTGGGCGAATGCGATTTTAAAGAAGTATTAAAAAACAGAAAGCTGCTTGGCATCTCATTTCTCAAAATGCTTCTGCTTCCTGTTTTGACTTTCTTTATGGTGAACTGGCTTCCTTTCTCTCCGGAGGTTAAAGTTTGTCTTATCTTTGCCGCATCCTTTCCTGTGGCCGTGGCCACCGTTCCTGTCACAAGCGAGCAAAACCGTGATTCTCTGATTGCTGCAGAAATGGTAGCTATCACCACTCTTATTTCGCTGGCTGTGATTCCCGCTGCAGCTACATTTCTACTTGGGTATTACGGGTTATCCTAAAACAGCCCCAGACTCTTCAGTGCAAAAATCCATCCGAACATAGTCAGGCAGGAAAACATGGACGAGAAGATTACACATGCTCCTGCAAGTTCTCCGTCGCTGTCCATCTGCTGAGCCATGGTGAATGAAGACACTGCTGTAGGTGACGCGAATATAGCTACCAGTGTTACCAGAGCTACTCCCCTGAATCCGGCCAGCACCCCGCAGGTCAGGGCAATCGCAGGTACCGCTATGAGTCTGCCTGTGAGACATATAATCAGGTTGCGCTTAACTCTTTCCACACTGTTAATGTTGAATGACGCTCCCAAAATCAGCAGCGCCATAGGGGTGGCTGCATTAGCCAGCATACCCACGGTATTCTCCGCGAAATCCGGCAGCTTGATATTCAGAGCCACCGCCAGAATGCCCAGCACTGCACCTATAATCATAGGGTTTTTCAGTATACCGGCGATTACATGCAGCGGGCTTGGTCTGCTCCCTCTGAAAATCTCCAGAGTCACCACCGCCAATACATTGAATATGGGTACGATGATGGTTATCATAACCGAAGTCATTGCCAGATTTTCACTTCCGAAAATATTCGCAACTATCGGGATCCCCATTATTACAAAATTGCTTCTGTATATGGCCTGAATCATGGCTCCCCGGCTCTTAGGGCTTTTTTCCACCTTCGTTACAATGGCAACTGTGGCTAGATATATGAGCGCAATCATCCCCAGAGCATAAGCTGCCAGTCGGATATTTAATGCCTCCGATATGTCTTTTCCATATAAGCTGTTAAACAGCAGCGCTGGAAAGAGAACAACAAAAATCATGCGGTTGACCCGCTTCACTTCCTTCTCATTTATAAATCCTTTTCTTCTTACAAACATTCCTACGGCCATCACTATAAACATTGGCGCGACAGCTTCTACAGAAATAACTAAATTGTCTAATAACATCTTTCTTTCACCATTCGTGTTTTATAAATGAATTTTGCAGCCGGTTCGGAACTTATAGCTCATTCCCGCCTCGGACAACATTCGGGAAAGACCGGTCAGATAATTCTGCACCAGACACTCTATGTACTCATTATCCAGCCCTCCGCCGGATTTATCGGCCGTTATTATCAGATTCTTCGGCTGATATATTCCGTTGAGGTGGTAGAGCCTGAGCTTTTCCACATTGCGCTCAAGATATGCATCGTCGTCCAAAAGTCCGTTATGCTCCCAGCCCATTTCATAAAAAGGAGTCAATGGCACTACGAAATCCAGGTAAGCGGTCTTTTTATTCCCGAACTCGTCATACAATATTATCCTCTTTTCATAATACACCGAAAAACCTGCCCGGTAAAGGGATTCCGCTATAATTGCCTCACTTTTTGACCTGGTTTTAAGCCCAAAATATGTGGAGTTGACCAGTTTCTCTCTCATGAAAGGGTTCTCCGACTGTATGAAATGCTGCCCTTTCGCTCCGAAATATGTTTTCTCGCCCGATGCAAAATTCGGCTTGGCCGGCTCAAGACCTCTGTAGGACTGCGGCAGGCTTCTTTCGATTTTATCAAAATCCAAAGGCTCGTATTCCTTCAACAAGCGCTCCATGGCCCTGATGTTCCCTTTGGCTATGTCCTCTGCCGTCTCCAAGACCCGCCTGCGCTTCAGGCTGTTAACCAGATTGTACCGGCTTTTAGGTATGTACATCTGTG
>JAEDNK010000155.1 GCA_016302545.1 Bacillota bacterium
AGCAGGGCAAGCTGCATAAGGTTATAGTGATGGCTGACATGGGCGACCTTAGAGAAGGCTTCTGGGATAAGGAAGAAATGGCAGATGTATGTGAATACATCGAAAAGGAGCTGGCAAACCTCCGGCTTGTGGGAATAGGAACCAATGTAGGCTGCTACGGCTCCATTTCGCCCACGGTTGAGACACTCAATGAGCTGGTTGAAATTGCGGAGCACATCGAAACCCGCCTTGGAAGACAGCTGGAATACATATCCGGCGGAGCCACCAGCAGCTTAATGAGAGTGCTGGACGGCAATATTCCTAAGAGAATTAATCTTCTCAGAATAGGCGAAGGCATTTTGCTGGCTCGGGACCTTGATGTGTTCTACGGCTACGACATGAGCGACGTGTATCAGGATGTGTTCAGGCTGAAGGCAGAGGTCATCGAGGTAAAGGATAAGCCTTCTCACCCTGTGGGAACCATTACGGTTGACGCATTTGGTCATACGCCGGTCTATGTTGACAGGGGGATGAGAAAGAGAGCGCTTCTGGGCGTAGGAAAGGTGGATTACGGCGATCCTGCAGAGCTTTTGCCTATGGAAAAAGGTATTGAGGTTCTGGGAGCGTCAAGCGACCACACTATCATTGATATTCAGGATGCAGAAAAGGACTGGAAGGTGGGAGATATCATGGAATTTGACATCTGCTATGCCACCATCGTATACCTGACTAACTGCAGAAATGTAAATATCGCATTTGTATAGCAAATCGAAAGGAGATAAAAAATGGCTGAAGAAATTTTGTTAACCCAGGAGGGCTACGATAAAATTGTAGCGGAGCATGAAGAACTGGTATCGGTTAGAAGAAAGGAAGTATCTGAGAGACTGAAGGAAGCTATTTCCTACGGAGACCTTTCCGAAAACGCCGAGTATGATTCAGCAAAGGATGAGCAGGCGGAGCTTGAAGAGAGAATCGTAAAGCTCGAAAACATGATCAGAACTGCCAAGATCATCGATGAAAGCGAGATGACAAACGACTTTGTAGGCGTAGGTCTCAAAGTTGAGATAAAAGATGTGGATTCAGGAGAAAAAATGGAGTTTACCATCGTCGGCTCCACAGAGGCAGACCCGTTTGCAGGCAAAATTTCAAATGAATCGCTGGTGGGACAGCATCTCCTGGGAAAGAAAAAAGGAGAAATTGTTGAGATTGTAGTACCTGACGGAATTCTTCACTACAAGGTTGAGAACATAAGCAGATAAGAGAGTATTAAGTAATTTGATCAGAGAGGAAAAGAAAAATGAGTACAGAAGACAGAATAGAAAATGTAAATCCTGAAGTCGAGGCAGAAGAGGTTTCTGAAGAGGTCCTGAGCGAACAGCGCCAGATAAGAAGGGAAAAGCTGAAGGCTTTGCAGGAAGCGGGCAGAAATCCTTTCCTTGAAGAAAACTGGAATGTAACGGCTCACAGCATGGATATCAAAGAAAATTTCGAGGCTATGGAGGACCAGGAAGTTTCCTGCGCCGGCAGAATCATGGCATTCAGACATATGGGCAAAGCTTCCTTTATCGACATTCAGGATAAGCAGGGCAGAATTCAGTGTTTCGTAGCAAAGGATGCCTTGGGCGAAGAAGAATACAACTACTTCAAGACTTACGATATCGGCGATATCGTTGGAGTAGAAGGTGTGGTATTCAAGACCAGAACAGGTGAGGTTTCCATAAAGGTGTCCAGACTTGTGCTTCTTTCCAAGTCCCTGCAGGTTCTCCCTAACAAGTGGCAGGGTCTTAAGGATCAGGATTTGAGATATCGTCAGAGATACGTTGACCTCATCATGAATCCTGATGTTCAGGAAATGTTCTACAAGAGAGCAAGAATTATAAAGGAAATCAAGAGAGTTCTGGAGGAGGACTACGGATATCTGGAGGTAGACACTCCTATACTTACTACCATTGCAGGCGGAGCCAACGCCAGACCTTTCAACACTCACCACAACACTCTGGACATCGACATGAAGCTGCGTATTTCCAACGAGCTTTATCTGAAGAGACTCATCGTAGGCGGCCTCGACAGAGTATATGAAATGGGTAAGATGTTCAGAAACGAGGGTATGGACAGAAACCACAACCCTGAATTCACATCAATGGAATGCTATGCCGCATACGGAGACATGGAGCTTGTAATCGAGGTTACGGAGCAGGTTGTCTACAAGGCTGCTATGGCGGTAAACGGAAGCCCGATTATCAAGTATCAGGGCAAGGAATTCGATGTAACTCCGCCTTGGAAGAGAATCGACATGACCGATTTCGTATGCGAAGTTACAGGCATCGATTTCCACAACATTGCAGACGATGAGACTGCAAGAGCAGAGGCTATTAAATACGGCATGGATAAGGACGATGTTAAGGACTGGACCCGCGGTAAGATCATAGCTGAAATGTTCGAAGAATACTGTGAGGATATTCCGGGCGTTCTTGACGGACCTGTACCTGTCTTCGTAACAGGACATCCTGTTGAAATATCACCGCTTGCAAAGAGAAGTAAGGATGACCCTAGAATCACAAGAAGATTTGAGGGTTACATCAACGGATGGGAAATCTGTAACGGTTTTTCCGAGCTCAACGACCCTATCGATCAGTACGAAAGATTTGCAGAGCAGCAGCATCAGCTTGATG
>JAEDNK010000156.1 GCA_016302545.1 Bacillota bacterium
GGAGAGGATGTTTTCGTAAAAAGGGATTTCGCCAGAAACGCTCAGACAGGAGATAAGGTGCTGGTCAAGATTACCGCATATCCCGACGGAACGCACAGCCTTGAGGGAAAAATAACGGAGGTCATCGCCAGAGAAGGCCAGCCCGGCAGCGATGTGCTCAGCCTCATAAGAGCCTATGGGTTATATGAAACATTCCCGAGCAGGGTAAATGCAGAGGCCAAAGCTCGCTCAAGAGAGCCCATTACCGAGGAAATGATTTCAGCAAGCGGCAGACTTGACCTTCGCAGCAAAACCATATTTACCATAGACGGACCGACGGCTAAGGACTTGGACGATGCGGTCTCCATTGAAATGCTCCCAAACGGTAACTACCTTCTGGGCGTCCATATTGCCGATGTGAGCCATTATGTGAAAGAAGACGGATATCTGGACAAGGAGGCTTTAAAACGAGGCACCAGCGTATATCTCATTAACCGTGTGGTACCAATGCTTCCGAAAGCCCTTTCCAACGGCAGCTGCAGCCTCAATGCAGGAGAAGACAAGCTGACACTTTCCTGCTTTATGGAAATCGATAAAGAGGGTGTGGTGGTGGAACACTCAATACAGGAGTCGGTTATACGCTCCTCCGCAAGACTTGTCTACGACGATGTTTCGGATATTCTGGAAAAGGACGATGCCAAGCTCACGGCGAAATACAGCAATATAGTGGGCGATATCAGACTTATGGGAGAGCTTGCTGCCATACTGCGTCACCGGAGAAAGCAGCGAGGCAGCCTGGATTTCGATATTGCCGAGGCGGTGATAACTCTGGACGAAGCTGAGCAGCCCGTTTCAGTTGCGCCTGAGGAAAGAAGAACGGCAAACAGGCTCATCGAGGAATTCATGCTTGCAGCCAATGAAACGGTGGCAGAGCACTTTTTCTGGCTCAATTATCCTTTCGTGTACCGGATTCACGAAAAACCCGATCCGGAAAAAATCATGGACCTGAAGACCTACCTTATGAACTTCGGCATTAAGCTTAAGGGAAGTGCAGATAATATTTATCCCAAGACTTTGGCAGATATTATAGCAGACATAGAGGGCGAGCCTTACGAAAGTGTCGTAAACCGGGTAATGCTCAGAACCATGAAAAAAGCCTGTTACAGCACGGAGTGCGAGGGGCATTTCGGACTGGCGTTCAGATATTACTGCCATTTCACCTCACCTATAAGGAGATATCCGGACCTGATAATTCACAGAATAATCAAGGAATCCATTACCGGTCATATGACCGAGGAAAAGCTGGAAAAATACAGGCAGGATGCGGAAAGGGCTGCCGATATTTCGTCAAAGACAGAGCGCAAGGCACAGGAGCTGGAGCGTGAGGTGGATAAGCTTAAAAAGACCCAGTTTATGGTGGCGCACATAGGAGATGAATTCGACGGTGTAGTAAGTGGAGTTACCGACTTCGGTGTTTATGTGGAGCTTGCAAACACCATCGAAGGCATGGCCTTAGCCACAGAGATTGCCAGACCCTATCAGCTTGGTGAGAAGGTGAGAATCCGGGTTACGGATGCAAGGCCCGAGGACAGGCAGATAGATTTTAGGATTATAGAGAAGAGCCGCAGCAAATGACAGTGCTACGGCTTTTTATTACATATATTGTACATTATGTGTCCGATTTCCGCGGTGAAAATCCTTTTTCCTGCCAGATCTTTAAGCGACAGCATGCCTACAAGCTTTTCGTTTTCAACTACGGGCAGGCGGCGGACGCCGTGCTCGGACATTTTCATGGCTGCATCGTGGATGTTTTCCTTGGGAAAGGTGCATACCACATTGGAACTCATTATTTCATCCACGGTTTTGCTCGTGCCGTCGCGCATAAGTATATCCCGGTCGGTCACAACGCCCAGCAGATGCCCCTGAATATCGCAGACAGGTACAATCCCCACATTTTCCGAGCGCATGATTTTTACTGCAGCGGCAGCGGGGCTTTCCGGCGGTACAGACATAACAGCAGTAGTCATTAAATCCTTTACAAGCATAAAACGGTCCTCCTTGTATTAGAGTGACCGTTTTTTCTTAAAATATCTATATGGATTTTGCGCTGTCAAGCTTCCAGAAGGATTTGGAGAACAGAAGCAGCACGGCGTACATTTCAAGTCTTCCCATAATCATTATAAGGGAAAGGAAGAACTGAGAGAAAGGACTGAACATTCCGAAATATCCGGTGCAGCCTGCTTTGCCCATAGCCATCCCCGTGTTGGAGAAAAATCCTATAGCTGTAGTAATGGTGGTTTCCATGTCAAAATTATTGAAGGAAAGCATTATGCAGGAGAAGAAAAACACTCCGAAATACAGCAGTATGTGAGTGGTTATGGCGGAAACCTTGTCTGCCGGTACGGCTTCTCCTTCGATGACCACAGCCTTTACCGATCTGGGATGAATCTGCTTGAAAATTCCCCTCTTTATCAGCTTCAGAAAAACAACAAACCGTATAACCTTCATGGAGCCTGAGGTGGACATGGAGCATCCGCCTATAAAGAGCAGGGTAAAGAGAATTACTACTGCAAAGGTAGGCCACCTTGTATAGTCACACACATAATATCCCGAGGTAGCGATAAA
>JAEDNK010000157.1 GCA_016302545.1 Bacillota bacterium
TGTTCTCACCGGACGCTTTTCGCGGAATGAGGACGGAACCATTCGCTTGAGCTGGTTTGACCGATTCTGGTCGGAGCTTCATATAGCAGGTGTCTGCGGTTTCGCCACGGCAGCAGTGGCTCTGTGCTGCCCTGTAGTCAGGCTGTGCTCCATGATGTCCTGGACAGATGTGTTTGAGCCTCATATAACTGACGATCACTGGTTTGGACCAAGCAATGCTTTTATCATAAAACTGTGTATCGCAGGTATGGCAGCCTGCATTGCACTTACCGTGCTGTGCTTCCTGCCTCTGGTAAAGAAGCTGAAGGATCACAAGTTCTGGGAAAAATCTTTGGTAGGCGGAATTTTGATATGGATATACAGAAAGCTGCGTGGCTTTTTCGGCGGAATCAAGAGGGCTTTCAAGGAAAGCGACGGCACACTGACCAAGGTTGTGGGAGTACTTGTGGCAGGAGCCTTTCTATGTGCGACATGGCTGGGACTTCCTGTTGTGGTGGTGCTGATATTTATTTTCGTACCTCGCATAGTAAAGAAATTTACGGCAATAAAGGAAGGTGTGGCACAGGTTAAGTCCGGAAATCTTGACTGGAAGATACCTGTAGAGGAAGATGCACAGGGCGTACGGGGCGAGCTTGACAGACTGGCTGCCGACATCAACGAAATTTCTCAGGCGACGGGCATCGCCGTGCAGAACGAGCTTAAAAACCAGCGCATGAAGACGGAGCTGATTTCCAACGTGTCTCACGACCTGAAAACCCCGCTAACTTCCATGGTTTCATACATAGACCTGCTTAAGACAGAAGGCCTTGACAGCCCTAACGCTGATTCCTATCTTGAGATCATCGACGAAAAGACCCAGCGGCTCAAAGTGCTGACAGAAGACCTGTTCGAAGCGGCCAAGGCTTCCAGCGGTGCAATTCCTGTTCATATGGATTCTATAGACCTGTATGCACTGGTAAGCCAGAGCCTGGGTGAAATGGGCCAGAAGCTGTCGGCAAGAGGGCTTTCTGTTATCATTAAGAATGAGCTTGAGGCAGAAGGCGGTGTTCGCGTAAAAGCTGACGGCCAGCTCCTGTGGCGCGTCATCGAAAACCTCCTTGGCAACGTGAGCAAATACGCCCTCGAGGGCAGCCGTGTGTATGTGAACATAAGCAGTCCTGAAGACTCCAAGGTACTGCTTGAAATCAAGAACATTTCCGGAGAGCAGCTTAACATCTCCGCTGACGAACTCATGGAAAGATTCACCAGAGGCGATGCTTCCAGAAACACTGAAGGAAGCGGACTTGGCCTTGCCATCGCAAAGGACCTGACCAAGCTGATGAACGGCGAATTCAAGCTGACAGTGGACGGCGACCTCTTCAAGGCCGGCGTGCTGCTGGAAAGAGCATAGCCGACCAAGGCATTTATGCATTTTTTTCTGACCAACGGCTGTAAGCCGCATAAAAAAATTAAAATAGAAAAAACAAACAAGCGTCCTGAACCCCGGGACGCTTGTTTTGCGTGGGAGGCCGCAATAATTTCTATATTTTTTGTAAGAAAAGTAAGAATATCCAACACTATTGGTGCATGAACGAGAAAGGATAAAAAACTCTTTTTCCGATTTTCATTTTAATTTCAACGGTTTGCGGGTTTCGTCAGAAAAAAATGCATAAAACTCTTGACATGAAGCCCTAGAAGTGTTATTGTCTTAAGTGCATAAGACAATAACAAAAGAGACAGAAAGAAAGGGGGAATGGCAGCGTGGAATGGAATCTTGACGACAGCAGACCTATCTGGCCGCAGCTGAAGGAACAGCTTCTGAGGGAGATAATCGCCGGCAGATATGCCATGGGCGGACCTTTTCCTACAGTGAGGGATCTGGCGGAGGATGCGGGAGTAAACCGAAACACTATGCAGAGAGCTATGGCGGATCTGGAGGCAGAGGGTTTTCTCATAACCAACCGCACAGCGGGTAGGGTTGTGACCACTGACGAGGAACTCATAGGTGAAATGAAGCAAAAGCTTGCGGAGCAGAATATAAAAAAATTCATAGAAGAGATGGCAGCCATCGGTTATTCTGCCGAAGACGTCATAGAAATGATTGTAAAAGAAGAAAAAGAGAGCGATAAAGAGAAGGGGGTTATCAATAAATGAAAACAAAATTACTGGTAGAATGCCTTGACCTGACAAAGAACTTTTCCGGTAAAAAAGCACTGGATGCGGTCAACCTGCAGATAGGCAGAGGCAAGATTATCGGGCTTTTGGGACCAAACGGGAGCGGCAAGACCACGCTCATAAAGATTCTGAACGGACTGCTGGAGCCCACTTTCGGAAGTGTACTTATAGACGGTGAAAAGCCGGGTCCTTACACCAAGTCCATAGTCAGCTATCTGCCTGACAGAACATATTTTGCTGACTGGATGAAGGTCAGGGATATCTTTGACATGTTCTGCGATTTCTACAAGGACTTCGACCGCAGCAAAGCCGAGGAAATGTGCGGCCTTTTAAACATCGGCACAGAGGAAAAAATCAAGAACATGTCCAAGGGCACCAAGGAAAAGGTGCAGCTCATTCTGGTTATGAGCAGAAAGGCACAGCTCTATCTGCTGGACGAA
>JAEDNK010000158.1 GCA_016302545.1 Bacillota bacterium
ATTTTGCTGCCGACAGTGATAGCCCTGACGGCAGTTCTGATACTGACCGGCTGCGGCTCTCCAGCCGATGATAAGACTGCCGATGATAAAAAAACATATAGCCAGGTCAGCCCTGAAGAAGCGGCTGCCATGATGGAAGAAGAGACGGATTACATCATTCTCGATGTCCGCACACAAGAGGAATACGAGACTGCCCATATCCCGGGCGCAATCTGCATTCCAAACGAAACCATCGGAACCGAGGATATTCCGGAGCTCCCTGATAAGGAACAGCTCATTCTCGTTTACTGCCGCAGCGGCAACCGCAGCAAACAGGCTTCCGAGAAGCTGGCAAAGCAGGGCTATACCAATATAGTAGAGTTCGGCGGCATCAACAGCTGGACGGGCGAAACTGTTTCCGGCAGCGAGGCGTAAAGGCAGCGAAGAGACACTACTATGCTGACATAGTGTTCCGATTTCGGAATATAATTTGACTTTTTGGATAAAATGTGCTAAAATGGGAACACTTTTAAATGGAGGTGTTCCTTTTGGTTATAAGAAAAGAATATTTGGAAGAACTGATAAAATGGAAGGATGAGAATGTCATCAAGGTTGTGACCGGAATAAGACGCTGCGGCAAATCCACGTTGCTCACACAGTATCAGGATTACCTGTTGAAGTCCGGCATCGGCGACAATCAGATCATCTCCATCAATTTTGAAGAACTTGAATACGAAGAACTGTGCGATTATAAAAAACTGTATGCATATATCAAAGAAAGACTGCAGGACGAAAAGACCACTTATATTTTTCTTGACGAAATACAAAAAGTTCCGAATTTTGAAAAAGCAGTAGACAGCCTTTATGTTAAACCTGATACTGATATCTACATCACAGGTTCCAATGCTTACATGTTGTCAGGCGATCTCGCAACCCTTCTGACGGGGCGATATGTTGAGATTTCAATGCTGCCCCTTTCCTTTAAAGAATATATGCAATTTACCGACAAAGACCGGGAGAGTGCCTTTGCTGACTATATCAGGTACGGTGGATTACCTTTTGTTGCAGCCATGGAAAGGGCAGATGATAAAATTGATACTTATCTCGAGGGTATTTATAACACGGTTATTGTCAGGGATATTGAAGACAGACAGAAAAGACAGGAATCTGATCCGGATAAGAGAAAGATAAATGATATCGCACTTCTGAAAACTATTGCCAGATATCTTGCCGGCACTATAGGCAGTCCTGTATCCGTAAGGGGTATAACAAATTATTTAATATCAGCCGGACGGAAAATATCCCCTAACACAGTAAGTGATTATCTGGAAGCTCTGACGGAGTCTTTTATCTTTTATCCTGCGGAGCGCTTTGATATAGTCGGAAAGCAGGTGCTCAAGGCAAACAAAAAATATTATATGGTCGATCTAGGACTCAGAAATCATATCCTTCCGAGAAAAAGTTATGACCTCGGTTTTTCGGTGGAAAATATGGTTTATTTTGAATTGCTGAGGAGAGGATATAAGGTTTCAGTAGGAAAACATCAAGACACAGAGGTAGACTTTGTGGCACAAAAGCAGAGCGGTCTTGTCTATGTACAGGTGACAGCCGATATGACCGCAAAAGCAACCTTTGACCGAGAGATGAAAGCATTGTATTCCATAAGAGATAACTACGAAAAAATAGTTTTGACTTTGGATAAGCTGACAATCGGAAACTATGACGGCATCAAAGTCATCAATCTACTTGACTGGCTTATGGAATGAGAAGAGAATGAAGACAAAGGAGGACACAAATGAACACCATAAAAATTCAAAAAATGGACATAACTCAGGCGGACACTGACTGCATCGTTAACGCAGCAAACAAGAGCCTCCTTGGCGGGGGTGGCGTTGACGGAGCCATTCACAGAGCGGCTGGGCCGGAACTTCTGGCAGAGTGCAGGACGCTTCATGGCTGTGAGACAGGTCAGGCAAAGATTACCAAGGGATACAATCTTAAGGCCAAGTATGTGATTCATACCGTAGGGCCCATTTACTCAGGCAGGGAGGATGACCCGATGCTTCTCAGAGATTGCTACATTAATTCCTTAAACCTTGCTAAGGCAAATGGCTTGCACAGCATAGCCTTTCCTGCCATTTCTACAGGGGTATACGGTTATCCCGTCAAGGAAGCTGCAGAGGTTTCCTACAAGGCTGTGACCGACTGGCTTACCGAAAACGCTGACTACGGCATGGATGTGCTGCTTGCCTGCTTTAATGATAAGACCGTAGAAGCATACAGATCCATTTCTGAATAGAATATTTGACGACGGACTCCACCATTTTTCGGTTTTTTGGCAAAAAGGTGGAGTTTTTGAATTTTCACCTATTCTCCTTGGAAATCCTCGCCATATTGTGCTATAATATATTTGTAGAAGTCTGTGCCAAGGCAGGGCACAGGCAAGCATCGATGAGAAGGGACGAAAGGAACTTAAAAATGCTTTTTAAGAATATAACGATCTTAGATGAGAACTTTGAAATAAAGGAAAACATGTATGTAGGCACCGAAGGCAGCCGCATTACATACATCGGCACCGATTCGCCTGCGCCAATATCTACAGACGGCAGGGACT
>JAEDNK010000041.1 GCA_016302545.1 Bacillota bacterium
TTTTTTCCTTTTCATTTCCTGCAGGTTTAAACATGAATTCGTGAAAATACAGTTCATATCCGCGGGCCTTGAGCATCTGAGCAACCACATTCTCAAGAATCATCCCCTGATTAATGCTCAGCTTATCGAAAATAAGTGATTTGTAAATGTTTTCTTCGGTTTCATAGGAATTTTTCATAATCTGTGAAACCAGAAGGCCCGTATCACCCATATAAAGCTTAAAATTGCTCCTGTCTGCAAAGGCCTCCGGTGAGATTTCAGGGGCAGTTACATTAATGCATTCGTTGCCTATCATAGATTCTGCCACAAAATTTACCGCTTCCATGTAGCTTTTATATCTTGCATTTTTCTCTATCAAAGAAAATTTAAAGTGAGAGTTGTGATTTCCAAGCTGTTGGGGGATAGTCTTATAAATAACGGAAGCTTTCTCCCGATTTTCATCATCATATTTTTTTAAATCGTCCTCGTAAAGTGAAAGAATGTTCCGTTTGATAAAATCTATCTGTTCATAAGTTTCCCCATCAATGAATGCTGCCACGGCCTGAGGCATTCCCCCTACGGCCATATAAGTACGAAAGGTCTGCATGATTTTACGATGTATAGGCTCTCCCAGAGGTTTTTTTGCCTTAAAAGCTTCTCTTATTGCCGGTGCCGTTACATTGTCGCCTTTAGCCCAAAGGAATTCTTCAAAATCCATGGGGTACATTTTAAGCTTATATTCTTCCGATGGAATAAGAATATCTTTTACATTTCTTTTTATAGAAATAAGAGAACCGGTTTCAATATAGTCATAGCGTCCGTCAGCTACAAGGTATTTAATGGCCTGCCTCGCTTTTGGGAAGAGCTGAACCTTGTCAAAAATTATGACGGAGTTTCTTTCCGGAAGGATTTTGCCCTTCAGTAGAAAAAGGTTCCGGAAAAAGTTGTTTAAGTCGCCCATGTTGTCTTCAAAGTTCATTCTTATTTCCTTGCCTTCTTTGGCAAAGTCCAAAATAATGTAATCCTTGTATTCATTTTGGGCAAATTCCTCCGCAATGGTACTCTTGCCTATTCGTCTGGCACCTTCAAGCAGAAGCGCGGATTTACCGTTGGAAAGAGTCTTCCACTCTTTCATTTTATCATAGATCTTTCGCTTAAATATCATAATATATGGCTCCTTTTCAAGCTTAGCTTATCATATTTATACGAAATTTTCAATTGTTTTATACACGTTCTTCCCGAATTTTCAAAAAGTTATTTGATGTTTTTTCACGAATTTTCAAAAACTTAATATATCCGTACTTCTTTCCCAACACGAAAATCAGTGAGCCCGCTAGCAGCGCAGCGAAAACTTCAGCCACAGGAACTGCCAGCCACACGCCATCGATACCCCAAAGCACAGGGAACAGAATAAGAGCACCGCAGCGGAGCAGAAGTGTTCTCACAAGAGAAATCAGCGCAGAAATCAGGCCGTTGTTTAAAGCGGTAAACAGTGATGAACCGAAAACGCTGATGCCGCCCAGCAGATAGCTGAAGGAGAATATTTTGAGCCCGTGGAGAGCAAGCTCCTGCAGCACCTCATCACTTCCTGCAAAGGCCTGTATTATATGCCCGGATAAAATCTGTGCGGAAGCAAACATTGCCGCCGACGAAATCAGAATAAAACCGAAACTTATTTTAAACAGAGCAGAAAGCCTCTTTTTCTTTCCTGCACCGTAGTAGTAACTGAACAGCGGCGCCGCACCTGAGGAGAACCCAAGGAACACGCTGATAAACAATGATTCCACATAGAGCACCGCACTGATTGCAGCCACACCCTTTTCTCCTGCCAGATGCATCATCTGCAGATTAAAAAGCATAGTGGTAACAGCAGTTGCAAGGTTTGTGACCATTTCTGATGAACCGTTTGCCATGGCAAAGCCAAGAGTGCGAAGATTTAGCGCAGGCTTTTCAAAGTGGAGTGTCTGGGATTTGCGTGCAAACATAAAAAGCGGAGGAATTCCTGCCACCATCATACTGATTACCGATGCCAGAGCAGCCCCTTCTATACCCATGCCAAGACCGGGGATAAACACCAGGTCAAGTCCGATGTGAACGAAACCAGCCGCAATGGTGAGGCCCATTCCCACGCCCGGCTTTTCCGCAGTCACCAGGAAATTCTGGAACAGTATCTGAAGGGAGAAAAACACGGAGCCTGCTATAATTACGGTCCCGTAGGCCACGCAGTAAGGCATCAGCTCAGCGTCGGCACCCAGCATAGCGTAGAGCTTCGTGTCGAAGCAGAGCATTATTACGGAAAGGAGAGCGGTCACTCCAACCGCAGTCAGCACCACCAGGGAAAGGAAGCGGTTGGCTTCACGCTGCTTTCCCTCGCCCATCTTCTTGGCTATAATGGCGTTGCTTCCTGTGGCAAACATAAGGTTTACCGCCATCATAACAGTAATCAGCGGATAAACGATATTGTTTGCAGACAGAGCCTTGCTGCCGATAAAGTTTGAGAGAAATATTCCATCGATAATTCCGTACATGGACGCAAAGACCATCATTATAACCGTCGGAAAGGTAAAACGCAAAACACTCATGAGCCGCGGAGTCTGTTGATAAATGGATAAAGTTTTCATATATAAAACCCCCTTGATTTAATTTTAAATTTCCTGTATGATAACAGCATAAACTATGTTGTTACAACACAGTCAAGAGGGAAATTTATGAAACAGACATATTTTACATCGGGAGAATTTGCGCGCCTTTGCGGGACCACCAAGGAAACGCTGAGACATTACAACAATGTAGGCATCCTTAAACCGGCCAAAACAACGGAGAACGGCTATCAGTATTATTCGGCCTTTCAATTCTATGACTTCTATTTCATTTCTGCCTTTAAAGGAACGGGAATGCATCTGAAGGAGCTTGAGGAAAAGCTGGCGGAGACCGACGAAAAGGCTTTCTGCGAAACCCTGAGGCAGCAGCTTAAGATAATTCAGGCGGAAAAGCGCGACCTTATAAAAAAGGAAAAACTCCTTAAACGAACCATAGACAAGTTTGACTACCTTTATGAGGGCGATCGTGTCGGGAGTCTTGAGCTGTACGAAATGGAAGAGGAGTATTATATCGCTACACCTGTAAAGGGAAATGCAGACGATGACAGGGTATGGATGGAAACATTGAAAAATCACCTGGATTACTGCCGAAGGGACAATCTAAACGAGGAGTACCAGCTGACCTACTGCTGGAACATAGAGAATATGCTCCACCGGAACACAGGCAAAGGGTGGTCCATAATGAGCCAGCTTGCCGAGCCGGCAGAGGATGAAAGGCTTTATGTGAAGCCTGTGGGTACCTATGCCTGTGCTCTGTTCAGGGGATATGACTTTTCCACGGAACAGCTGGAAAAGGTAAAAACCCAGATTGAGGAACGGGGGCTTAAAATATGCGGCAATGCATATGAAGCTGATGTGTCTTTGTTCTCTCCGGGGATGAAGGCGGGATATGTGACAGAGATTTCTATAATGGTGGAAAAAAATGATTGAGAAAGTAAAAGAACTTATTAAATCAGAGCCGGTTCTTGCCGCAGCATGGCTGCTGGCGATAATTTCAGCCTTTTGGGTAAGGCCGGACCTGGAGTACATTGAGTATATAGATATGGACACGTTGTTTTTGCTTTTCGGGCTTATGGCAGCGATGGCGGGGTTTAAGTCTCTGGGACTTTTTAAGATTCTGGGCGGAGCACTGCTTTCAAAGGTAAGAACAAGCCGCGGAGTCAAGCTTTCACTGGTTTTGCTATGTTTCTTTTCTTCGATGTTCATAACAAACGATGTGGCCCTCATAACCTTCGTGCCCATTGGAATAGTAACGCTTAAGATGGCCGGGCTGGATGAAATGATAGTAACGGTGGCCGCACTGCAGACAGTCGCTGCAAATTTAGGCAGCATGGTTACTCCCATGGGAAATCCCCAGAACATATATCTTTACCTGAAGTCAGGAATGACCGCAGCAGAATTTATTAAACTGACATGCCCCTATGCACTTCTTGCTTTGGTAATGTTATGGGCTTGCTGCATGATAGGTAAAAAACATACAATTCAGTTCGGACAAGGAGATGACAGCAGCGGAAAATTGAATTTGAATCTTGGCTTTTGGGTTTATTCAGCTATTTTTGCCCTTTGCCTTTGCGCCTTGGGAAAGCTCATTCCCTCATACATCGCCGCCGCAGCGGCAGTGATTGCAGTGCTCGCAGTGGACAAGAATGTTTTAAGAAAAGTTGATTACGGGCTGCTGCTCACCTTTATAGGCTTTTTTATCTTTGTAGGGAATATGGGAAGACTACCTGTATTCAGTCAAGTCCTGGTCAGCGTGATTGAAGGACATGAGACGGCCGTTGCTGCAGGGGCGAGCCAGGTTATAAGCAATGTGCCGGCGGTGCTTCTGCTCACGGGATTCACCAATAATTGGGAATCACTAATAATAGGCAGTAACCTTGGCGGACTGGGAACACTTATCGCATCCATGGCAAACCTCATTTCCTACAAATGGGTGTGCAAAGAAGCAGCACACTTTCGCCATGCCTATGTGAGATTGTTCACTGTGCAGAGCCTCATATTTTTGGCTTTAGAGTGCATGTTATACTTTTGTATAAACATTGTATAAAAATAAAAACAAGATGCGAAATTGCTTTTTTTCGAAGAAAAAAATGCTGAATTTTGTATACAAAATTCGAGGGAGGACAACCGGTCATGCCCTTGGATTTTTTATTGGCGAAAAAGCCCCTGTTTGCAACGGATAAGCCCTTATATGGCTGCAAAAAATTTGACAGAATAAACACAATTTAATAATTATTCACAATAAAGCGATAAAACTTTAATATATTAAACTGAAAAATCAATCGCCGCCGCCTCTGAAAAATTATAATGAAAAACCCTCAAAAACTGCTGAAATTAGCAAATTATAAACAAAAAATGCTAGCATATCAAGCAAAAAAAGTTTATAATATAAAGCAAAGAAAAACGGTATGCAAAGCTGTATAATTATGCAATACAGTGAATATTAATAATGAAATGGAGAGAAGAAAATGGCAGTAATTATTAATGGACGCGACCTTACGGTTGAACAGGTTATTGCGGTATGTCGTCATCACGAGAAGGTTGAGATTGCTCCTGAAGCAGTTGAAGCCGTAAAAAAAGCGAGAGCTTACGTAGAACAGAAGGTTGCAGATAAGGCTGTAGTGTACGGTCTTACCACAGGCTTCGGAAAGTTTGCAAACGTTTCGATTTCTACCGAGGAAACAGCACAACTGCAGAAAAACCTCATCATGTCACACACTTGCGCTCTGGGCAAGCCGTACGAGCAGAAGTATGTAAGGGCAGCAATGCTCCTCAGAGCAAACTCATTATCGAGAGGAAATTCAGGTATCAGGCTTGAAACACTGCAGACCCTCGTTGATATGCTTAACAAAGGAATTCATCCGATTGTACCTGAAAAAGGCTCAGTTGGCGCATCCGGCGACTTAGCACCACTTTCATGTATTGCATTAGGACTTATCGGAATGGGTAAGGTTGAGTATAAGGGCGAAATCATCGACGCAAAGGATGCCTTTGATGCAGCAGGACTTAAGCCTGTAGAGCTGGCATCAAAAGAAGGTCTGGCACTTAACAACGGAACACAGATGCTTACGGCAGTTGGTCTTAACACATTGTATGATGCAATGAACCTGATGAAGATTGCTGACATTGCAGGTGCAATGACAGGCGAAGCGCTTTACGCTATCGCTAAAGCATACGACCCTAAGACTCACGAATTAAGAGGACATCAGGGACAGATGGATGTGGCAGAAAACATGAGAAACCTCCTTGCAGGTTCTAAGAATGCACTGCCGCTGCACCCTACAAAGGTACAGGACCCGTATTCACAGAGATGTCTGCCGCAGATTCACGGTGCTTCAAGAGACGCTATCAATTATGTATATGAAGCAGTTTCGAGAGAAATCAACGCTGTAACAGACAACCCTATCGTATTCCCTGACCACGACGAAGTAATTTCAGGCGGAAACTTCCACGGACAGCCGATGGCACTTGCCTTCGATTTCCTGAAGATAGCAATTTCCGAGCTTGCAAACGTATCCGAGAGAAGACAGGAAAGACTGGTTAACCCTGCCCTTTCAGAAGGACTTCCTGCTTTCCTCGTTAAGAATGGCGGATTAAACTCCGGTTACATGATTGCTCAGTACGCATCAGCATCAATGGTATCCGAGAACAAGGTTTATGACCACCCTGCTTGTGTTGACTCAATTCCTACATCAGCTAACCAGGAAGACCACGTATCCATGGGATCAACCTCTGCAAGAACAGCTGCAATGGTACTTGACAACGCGCAGAAGGTTATCGGAATCGAGCTTTCCACAGCAGCTCAGGCAATCTGGCTCCGTCAGGAAATGGGCGAGCACGGAATCGACAATCTGGCTCCGGCTACAAGAGCAGCCTACGATTTCATCCGCGAGACAATTCCGCCTGTAGAAGAAGACATCATCATGCACGATCAGCTGCAGAAGTTCGATGATATGGTTAAGGACAACTCGATTCTCGAAGCAGTAGAAAAAGTAGTAAAATTAAAATAAGGAGGCACGTTTACAATGCTGGACAACAACACCATTAAAGGGGCAATGACCATTCAGCTGGGAGCTGAATATCCCGATTACCCTAAATTTGAAGAAGATAAGAGAAGAGCACCGGACAGAGGATTCAGACTTACCAAGGCTCAGACTAAGATCGCTCTTAAGAACGCTTTAAGATATGTACCTGAAGAGCTCCACGAAAAGCTGGCTCCTGAGTTCATGGAAGAGCTTACAACCCGCGGCAGAATATATGCTTACAGATACAGACCTGAAGGCAGAATCTACGGTAAGCCGATTAACGAATACAAAGGCAAATGCCTGGCAGGTAAGGCTTTCCAGGTAATGATGGATAACAACCTTGACTTCGAGGTTGCCCTTTACCCATACGAACTGGTTACATACGGCGAAACAGGACAGGTTTGCCAGAACTGGCTTCAGTACAGACTTATCAAGAAATATCTCGAAGAGCTTACAGAAGACCAGACTCTTGTAGTGGAATCAGGACATCCTCTTGGCTTATTCCCTTCCAAGCCGACAGCACCGAGAGTAATCATTACAAACTCCATGATGATCGGTATGTACGACAACCTCGACGACTGGGAAATTGCTGAGGAAATGGGCGTAGCCAACTACGGACAGATGACTGCAGGCGGCTGGATGTACATAGGACCTCAGGGAATCGTTCACGGTACTTTCAATACAATCCTCAACGCAGGCAGAAAGGAACTGGGAGTTCCTGAAGACGGCGATCTGGCAGGATACACATTCGTATCATCGGGTCTCGGCGGCATGAGCGGCGCACAGCCTAAGGCTGCAAACATTGCCAACGCAGTGGGAATTTTCGCAGAGGTTGACTATTCCAGAATTGAAACAAGACATGATCAGGGATGGGTTGATGTAATTCTCGACGACCTTGACGAAATCTTCAGACTGGCATCAGAAAAGAAGGCAGCTAAGGAAAGCATCTCCATCGCTTACCACGGCAACATCGTAGACCTTCTTGAAGCTGCAGTTGCAAAGGATTTCCACATCGACCTGCTTTCCGACCAGACTTCATGCCACAACGTTTATAACGGTGGATACTGCCCTGTAGGAATGACCTTCGAAGAAAGAACAGAGCTTCTTCACGAAGACAGAGATCTCTTCTGCAAGAAGGTAGACGAGACACTTCACAGACATTATCACGCAATCAAGGCGTTAACCGCTAAGGGAACGTACTTCTTTGACTACGGCAACTCCTTCATGAAGGCTATGTATGACGCAGGCATCAAGGAGATTTCCAAGAACGGATACGATGATAAAGACGGATTCATCTGGCCTTCATACGTTGAAGACATCATGGGACCTGTACTCTTTGACTACGGATACGGTCCGTTCAGATGGGTATGCTTATCAGGAAAACCTGAAGACCTTGACGCTACTGACCAGGCTGCTATGGACTGCATCGACCCTAACAGAAGAGCTCAGGACAGAGATAACTGGGTATGGATCAGAGACGCCAAGAAGAACAAGCTGGTAGTAGGAACTCAGGCAAGAATCCTTTATCAGGATGCAGAGGGCAGAACAAGAATCGCTCTTAAGTTCAACGAAATGGTAAGAGAAGGCAAGATCGGTCCTGTAATGATGGGCCGTGACCACCACGATGTATCCGGTACAGACTCACCGTTCAGAGAAACCTCCAACATCAAGGACGGTTCCAATGTAATGGCTGACATGGCTGTTCAGTGCTTCGCCGGAAACGCAGCAAGAGGAATGTCCCTCTGCGCACTCCACAACGGCGGCGGCGTAGGTATCGGTAAATCCATCAACGGCGGCTTCGGACTCCTTCTTGACGGCAGCGAAAGAACCGATGAAATAATCAAGTCTGCAATGATGTGGGACGTAATGGGCGGCGTTGCCAGAAGAAACTGGGCAAGAAACGAAAACGCTCTTTCAACTTCTGTTGAGTACAACAAGAACTATGCAGGAAAAGGTCACATCACCATTCCGTTCATCGCATCAGATGACTTAGTTGACAAGACAGTAGATAAATTCGTAAAATAGTATGAAATAAAGGCACAGGCTGCTGACCGAAAGAGGCGGCAGCCTGTAATTTTAAAAGAGGAAAAGTAGAAAATGGCGACTTTACTTGTAAAAAATATAGGAACCCTGCAGACTCCCGTAGGAAGCTATGCTCACAAGGGAAAAGAGCAGGGCGAAAACCTCAAACTGCACAATGCAGCCATTCTGGCGGAGGACGGCATAATCAAGGCCATTACCTCCGACGGCCAGCTGCCTTGCAGGGAAGAGGAAGTGGATTCTGTTATCGACGCAGAGGGCAATCTGTTAACACCGGGACTTGTGGAAGGACATACACACATGATCTTCGGCGGCTACAGACAGAATGAAATTCCGCTTAAGTTAAAGGGAGCGGGCTATCTTGATATTCTGAGAGCAGGCGGTGGCATTATGGACACCGTAAGGAAGACCAGAGAGGCCACCGCAGAGGAGCTTTACGAAAAGACAGAAGGTTTCCTCGACGAGATGATGAGCCTTGGGGTAACCACCTGTGAGGCCAAGAGCGGATACGGAATCGACCTTGAAACAGAGGTAAAAATGCTGGAGGTGCTTAAGAAGCTCAACGAGGAACACCCGATGGACATCGTTTCCACCTTCATGCCGGCTCATGTGGTAGAAGAGCAGTGGAAGGGCAGAGAAGCCGAATTCATCAAGCTATGCTGCGAGGAGTGGATGCCTTATGTAAAGGAAAGAGATCTGGCAGAGTTTATAGATATCTTCACAGAGGATTCTGTATTCAACGCAGAGGAAAGCAAAATCTATCTGGAAAGAGCGAGAGAGCTGGGCTACGGCCTTAAAATTCACGCAGATGAAATCGAAGCCATAGGAGGCTCGGTGCTGGCAGGCGAAATGAAAGCGAAATCGGCGGAGCACCTTATTGTAATAGATGACGCAGGCATGGCATCCCTGGCAAAGGGCGGCACAGTAGCAATGCTGCTTCCGGGCACATCCTTCTACCTTGGAGCCACCTTCGCACCGGCAAGGAGAATGATAGACGAGTTCGGCGTGCCTGTAGCTATGGCATCGGACTTCAACCCGGGCTCATGTCCGTCCCTCAACCTGCAGTTCGTAATGAATCTGGGATATCTTAAGTACAGGATGACGCCGGAGGAAATCCTTACGGCGGTTACTATCAATCCGGCAGCGGGAATTAACAGAGAAAAGACAGTTGGGACTCTGGAAGTGGGCAAGCAGGCCGATATGGTTATCTGGAATGCACCGAACATGGAAATGCTCTGCTATCGCTTCGGCTCCAATCTCGCTTTACAGACAATAAAGAAAGGAATTTTAGTGTAATATGAAATTAGTAGATATGACAGTAAAGGACTATCTGGACCTTCTTAAATCAGATGCACCGGCACCGGGCGGCGGATCAGTTAGTGCATTATCAGCAGCACAGGGTGTTGGTCTTGTGGCTATGGTGGCAGACCTTACAATAGGCAAAGAAAAATATGCAGAATACGAAGAAGTCTGCAAGGCTGCCAAGGAAGGAGCTCTTAAGCTTTATGCGGAGTTTGTTGCCGGAATCGATAAGGATACAGAGGCTTTCAACAAGGTTTCCGCGGCATACAAGATGCCAAAAGATACCGATGAACAGAAAGCTGTAAGATCAGCTGCTATCAGAGAAGCCAACGTCGGCGCAACAGAAGTTCCTTTTGAAACCGTAAAGCTTTGTCTTGCAGGCCTTAAGGTCACTGAAACCATGGTAGGAAAATCAAATCCTAATGCGGCATCCGACCTTGGAGTTGCAGCACTCAACCTTATGGCAGGAATTAGAGGCGCATGGCTTAACGTTAAGATTAACCTTCCGGGAATCAAGGACGAGGCATTAAAGTCGAAGTTTGAAACAGGAGCACAGATGGTTGATGAGGCCTATGTATTGGCAAACAGGATTTACGAAGAGGTTTTAGCTTCATTATAATAGGTAATAAATTGGAGGAAAAATAAAATGGCACAGATTATCGAAAGTATCCCTAACATTTCAGAGGGAAGAAATCAGGAAGTTATAGAGGCAGTTGTAGATCAGATCAGAACTACTGCCGGCTGCACACTTTTGAATTACTCATCAGACCCTAACCACAACAGAACCGTAATTACATATATCGGCGATGCTAAGGGAGTTGAAGAGGCAAGCGTTAAGCTGGCAAAAAAGGCAGTAGAGCTTATCGACCTTAACAAACACACTGGCGAACACCCTAGAATGGGTGCAGTTGACGTAATGCCTTTTGTACCTATTAAGGACGCAACCAACGAAGAATGTATCGAGCTTTCAAAGGTAGTGGGAAAGAGAATTGCGGAAGAAGCAGATCTTCCTGTTTTCCTCTATGAAATGTCAGCAACTAAGCCTGCAAGAAAGAATCTGGCAACCATCAGAAAGGGACAGTTCGAGGGCATGGCAGAAAAGGTAAAGGATCCTGAGTGGGAACCTGATTTCGGCGGGGCCAGAATCAACCCTACAGGCGGAGTGGTAGCGGTAGGCGCAAGACCTCCTCTGGTAGCATATAATCTTAACCTTAACACTTCCGACGTTCAGATTGCAAAGAACATTGCCAAAATCATCAGAGAAAAGGACGGCGGTTTAAACTGCGTTAAGGCTATGGGCTTCATGCTTGAGGACAGAAACATCGCTCAGGTTTCCATCAACATGACAGACTACAGAGTAACACCGCTTTACAGAGTAACTGAGCTTGTAAAGGCTGAAGCAAGAAGATACGGAGTGCAGGTAACAGGCACAGAGGTTGTAGGTCTTTGCCCTATGAAGGCTTTAATCGATTCCGCAGAGTATTATCTGCAGATTGAAGACTTTGATTTTGACGCTCAGGTATTGGAAAATTACATTTTATAGTGTATAATAAGGGTAAACTAGCCCTGCACATCAGGCAGATAAAGATTTTTTTCAGGAGTGATATAAATGTCTACTAACAGCAAGAACTTTTCTAATTCCTTTTCACTTACGGATGAAATAGCAGATGTAGTAAGAGAAAGGATATTAAAGGGAGAGTATGAGATAGGAGAAAAAATCAAGGAAAACCAGATAGCCAGCGAGCTTAAGGTAAGCCGCACACCTATCAGGGAGGCATTTAAGCTTTTGGAAAACGAAGGCCTTATAGACTATATTCCTAACAGAGGATGCTTCGCAAAGGGCTTTACTAAACAGGATGTGGACGATATATACGCCGTAAGAGAAGCGCTCGAGGAGCTTGCCGTAAGATGGGCTGTAGAGAGAATAACGCCGGAGGAAATAACTGCTCTGGAAGAGCAGGTGGATCTCATGGAGTTCTATTCAAGGAAAAAAGATAGAAAGAAGGTGCTGGAGCTCAATGCAACCTTCCACGACGTTATTTATGCTGCGGCAAGAAGCCGGTTCCTGGCACAGGTGCTCAGGTCCTATAAGGAGTACATAGAAAAGACCAGAAAATCGATTTTTTATGAACAGTCATACCTGGAAAGCATTCTGAGAGAGCACAGAGCCATATTTGAAGCCATCAGTGAAAGAGATGCGGAGAAAGCTGTAGAGGCTATCGCAAAGCACCTGGAGGCTTCTCAGGACAGGGCAGAAGCTGTATGGAATTTAAAATAGACTATAAATATTAAATCAAGGTGTTTGGAGATAAATATATAATGGAGAAACAAAAGAAACACAGCAGGAGAGCGATTGTGCGCATAATCGGAATCACAGCTTGCCTTGCTGTGTTTCTTTTTGCGCTGTACAACATGATTTCAATAATACAGAACTACCGTGAAATCGACAGAACCTACGATGCTGCGACAGAGCAGTTTACGGAAATTCCGGTGCCGCCAGATATCGGCTCACAGACAGGAGGAGAAGACAACACAGGAGTACCGGAGGTGGATTTTGAAGGTCTCCTTGCGGTCAACGACGACATTATAGGCTGGATTTATATTGAGAATACGGATATCAGCTATCCTGTGCTCTGCGGCAGGGACAACCAGCAGTACTTGTTTCAGTCCTACGAAAAGAAATACCTGACGGCGGGCAGCATCTATATCGATTACAGATGCAGCCGTGATTTTACCGACAGCCGCACGGTGATCTACGGACATAATATGCACAACGGCAGCATGTTCGGAAAGCTTGACAAGTTCACCAAGGAAAGCTATATGAAGGAGCATCCTTACGTATATATCCTGCTGCCTTCCGGAGAAACTCTCAAATATGAGGTGAAAAAGGCGTATAAGGCAGACGTTGAGGGCAAAGTCTATGATTTGCCTTCCGGTGCGGCTCAAAACCCTGAAGACAGGAAACTTTACCTTTCCACCTGCACCGAGGACAGCAGCGACACCCAGAGATTTGTGGTGGA
>JAEDNK010000159.1 GCA_016302545.1 Bacillota bacterium
AGCCTTCCACCGAGGCAGAATACCGTAACGTTATCGATAGAAGAAAGACAGTCGGCTACTAATATGGAATTGGTAATGACCGTCAGTGAATGATGTATTTCGGACAGGTATTTGGCAATATACGAAGTAGTGGTGCTGCTGTCCAACATGATACTCTCATGTCCATTGATGAGCTTTAGACATTCATAAGCCATATTTTCCTTTTCTTTGGAGAAAAAGCTTTGCCTAAAATCTATAGGAGCATCGTCGGTGCCGGTTTTTATATAAGCGCCGCCGTATATTTTTCTTATGGGTAATATTTCGCTGATAGTGTTTAGGTCACGCCGGATGGTTTCTTCACTTACTTTGAATTTCTTGGCAGATTCAGCGATCTTTATGCTGCCAATACTTTTGAGTTGCATCATTAAAAGCCGCTGCCGATCGATACTTAGCATTATAAATACCCTAACAATCACGTATTTGTTGCATATACGGTAACGTTGATGCAACTACTTTATTGTATATACAAATCGTGAAAAAATCAATAAAGAATAAACGTTATAGATGAACTGCAAACCACAAAACACCAAATTAAAGTTACAGCGACATGCCGGATGCGGCAGAAAAGTTCATAAAATTAGAACTTTTTTGAAAGGGACTATGGTTGGATATAAACTGTCATTAGACCAGATTAGAAGGTATAAAAAATATTATTAGAGTCGATTTGTGATAAAATGTGGTTTTGTGTTGACTTATAGCGAAATATTGTGTATTATACCAGTAATGAGTTCAAAAATGGATTTGATGTTTTGTTGAGTTTAGTCTGGCTATAAAACAGTAGGTACAAAAATGAACAAAAAAGTGGATCTTAAAGACATAATACAAATTGGCGTGATAACGGATAGTACAGAAGAGTCAAATAAAGTGCTGGAAACCGTGCTAGGATGGAAACACTGGGGTATATGGGAGACCACGCCCGGGACGGGAAGGTATTATTATGACGCGGAAGAAGACTTTTCCTGCAGAATGTCATTCTACTCGTTTGGAAAAATTGAACTTGAAGTAATAGAACCGCTGAGGGGTCGTTCTTGCTGGAGGAATTATCTTAGCAAGACCGGTGGTGGTATACATCATTTCTTATTTAACGTTCATAGTGCTTCCGAGGCGAAAAAGATGTTTGACAGCTATGGATGGACGACCGAGCAGCAGGGAATGGCACGCCCATACGGTGAAAAAGTAATATGGGCATATGCAGACACAGAGCATGACCTCGATTTTACAGTAGAATACACGAACAGAAAGGAATATCCACAAGTAAATCCAACAGTGCATCCTACAGTTGAGGGGATGTTTAAGACTCTTATAGGAGTGAGAATCCTTACTGAAGATATGGAAAGAGTCAGCAAAAATTATGAAGAAATTCTCGGCTGGAATGTAGAACAGGGCACAGACCATACTTATGGATTTGATTCATTGAAAATATATCTTACCCAGCCCAGAGAGGAGAACGAGTTTTATAGGGAATACCTTGCAAAAAAAGGAGCCGGCCCCGTAAGCCTTGTGATAAAAGTCGAAGATATAGGCAAGGCAAAACAACATATGTTGTCCTGCGGAATAGCAAAACCTGTATGGGAGAAGGGAAACAATAAAGCAATATATGATTTGGGTCTCGGATACATGGTCGAACTGGTCGTTAGCGAAGAGTGATCAGCATCCAATTTGAGATAAGCAGTTTTTAAAATATGTCACTCGAAAAGAGTGAAATAAAAAGGAGGAAACTATGAAAAAAGTACTAACCATTGCTTTGGCTTTTCTGATGGCTCTGTCCGTCATAGGCTGTGCAACTACCCCTACGGCTAACGAGCCTGTGACGGAGACTCCGGACCAGACTACAACCGAAGCTCCTGCTGAGTCTGCTGAAGGCAAGCGCGTCGTAAAGATAGGCCTTCTGGCTCCTATATCCGGTGCTGTTGCATCGCAGGGGCAGATGATGGAAGCTGGACTCAGAACCTGTATCGAGTATTTTGAGGAGAATGTAGGTTTTAAGAACCATCCCGAGGTTGAGATTCAGGTAGTTGTGGCTGATACCGAAAGCTCCGTTGATGCTGGCGTATCCGCATTTGAACGACTCGTTAATGTAGAAAACGTTGATATCGTTATCGGCAGCTATCAGAGTGCGGTTTGCAGCCCCTGTGCTGCGTTGGCTAACAAGTATGGTGTACCGTATGTAATCTGCAATGCGGTCTCTGATAAGATACTTGCCGAAGACGCCAACTACGTATTCCGTCCTTGTCTCGGCGACGCTGCCGAAAAGACCAACCATCTTGAGTTCATGCAGGGCCTGAGTGAGTTAAAGGAGATCAAGACCATGGCTTATGTCAGTACTTCTGACGACTATGGCAATGGTGCTCTCTCCATATATCAGTGGGTTGCCGAGCAGCTCGGTGCCGAAATGGTACTGGTAGAACAGGTACAGGCTGGTGTTGCCGATA
>JAEDNK010000160.1 GCA_016302545.1 Bacillota bacterium
GATAACATCGACCTGAGCCGATATAACGCGGCGGCAGCAGGTCCCGGACTGGGGGATAGCAGGGAAAGCGTTGAAAAGGTAAGAATACTTCTGGATTCTTTTGACGGACCTTTGGTACTGGATGCAGACGGACTTAACATTGCGGCTAGTGAGGATTTTTTCGGACTGATGAAGGCCCGCGAAGCCCGGGGCGTAAAGCTGATAATAACCCCTCACATGGGGGAAGCCAAAAGGCTTATGGGCAGAGATTTTTCTCCGAACATGAGAAGATGTGAGCTTGCGGAGGCACTGGCGGAGAAAACCGGTGCGGTGACGGTGCTGAAAGGGGCAGGCACTGTTGTAGCCGCGGCAGGCGAAAAGACATATACTAATACTACAGGTAATCCCGGCATGGCGACAGCAGGCTCAGGAGATGTGCTAACCGGCATTATAACCTCTTTCTGCGGACAGAGGCACAGTGACGGGCGGCCCATAGAGCCATTGGAGGCTGCTCTTGCAGGAGTATATATCCATGGACTTGCGGGAGACCTGGGTGCAGAGGAAAAAGGCGAGTATGGACTGATTGCCGGCGATATTGCCGAATATACAGCCCTCGCCGTTAAAAAAATCTCAGAAGAGTCTTAAAACACAATATACAAAGGGGTGTTGGACTTGATAGTAAAAAAAGGTGATTTATTTTTTGCTGATTTAAGTCCCGTAGTAGGCTCTGAACAAGGGGGAGTAAGACCTGTACTGGTGGTACAGAACGATGTAGGAAATAAATACAGCCCGACTATCATCGTGGCCGCCGTGACTTCACAAACAGGGAAGGCTAAGCTCCCTACACATGTAGAATTAAAGGCCACACAGGGCGGTCTCAGCAAAAATTCGGTGGTCCTGCTGGAACAGTTAAGAACCATCGACAAGCAAAGACTCAAGGAAAGAATCGGCTCGCTCAGCGACAGCCAGCTGCCCGTCGTAGACGAGGCATTGGGCGTAAGTCTGGGGATTGCCAATCTGCCTGAAAATCGTTAAAATAGAGAAAGCCCTTCTCAGGAAGGGGAGGGCTTTCCCATAAAATATAAATATATAATGGTATAATAAAATTAAAAACCGGAGGAAAACAATGGATTTCAAACAGTACGAAGAAATTGCTGCCCGCGTGCGCGTTGACATCGTAAAAGCAGTACATAAGGCCGGTTCAGGCCATCCGGGCGGTTCCCTGTCTGCAGCAGACATAGTGACAGCCCTGTATTTTAAGGAAATGAATATCGACCCTGAGAACCCGCATATGGAGGGCAGGGATAAGTTCATTCTTTCAAAAGGCCACGCAGGCCCGGTTCAGTACGCAGCGCTGGCTGAGAGAGGATACTTTCCTGTAGAGGAACTCTGGAGCCTCCGCAAACTGGGAAGCCGTTTTCAGGGACATCCCAACAGAGACAAGGTTCCTGGAATAGAAATGTCCACAGGCTCCCTGGGGCAGGGATTTGCTGTTTCCGTTGGTATGGCTATGGCAGCAAAGATGGACGGAAGCAAAAGCAGAACTTATGTACTCTTGGGAGACGGTGAACTTCAGGAGGGACTTATCTGGGAAGCCGCAATGGCTGCGGCCCATTATAAGCTGGACAACCTCTGCGCCATCGTGGACTGGAACGGACTGCAGATTGACGGCAAAAACGACGATGTAATGACTGTAAAGCCTATTGACGAAAAGTTCAGGGCCTTCGGTTTTAATGTTCTGGTAATAGACGGACATAATTTTGAAGAAATTTTCGCTGCATTCGACGCAGCCAGAGAGTGCAAGGGCAAGCCGACTGTAATCGTGGCTAAGACCAACAAAGGCCGCGGAGTTTCCTTCATGGAGGACAACCCGGGCTGGCACGGCAAGGCACCGAGCGAAGACGAAGCAAAACAGGCAGTAGCAGAACTGGGAGGTGAATGGTAATGGCTGAGGTAAAGCAGGCAGCGAAGCAGGAAAAAATGGCAACAAGACAGGCCTACGGCAAGGCTCTGGTGGAAATCGGAGCAGAAAACAAAAATCTGGTAGTTATGGATGCCGACCTCTCCAAGTCCACTATGACAGCGGAGTTTGCAAAGGCATATCCTGAGAGATTCTTTAATATGGGTATCGCAGAGCAGAACCTTTATGCGACGGCCTGCGGACTTGCTCTTTCGGGAAAGGTTGTATGCGCCAGCACCTTCGCAATGTTTGCGGCAGGCAGAGCTTTTGAAATCATCAGAAATTCCATCGGCTACACTCATGCAAATGTAAAGGTCTGCGCTACTCACGCAGGAATTACCGTAGGTGAGGACGGCGCCAGCCACCAGACCTTTGAGGATATAGCCCTCATGAGAACTATTCCGGGAATGGTTGTTGTAAATCCTTCAGACGGTGCGTCTGCAAAGGTGCTCTTAAAACAGGTTATCGAAATGGACGGACCGGCTTATGTGAGACTTGGCCGTGCTGCCGTTC
>JAEDNK010000042.1 GCA_016302545.1 Bacillota bacterium
AATCCCGCTTCCGTCAGGGCATCGCGAATCTCCTTTATCTGCTCGAAGTCACGGGTCTCCATACCTATCTTGAGGAAGCAGCTGGAGATGGCCATGTTTGCATCGGAACGCTCATGGTGAACGCTTATTACATTGCCGCCGCAGTTGGATATGATGGAGCTTACGCCAACCAGCTGGCCCGGCTTGTCCTCCAGGGCAATCTGCAGAGTTGTTGTTCTGCCTGTTGTCACCAGCCCTCTGGTTATTACACGTGAAAGAATATTTACATCTATGTTTCCTCCAGAAACTATGCATACAACCTTCTTACCTGCAATCGGAAGCTTGTTGAAAAGAGCCGCTGCAACACTGACAGCTCCTGCACCTTCAGCGATAAGCTTCTGCTTTTCTATGAGAGTAAGGATTGCCGTTGCGATTTCATCCTCGCTTACTGTTACCACATCATCAACATAGTTGTTTATTATTTCAAAAGTTCTGTCTCCCGGATGCTTTACAGCTATGCCGTCAGCAAAGGTGGCTACGTTGTTTAATGTAACAGGTTTACCCTCAGCACGGCTTTCTACCATAGAAGCGGCTTTCTCTGCCTGCACTCCATATACCTTCACATTAGGGTTGAGCTGCTTTACCGCGCAAGCCACGCCGGAAACAAGACCGCCGCCGCCTACAGGTACAATAATCGCATCGACTTCCGGAAGCTGGTCGAGAATCTCCAGGCCGATGGTTCCCTGTCCTGCTATAACCTCATCATCATCAAAAGGATGAATGAGAGTTGCACCGGTTTCCTCCTGTAGTCTCAGAGCTTCATTATATGCATCGTCATATGCTCCCGGTACCAGTCTTACCTCTGCACCCAGGGCCTTTGTTGCCTCGACTTTACTGATAGGTGCTCCGTCAGGCATGCAGACGATACTCTTTATGCCCATCTTTGTTGCCGCCAGAGCCACACCCTGAGCGTGGTTGCCTGCACTGCAGGCAATAATCCCCGCTTTCTTCTGCTCATCTGTCAGCTGACTTATCTTGTAGTAGGCTCCTCTCAGCTTGAAGCTTCCTGTCACCTGCAGGTTTTCAGTCTTCAGATAAATCTCTGCACCGCCTGACATGTCTCCCGAAAGCTTTTCCGAATAGATCAGGTCTGTACGTCTTGCGGCCTCCTTCAGCACGAAAGCGGCCTGATATATTTTGTCCAGTTTAACCATGGTTTTACTGTTCTCCATCTTCTATTTTACTTCAACTCTCCAGCCGTACTTGTCTTCCAGTCTTCCCAACTGGATTCCCGTCACCGTATCATATATTTTCTGACTGAGATGCCCGATTTCTCCGCCGCCGATGGTCATAACCTCGTCCTTATAACGAAGCTTGCCTACAGGCGAAATTACTGCTGCAGTTCCGGTTCCGAAAACCTCCTCCAGCTTTCCGCTCTTCTGAGCCTCTATAAGCTCATCCACTGAAATTCTTCTTTCCTCCGCAGGAATTCCCCACTCTCTGCAAAGGGTAAGGACGGAATCTCTGGTGATACCCGGCAGAATGCTTCCGCTGAGCATAGGTGTAACCACCTTGCCGTCGATTTTGAAGAAAATGTTCATTGCGCCTACTTCTTCTATATATTTTCTTTCAACTCCGTCAAGCCACAGCACCTGTGAATATCCGTCGTCGTGAGCCTTCACCTGCGCTGCCAGACTGGCTGCGTAGTTTCCGCCTGTCTTGGCGAATCCCATACCGCCGCGGACTGCTCTTACATAGTCGTCTTCAATCCAGATTCCCACAGGAGCCAAACCTTCCTCGTAGTAAGCGCCGCTTGGGGAAAGGATGATTATAAACATAAAGGTTTCCGACACTTCCACTCCCAGATAAGCCTCCGTGGCGATGATGAAAGGTCTCACATAAAGTGAAGTTCCCGGTTCCGTAGGAATCCAGTCCTCGTCCTCCTTTACCACAGCCTTTACAGCCTGAACGAAATCCTCAACGGGAAGCTCAGGGATGCAGAGTCTCTTGTTGGTGGTGTTGGTTCGCTTGCCGTTCATATCAGGTCTGAAGAGATAGCTTTTGCCGTCATCGCCCTTGTATGCCTTAAGTCCCTCGAACATGGCCTGTCCGTAGTGGAGAGCCATGGCGGCGGGAGACAGTTTCAAGTCCTCATAGGGTACGATTCTCGGGTCATGCCAGCCCTTTCCCTTTGTATAATCCATGATAAACATATGGTCAGTAAATATTCTTCCAAATCCCAAAGGTCCTTCCGGCTTAGCCTTAGGGCTTGTGGTTCTTGTTACTTTGATATCCAGCATTTCATTTTCCTCCCGGTCATTTCATCTACAGTATTCTAAAGTCTTTCTATAATCTTTGCTGTCATCTCTTTGCAGGAAAGAGGCTCTGCCCCGCTGTTTCCCACAATATCAGCAGTCCTGAAACCCTCCTCCAGCACTGCATTTACAGCATTTTCTATGCAGTCTGCTTCCTCCGAAAGATCAAAGGAATATCTTAGCATCATGGCTGCCGATAAGATGGTTGCCATAGGATTTGCCTTGCCTGTGCCTGCGATGTCAGGTGCAGAACCGTGAATAGGCTCGTACATTCCGCATTTGCTGTCTCCCAGCGATGCCGAAGGCAGCAGGCCGATGGAACCTGTAATCTGGGAGGCTTCATCGGAAAGAATGTCTCCGAACATATTTGAGGTCACTGCCACATCGAATCTTGACGGTTCTCTGACAAGCTGCATTGCCGCATTGTCCACATACATGTGGCTTACTTCAACGTCCTGATACTCCTCTGCAATTCTGTTTACGGTCTGTCTCCACAGCCTTGAGGTTTCCAGCACGTTGGCCTTATCGATGCTGATAAGATTTTTTCTTCTTTTTCTCGCAGTCTCGAAGGCAACTCTTGCAATTCTCTCTATTTCCATTACGCTGTAGGCCTCTGTATCGTAGGCCTCCTCGCCGTATCTGCCTTCTCTTCTTCCTCTCTCACCGAAATAGATTCCGCCTGTAAGTTCTCTTACGATTACCAGATCAAAACCTCTTTCCACGATATCAGGTCTGAGGGTACAGGCCCCCATGAGAGCCGGATAAATCTTAGCCGGTCTCAGATTCGTATATAATCCCAGGGCTGCGCGCAGTCCCAGAAGAGCTTTTTCAGGTCTCAGGTCAGAAGGCACATTGTCCCACTTTGGACCTCCTACAGCTCCCAGCAGCACGCTGTCGCTGTTTTTGCAGCCCTCCACAGTTTCCTCTGGAAGAGGCTTCCCGTACTTGTCGTAGGCGCAGCCCCCTGCCAGGTATTCGGTGAAAATAAACTGATGACCGTATTTCTCGCCTACCTTTTTCAGGACTTCAACTGCTCCCTCGACGATTTCAGGACCGATGCCATCGCCCTTTACCAGTGCAATATTATAGTTCATCTCCGGTCCTCCTTTGCAGCCTGTCTTTCCTTAAGATATTTAAGCAGGCCACCCTCGTCGATTATGCGTGTTATGAATTCAGGGAAAGCTGCCGCCCGGAAGCTTTCACCGGTAGTCTCATCTGTGATTACACCCGTTTTAAAGTCCACGGAAACCTTATCTCCGTTCTGAATCTTTGCCACAGCCTCAGGACATTCCAGAATAGGAAATCCGATGTTGATAGCATTACGGTAAAAGATTCTGGCAAAGCTGGCTGCGATTACGCAGGAAATGCCGCTGGCCTGAATAGCCACAGGAGCGTGCTCTCTTGACGAGCCGCATCCGAAATTGGCACCTCCCACCATAATATCACCCGGCTTTACCTTGTTCACAAAATCTATATCGATATCCTCCATGCAGTGCTTCGCCAGTTCCTCGGGAGAAGGAGCGTTGAGGTATCTTGCCGGAATAATAACGTCTGTGTCGATGTTATCTCCGTATTTTATAACTTTTCCTGTGATCATTCTTCTTCCTCCTATACTCCTATAAGTCCTCCGGCGATGCCACGGAACCTGCAACAGCCGATGCTGCAGCTACTGCAGGGCTGGCAAGGATAACCTCACTCTTTACATGGCCCATTCTGCCTACAAAGTTTCTGTTGGTTGTCGCCACAGCTCTTTCGCCTTCAGCCATGATACCCATATGTCCTCCAAGGCAAGGTCCACATGTCGGTGTCGAAACCGCACAGCCCGCTTCGATGAAAATCTCCGCAAGACCTTCCTTTACGCACTGAAGATAAACCTCCTGCGTAGCCGGAATGACGATGCACTTCACATCAGCGGCAACCTTTCTGCCTTTCAGCACCTCTGCAGCAGCTCTCATGTCTGAAATTCTGCCGTTGGTGCAGGATCCTATGATAACCTGGTTGATAGGGAGTCCCTTAACCTCGTCAACAGTCCTGGTGTTTGACGGAAGGTGAGGCATTGATACTGTAGGTTTGAGCTCCGAAAGGTTGATTACAACCTCGCTGTCATATTCAGCATCAGGGTCAGCCTCGTAAATCTTCGGTTCTCTTGTGAATCTGTCCTTTATGTATTCCCTGGTTTTTTCATCTACAGGGAATATTCCGTTCTTGGCACCTGCCTCGATAGCCATATTTGCGATAGTAAATCTGTCGTCCATGGAAAGCTCGGAAACGCCTTCTCCTGTAAATTCAAGGGATTTGTACAGCGCTCCGTCAACCCCTATCATACCGATAAGATGGAGTATAACATCTTTACCGCTTACATATGGCTGCAGTCTTCCCTTAAGAGTAACCTTTATTGCTGAAGGAACTTTGAACCAGTTCTCGCCCATGGCCATTCCTGCTGCCATATCGGTTGAACCGACGCCTGTAGAAAATGCTCCCAGTGCACCGTATGTACATGTGTGGGAATCTGCTCCGATAATGCAGTCCCCCGGTCCTACGATACCTTTTTCCGGAAGCAGTGCATGCTCAATGCCTACCGTCCCCACATCGTAGCAGTGCTTTATGTCAAAGCGCTTGGCAAATTCTCTGACCGTCTTGCACAACTGTGCAGACTTGATGTCCTTGCATGGTGTATAGTGGTCCAGAACCAGAGCGATTTTTTCTTTATCAAAAACCCGGGTAAATCCAGCCTTGTCGAAGACATCGATTGCCACAGGAGATGTAATATCGTTTCCCAGAACCATATCCAGCTTTGCTTCTATGAGATCGCCGGCCTTTACTGACGGCAGACCTGCATGAGCGGCAAGAATTTTCTGTGTCATTGTCATTCTAGTTGTCATTGGCGGTCTCCTTCTCTCCGGTCCGGTCGCTGCTGTAAGCGCGCATCATCTTGTTCATTGCCTTGATGTAGGCCAGAATACTTGCTTCAAAAATATCTGTGGAAAGCCCTCTGCCCACATAGGAACGATTATCAGCCAGCAGCTTTACAGTAACTTCACCCAGTGTATCCTTACCTTCTGATATGGAGTTGATGGTGTAAAGGTCGAAGGTATGCTCTACGGGCTTTACTATCTTGTCGATAGCATTGAAAGCAGCGTCTATAGGTCCGTCGCCCAGGCATACGTCTTCGTACTTCTTTCCATTCTTGATAAGTGATACGGTGCTTGTTGCCGTTGTGAAGTTGCTTGTGTGAACTGCGAACCAGTCAAGAGCATATTCATCAGGACGCACTTCCTCATCAGCTGAAGTGTTGTGAATAACGATAGCCTCAATATCAGCGTCATTGATGTTTTTCTTCTTGTCGCAGAGTGCTTTGAATTCATCGAAACACTTAAGCAGTTCTTCTTCGGTGAGGGTATAGCCCATCTCGTTTATATGTGTCTGGAAAGCATGTTTGCCGGAGTGTTTTCCTAAAACTATGTTGTTTGCCGTAATTCCCACAGCCTCCGGTGTGAGAATCTCGTATGTCTTCTTGTTTGCCAATACTCCGTGCTGATGAATTCCCGACTCATGAGCAAAAGCGTTTTTACCTACGATTGGCTTATTGATAGGCGGGTTCTGTCCTATTATATTGTAGACAGTCTTGCTGGCTCTGTAAATCTTGGTGGTATCAATCTCTGTATTAACCTCGAAGATGTCCGCACGTGTTCTCATAGCCATAACAACTTCTTCAAGTGAAGTGTTTCCGGCTCTTTCGCCCAGTCCGTTGATGGTACATTCAATCTGCCTTGCACCGCCCAGAACACCTGCCAGAGAATTGGCCACAGCCATGCCCAGATCGTTATGGCAGTGAACGGAGAAATCCACTTTGTCTGCGTTTTCCACATTCTTTATCATATGTTCTATGAGGGCGCGCATCTCAGACGGTGTGGTATATCCCACTGTATCCGGCAGATTTATTACTGAAGCGCCGTTCTTAATTGCCACCTCAACCACCTTGGTCAGGAAGTCTATATCGCTTCTGGTTGCATCCTCTGCAGAAAACTCGATATTTGAGCAGTAGTTTCTCGCGTACTTTACCATTGCAGCTGTTCTTTCCAGAACCTGAGCAGGGGTCATCTTAAGCTTGTACTCCATATGAAGAGGTGAAGTTGCAATGAAAAGATGAATTCGCGGATCTGCCGCATCTTTTACTGCTGCCCAGGCTGTATCGATGTCTTTTTCAGATGCTCTTGCAAGTGATGCTACGCTGCAGTCCTTAATTATCTTTGCAATAGTGTTTACCGACTCGAAGTCCCCGGGAGACGAAATAGCAAAGCCTGCTTCGATTACATCAACTTTCATCTTTTCCAGGCACTTAGCCACCTCGATTTTTTCCCTCAGGTTCATGCTGCAGCCCGGTGACTGCTCGCCGTCTCTTAAAGTCGTATCAAAAATTTTAACTTGATGCATTTATTTTTCCTCTTTCTCCTGCACCGGCAACCGGCCGATGCAACTTTTATACTGTCAGTATGGCTCCTTTGTCTGCCGAGCTTACCAGCTTGGCGTACCTTGCCAGATAGCCTGTCTTAACCTTTGGCTCAGGACATACCCAGGCTTTTCTTCTTTCCTCAAGCTCTGCGTCGCTCACCTTAAGCTGGATACTGCAGTTCTTTATGTCTATAGCTATAATATCGCCTTCTTCTACAAGGGCAATATTTCCTCCTGCTGCTGCTTCAGGACTTACATGGCCTATGGCCGCACCTCTTGTGGCGCCGGAAAATCTTCCGTCTGTAATGAGGGCTACGCTTTCACCCAGTCCCATACCACAGATAGCTGATGTGGGGTTGAGCATTTCTCTCATTCCCGGGCCTCCCTTAGGTCCTTCGTATCTGATGACTACCACATCGCCCGCCTTGATTCCGCCTGCATAGATGGTCTCAATAGCTTCTTCCTCGGAGTCAAAAACTCTTGCAGGACCTTCGTGCTTCATCATCTCAGGTGCTACGGCAGACTGTTTTACAACGCAGCCGTCAGGTGCCAGATTGCCCTTGAGAACTGCTATGCCGCCGCTCTGTGAATAAGGGTTTTCCACCGGTCTTATTATTTCAGTGTCTTTATTTGAAACACCCTGAAGATTTTCTTCCATGGTCTTTCCGGTTACAGTCATAACGCTTGTATCAAGAAGATTCTTTTTTGTCAGTTCCTTCATTACTGCGTATACGCCGCCGGCTCTGTCAAGATCCTCCATGAAGGTGTCTCCTGCCGGTGCCAGATGACACAGGTTAGGAGTTTTTGCGCTGATTTCGTTGGACATATCAAAGCTTATTTCAATACCTGCTTCGTGTGCTATAGCCGGCAGGTGAAGCATGGTGTTGGTTGAGCATCCAAGGGCCATGTCTACGGTTTCTGCATTGTGGAAAGCCTGAGGAGTCATAATGTCTCCAGGCTTGATATCCTTCTCAATAAGTTCCATAATCTTCATGCCTGTTTCCTTGGCAAAGCGTATGCGTGCCGAATAAGGTGCAGGAATCGTACCGTTTCCGGAAAGTGCCATACCTATTGCCTCTGTAAGGCAGTTCATGGAATTGGCCGTATACATGCCTGAGCATGAGCCGCAGGACGGACATGCGTTTTCCTCGTAGTCAAGTACCCCCTCTTCGTCGAGAGTACCTGCATGGTATGCACCTACTGCCTCAAACATGTGGCTCAGGCAGGTACGTCTTCCGTCTTTGAGATGTCCTGCCAGCATAGGTCCTCCCGAGCAGAAGATGGTCGGTATGTTAAGTCTGGCTGCCGCCATAAGGAGTCCCGGCACATTCTTGTCGCAGTTGGGAATCATTACAAGGCCGTCAAACTGGTGAGCGGTAACCATTGCCTCTGTGGAATCTGCCACAAGGTCTCTCGTAACCAGTGAGTATTTCATGCCTATGTGACCCATGGCAATTCCGTCGCAGACCGCGATGGCAGGGAACATTATCGGTGTTCCCCCTGCCGCTCTTACCCCTGCCTTTACGGCTTCTGTTATCTTATCCAGGTTCATGTGACCCGGAACTATTTCGTTATATGAGCTTACGATGCCCACCAGAGGTCTTTTCATTTCCTCCTCTGTAAGGCCCAAAGCGAATAAAAGGCTTCTGTTAGGTGCTCTTTCTACACCCTTCTTTATACAATCCGATCGCATTTTTATCCTCCGAAATCCGACTTCCGCTAGTTCGAAGCGTTGTCAAGGTCTGAATCGTTCTTCCAGAGCATCTGCTCGCGAAGCTGTTTTCCTACTACCTCCATAGGGTGCTTTGCAAGCATATCTCTCTTGGAGTTGAAGAAGGTTCTGCCGTTCTTGTTTTCGGCAATCCACTTTCCTGCGAAGGTGCCGTCCTGAATGTCGCTTAAAACGGCTCTCATGTTGGCCTTTACCTCTTCGTGAGGAAGCACTCTAGGTCCTGATACGTATTCACCGAATTCAGCCGTATCGGAAATGGAGTAGTTCATTGCTGCAACGCCGCCCTTGTTGATAAGATCGATGATGAGCTTCATTTCGTGGATGCATTCAAAGTATGCGTTTTCAGGAGCATAGCCTGCCTCAACCAACACTTCGAAGCCGCACCTCATCAGGTCTACCACTCCGCCGCAGAGAACCGTCTGTTCTCCGAAAAGGTCTGTTTCCGTCTCTTCGTTCATGGTGGTTTCCAGTATTCCTGCTCTGGCTCCGCCGATTCCCGCGATATATGCAAGGGCGATATCGTAAGCCTTTCCTGTCGCGTCCTGTTCAACTGCCACAAGGCACGGAACTCCCTTTCCTGCTGCGTACTGGCTTCTTACTGTATGTCCCGGGCCCTTAGGTGCTGCCATGAAAACGTCAACATCAGCAGGAGGAACTATCTGCTTATATCTGATATTGAAGCCGTGAGCAAAGGCAATTGCCTTGCCTGCGGTAAGGTTCGGTTCGATATCCTGCTTGTACATGTCTGCCTGACGTTCATCGTTGATCAGAATCATGATTACGTCTGCTGCTTTAGTTGCTTCGGCAACGGTCATAACCTGGAAACCGTCTTTTTCTGCTACCGGCCATGACTTGCCGCCTTTGCGAAGTCCCACGATTACATCGCAACCGGAGTCTCTTAAATTAAGTGCATGGGCGTGACCCTGTGAGCCGTAGCCGATGATGGCGATTTTTTTACCGTTTAATTTGTTGATATCACAATCTTTTTCATAATACATTTTTGCCATAGTTGAATTCTCCTTTTTCCTTTGTTTCTTCATTTATTGTTTCCTTGCCGCGTTCAAGGGCAACGATGCCGGTTCTGGCCAGCTCCAGCACCTCAAACTCTTCAAGGATTTTTTCCAAAGCGTCTGTTTTTGACTCATCTCCTATCATTGCAAGGGTCAGAGAGCCTATGGATACATCCACGATATTTGCCCTGAAAATATTTGCAATCTGGATGATTTCGTTTCTTCTCTCGCCGCTCTCAGCCTTTACCTTAAGGAGCAGCAGCTCTCTTCTGATAGATTTTTCCGGCGGCAGCAGCTTAAGGGAATGTACCGGTATAAGCTTTCTCAGCTGATTGGAAAGCAGATATGCGTGGTCGTCGTCAGCCAGTACCTCTATGGTTATTCGCGATACCTTAGGGTTATCCGTGGTGCCTACTGCCAGAGATTCTATGTTATATCCCTTTCGGGAAAACAGCCTGGAAACCTGAGATAATACTCCCGCTTCATTGTCTACCAGAACTGCTATGGTATGTTTTTTTACTTCGCTCATCTTCCTCTCCTTTCTAGCAGACAATGAACTTGGTGATGTGGCTTCCGCCTGCTACCATCGGTTTAACCATCTCGTCCATGTCGATGGCGCAGTCTATTACATAGCCGTGACCCCAGCTGACCGCATCCTTGATGGCCTCCTCCAGCTCGGCGACCGTAGCCACTCTCCTGCCTTTAAGCCCGTAGGCCTCTGCCAGCTTTACGAAATCAGGTCCCCTATCCAGACGGGTCTGTGAATACCTGCCTTCCTTTATGAGAGTCTGCCACTGTCTCACCATGCCCAGCACTCCGTTGTTGAAGATGAAGGTTATTACCGGTATATCGTAGTACTGCTCTGTACAAAGCTCATTGCAGTTCATTCTGAAGCTTCCATCTCCCGTAACATGGATTACAGTCTTGTCCGGATTTCCCACCTTAGCTCCTATGGCTGCCCCCAGACCGAAGCCCATAGCCCCGAAGCCTCCTGAGGTGAGAAGCTGCCCCGGATAATCGTAATGGAAATGCTGTATTGCCCACATCTGATGCTGTCCTACATCGGTAGCCACAATAGTGTCCTGAGGCAGCAGTCTTGCGATGGTTTTGGTAATCTGCTTAGGCGTAAGGGCCTCTCCGCCTTCCTCGTATTCGGTTTCGGTTTGGAAAGAGAATACATATTTTTTCCACTCGCTGTGATCCTGCTGCTCAATCTTATCGTTGAGAATTTCCAGAACCCTCTTGGCGTCGCCTATTATGTGATGGTCGGTTCTGACATTTTTGTTTACTTCGGCTCTGTCTATATCTATCTGGACTATCTGTGCCTGAACTGCGAAGCTTTCCGGATCCAGCGCCACACGGTTTGAAAATCTGCAGCCCACCGCTATGAGAAGGTCGCAGCCGTCACATGCCATATTTGAAGCCTGTGAGCCGTGCATTCCTATCATGCCCGTGGTCAGAGGATTCCTTCCCCTGAAACCGCCTCCGCCCATAACGGTAATGGCGACGGGCGAATCTATTTTCTCAGCAAACCGAAGAAATTCCTCGTGGGCTCTGCCCCTTACCACTCCACCTCCGCAGATGAGCAGGGGCTTCTCGGAGTTTCTTATCATCTCCACAAGCTTGTCTATATCTCCTTCGTCAGGGGTAGGAGCCTCAAAGTTGTGAGAGGACCTTTCCATTAGAGCTGCCAGCCTTCCTGTGGTAAAGTGCTGTGACTGAGACACCGGAGTGTAATCCGCCTCCTGTGACGACACGTTCTGAAGAATATCTATGAACACAGGTCCGGGTCTGCCGCTTCTTGCTATGGCAAAGGCTTCTCTGACTACGTCTGCAAGCTTGTTTACATCTCGTACCAGATAATTGCATTTTGTAATGGGCATCGTTATTCCGGTTATATCCACCTCCTGAAAGGAGTCCTTTCCTATGAGGTCTTCTCCTACGTTGCAGGAAATGAAAACCACAGGAGAGGAATCCATATATGCTGTGGCGATTCCCGTGGTAATGTTTGTAGCCCCCGGTCCCGAGGTAACAAAGCAAACCCCCACCTTGCCGGTGCTTCTGGCATAGCCGTCTGCTGCGTGGGAAGCTCCCTGTTCGTGAGCCGTCAGTATGTGTTTGATTTTCCCCTCATATTTATATAGCTCGTCATAGACATTGAGGATAGTACCGCCGGGGTAGCCGAAGACCGTGTCCACGCCCTGCTCCAGCAGACATTCCATCAATATTTTTGCGCCTGTCATCAACATCTTCTCCTCTTCCTCCTTCCGATGACTAATAAAAAACCTTACGGTCAAAAGCATGTTCCGTAAGGTTTGCATCTACATCATGTTATCGCTTATGGTCAGTGAAAACATCACAGCTTGCAAATCAGGGCATCACTTCTGGCAATATTCCTTTTATATCCTGCCAAGAGGACTAGAATAATGCTGATAATAATGATACCGATAATTGCTAAGCTAAAATTCATCATGTTTCTTCTTCCTTTTCAAATTTCTTTTCAAAATTCAAAACCCGATAATTTATGTGTTGACGGTATTGTAACACATCATTTAATGGTTTGCAACAAGTTTTTGGTTATTTTTTTGGATTTTTACACAGTTTTTTCTGCGGCACGTACAAGCTCGATTGCTTCCTTTCCTGTCATCTGCTCCACATCGAGAGCAATTATCACCATTCTTGAGCCCTCCTTTTCAATGACCTTTTCCAGATTTTCCGGCGTATCGGCAGGATAATACTTTCTCCCCAGAAGCTCCGTTGCCTTTTTCTTTTCCTCTCCGTCTTCAAGCAGACGCACCTTGCCGAAAGCGATGGCGCTTCTGAAATATGTGGTATATTCCTCAGGAACGATTTGATCCTTGTCAATTACACAGAAGGATGCCTTTTCATGGTTTCTGACCGCATCCACTTTATGTCCCTCTTTGGCGCTGTGCATGTAAATTCTGCCGTCGGCATACACATAGCTGATGGGAACTGCGTAAGGGTATTCATCATCGCCCAACAGCGCCAGAACGCCGGCGGTGTTCCTTTCCATTATCTCTATTGTTCTTTCTTCAGATAAAAGTTGTTTGATTCTTCTCATTTCTCTGTTCATATGTACTCCTCCT
>JAEDNK010000161.1 GCA_016302545.1 Bacillota bacterium
GGAAGTTGCAACCTTCTATTGATATATAAGAACGATGATGAGACTGTAAGGAGGAAAGAACCGATGAAAGACTACCTGAAGGACGATTATGTGAAAAAAATGGACGCCTACTGGCGAGCAGCCAACTATCTTTCGGCAGCACAGCTTTACCTGCTGGACAACCCTTTGCTTAAGGAACCGCTTAAGAGAGAGCATGTAAAGAAAAAGATAGTAGGCCACTGGGGAACAGTACCGGGACAGAATTTCGTGTACGTGCACATGAACAGGGCCATTAAAAAATATGACCTGGACATGATTTATATTTCCGGACCGGGACACGGCGGCAACTTCTTTGTTTCCAATGCCTATCTGGAAGGAACCTACAGCGAGGTATATCCTAATGTAGGACAGGATAAGGAAGGACTGACCAAGCTTTGCAAGCAGTTTTCCTTCCCCGGCGGCATAAGCAGCCATGTGGCACCTGAGACACCGGGTTCCATAAATGAAGGCGGAGAGCTTGGATATTCCCTGGCACATGCATATGGCGCAATTTTTGATAATCCTGACCTGATAGCCGTCTGCGTGGTAGGTGACGGAGAGGCTGAAACCGGTCCTCTGGCCACGGCATGGCATTCAAATAAATTTATTAACGCATCAAGAGACGGAGCAGTTCTGCCTATACTTGACCTTAACGGATACAAGATAAGCAATCCTACTGTGTTTGCCCGTATCAGTGAGGAAGAAAGAGAATGGTTCTTCAAGGGCTGCGGCTATACTCCATATGTGGTAAAGGGAGACGACCCTATGACCATGCATAAGCTTATGGCAGAAGCCGTAGACAAATGTATCGAGGAAATCAAAGAAATTCAGAGAAAAGCCAGAGAAGAAGGCTGCACAGAAAGACCTTTCTGGCCTATGATAATACTGGAAACGCCAAAGGGCTGGACGGGCCCTGAGGTGGTGGACGGAAAGAAGATAGAGGGCACTTTCAGAGCTCACCAGGTTCCTATTTCAATGGAAAAGGAAGAGCACCTGGCGCAGCTGGAGGAATGGCTGAGAAGCTATCATCCTGAGGAACTCTTCGGAGACGATTACAGGCTCATACCTGAACTGAGAGAACTGGCTCCGGAAGGAGACGCACGTATGAGCGCCAATCCGCACACCAACGGCGGCAAGCTGCTTCGCGATCTGAGAACCCCTGACTTCAAGGCATATGCAGTAGATGTGCCTTCACCGGGAGCAGTCAAAGCTCAGGATATGATGGAGCTGGGCGGATATGTAAGGGATCTTTTTGTACTCAATAAGGAAAACAAGAACTTCAGAGTGTTTGGACCTGACGAAACTAAATCCAACAGGCTCTACAAGGCCTTTGAAGTGGAGAAGAGGGCATTCAACGCCGAGTTTACCGACGAGGACGAGGACTTGGCACTGGACGGCAGAATCATGGATTCATACCTTTCCGAGCACATGTGCGAAGGATGGCTGGAAGGCTATCTGCTTACAGGAAGACACGGTTTCTTCGCAAGCTACGAGTCATTCATCAGAGTTGTGGATTCCATGGTTTCTCAGCATGCCAAGTGGCTTAAGGTCTGCAATCAGCTGCCTTGGAGACAGAAGATCGCCTCGCTTAACCTGATACTATCGTCTAATGTATGGCAGCAGGACCACAACGGATTTACCCATCAGGATCCGGGATTTTTAGACCATGTGGCCAACAAGAAGGCAGACGTGGTGAGAATGTACCTGCCGCCAGATGCCAACTGTCTGCTTTCCTGCTTCGACCATTGCATCAAGAGCAAAAACTATGTAAATGTCATAGTTGCTTCCAAACATCCGAGCATGCAGTGGCTGACCATGGATCAGGCTGTGGTTCACTGTACTCAGGGTATCGGAATCTGGGACTGGGCAAGCAGTGACCAGGGGGCAGAACCGGATATCGTTATGGCCTGCTGCGGAGATACGCCTACGCTGGAAGCACTTGCTGCCACTACAATTTTAAGAGACAGCCTTCCTGAGGTTAAAATAAGGTTCGTCAACGTGGTTGACCTGATGAAGATGGAATCACATCTGAATCATCCTCACGGTCTTACAGACGAGGAATTCGATCTGCTGTTCACCAAGGACAAACCTGTCGTATTTGCTTTCCACGGTTATCCTAAGCTGATTCACGAACTGACTCAGGGAAGAACAAACGAGAAGAACTTCCACGTTCACGGCTATCTGGAGGAAGGAACAATCACGACAGCTTTCGATATGAGGGTTCAGAACCATATCGACCGTTTCAGTCTGGTGAAGGAGGCCCTGAAGCATCTGCCTCAGCTTGGCGACAAGGCGGGTCATCTTAATCAGCAGATGAACGACCTGCTTGTAAAGCATAAGAACTATATAGCCGAGTACGGACAGGACCTGCCGGAGGTTCTTGACTGGAAGTGGCACGTATAGGAGGCGTAAAATGAT
>JAEDNK010000162.1 GCA_016302545.1 Bacillota bacterium
AAGGTGGAATTTCTGACAGAGTTCTATCCGTCGGTAGGCTATTCCGAGGAAAGGCTTTATCTCTACCTTTGCACAGGGCTGACCCCCGGAGAAACCTGCTTTGATGAGAATGAAGCCATAGAGATAGAGGAAATAGACCTTGACAGACTTTTCAAAATGGCCATGTCAGGCGAGCTTGACGACGCCAAGACCATAATCGCCATACTCATGGTAAAGGCTTTGGTAGGTTAGACAGAGGTTACGAGAAGTGCTTCTATGATACAGGAAAGTGTAATTATAGAAAAACCGGCTATAAACAAAAGACAGTAACGCCTTGCATCGTATTGCAGGGCCTTTCTTTTTCCGCCGACAGCCGCCTTTATGCGCACGGCGCAGCTTTCCATGGAAAGGGCAGCAAGGAAGCAGTATACGGGAAGCTGAATGAGATTCTGAGGCACAAGGCTTGTAAGGATATGCAATACGCCTCTTATTCCTGCCACTTCTAAGGTCATGGCCGCAGAGAAGCCAAAGGAAATCCCTCTGAGTAGAAAATATGCAGGCAGTACGGGAAGAGTTATAAATATTACGGGTGAAATGAAGGCTAGAAAGAGAACTACGACATTTTTGACAAAAACTTTGAAAAAACATTCCGCAAAGGAGGCAGCGGCTCCCGAAGCAAGAAAGCCTGACAGCATATTTTCAAGACTGTCTTTTCCACTGCCTGTCATGGAAGCTTCAAAAAAAGAACCGGCGCATATGCTCACCGCCAATGAAAAAAGCAGTATGGAAATAATCCTGTAATTTATCCTCATGCTGTTTGCCTCCAGTCGTAATATGATATTTGGGACACGGGGAAATCATTCTAAAAAAAGTTTACATAATTCGGCGGATATCGACAATTTTCGATTGATTATTTTCTGAAAAAAGACTATACTTAAATAACTACGACTTTTGTATAAAGAAGGAGCCAAGGGTGTGAGTATTGACAGATATGAGGATTATCTGAAAAATGAAAGAAAAATGTCTGCAAATACCGTGCAGGCTTATTTAAGAGATATCAGGCATTTTGCCGACTTTACCGGAAGCCGCGGCCTCGGTGATGTGGCAGAAGCCTCCAATGCAGATGTGGTGGCATATCTGATGAATCTCAAAACTGCGGGGCGCTCAAGGTCTACCGTAAACAGGAAGCTTGCCTCCATAAGGATTTACTTTGACTTTTTGCAGAGGGAAGGTCTTGTTAAGATTAATCCTGCCGACGATATCAAATCGCCTAAAATCGAAAAAAGAGAGATAGAATTCCTTTCCATAGAGGAGATAGAAAGGCTCATGTCCCTGCCTGATGACACTCAGAAGGGAATCAGGGACAGAGCCGTTCTTGAACTTCTGTACGCCACGGGCATCAGAGCCACCGAGCTGATTCAGATGAAGGTCCCGGATGTCAATCTCAGAATGGGCTTCATCAAGTGCGACGGTCAGCACAGCAAGGCTCGGATAATCCCCATGGGCAGGCTTTGCCGCAAGGCTATGGAGGATTACATGCTGGATGTTCGGGAAAAGATGCTCAGAGGTAAGGAAAGTCAGGTGCTTTTCGTCAATTACATGGGTGAGCCTATAACAAGACAGGGTCTGTGGAAGGTGTTGAAAGAGTATGGCGCAGCGGCGGGGCTTAGTGTGAGCCTTACACCTCAGGTAATCAGGAATTCCTTTGCGGTTCACATGCTTCAGAACGGAGCAGACATCAAATCCCTGCAGGAGCTTATGGGGCACGAAGATATCGCTGCGACACAGGCATACTTGGCGGTTACCAAGAACCGGATAAAGGACGTCTATGACAAAGCCCATCCTCGTGCATAGCCGGTCATTGTGAAAAAAATGGTGAAAAAATCAGGTATATAGCACAAAAAGTTCTTGCCAAACAAGGGCTTGGGTGTTAAAATATTATAGGTTATTACGGGCGGTCCTCTGGGTTATACCTACGGCATCCGGAGTTTTCGGGAGATGCCGTACCACGAACGTCTTGGAGGGAAGGAGGAACAGATAATGGATTTAATGAAATCAATTACTCAGGAATATGAGAAGAATGATATCCCTGCGTTTGGTGTGGGCGACACTGTAAAGGTACACATCAAAATCAAAGAAGGTAACAGAGAAAGAATTCAGGTTTTCGAAGGCTTCGTTTTAAAGAGACAGAACGGCGGAGTAAGCGAAACTTTCACTGTTAGAAAAATTTCATCAGGTGTAGGCGTTGAAAAGACTTTCCCGCTTCATTCACCTAAGATTGAAAAGATCGAAGTAGTAAGACGCGGCGACGTAAGAAGAGCTAAGCTGAACTACATGAGAGAAAGAACAGGTAAGGCTGCTAAGATCAAGACTAAAGAAGACAAATAAGTCTGTCCGGCATGTCGGATTT
>JAEDNK010000163.1 GCA_016302545.1 Bacillota bacterium
GGCTTCCTGCTGCTTTTTCAGTTCCTCATTACTCATTTTCCTCATTACCTCCGCTTTCCAGTTTAAATGTATTGTTAAGATTATCTGTCAGATATTCGATTATGGATGTCACCTCACCGTACTTCATTCTGGTAGGCCCAATCACTCCTATCTTGCCCACTAGCTTGCCGTCCACATGGTAGCTTGCGGTAATCAGTGAGCAGTCCTGCATGATGTCCTCCGGATTTTCCTCGCCGATGGTGACGATTATGCCGTCTTCACGCTCGATGAGCTTTCTGGTCAGCTCCTCCTTCTGGCTGAGCATCTCGATGAAGCTTCTTGCCTTGGACAGGTCGCTGTATTCCGGAATGTCGAAGATGTTTGTCAGACCCTCCATGTACAGATTTACATTAAGCATATCCTCCAAAGTCTTCATGAAGTTCGGCATTACATCCTCTGCCAGACCGCTCATGGCTACTATATCCGTCTCAAAATTGGCGATAATATTGTTTGTCAGTGCCTGACTGATTGTCTTTCCCTTGTAGTTGTAAGTCATGGTCTTGGAAAGCAGCTGCAGATTCTCTTCCGTATAAGGCACACTCATGTGTACTGCCTTGTTGGAGACCTTGCCGCTCTCTGAAACAATCATCAGAACCACCGTATCCTCGTCTACAGGAAGAAGGTTTATGAACTTCAGCACATCTTCGTTCTTTTTAGGTGTAAGGGCAAAGCTTGTCAGATTGGTGATTTCGGAAAGTACGCCGGCTGCGTGCTCGATTGTCTTTTCAAACTCGTCTGTTGCAGAGTGAAGTCTCTCCGCTATTATATTCTTTTCCTCTCTGGAAAGCTCTTTCTTTTCCATAAGAGCGTTTACATATAATCTATACGCCTTATCGGAAGGTACCCTGCCGGCAGAGGTGTGCGGATGTGTAAGATAACCCATCTCTTCAAGGTCTGCCATCTCGTTTCTGATGGTTGCCGGACTGTAATCAAGCTCAGGCTTCTTGGAAAGAGTTCTGGAACCGACGGGTTCTGCAGTTCTCACATAGTCACTTATGATGGCCTGTAAAATCTTCAGTTTTCGTTCGCTTAATTCCATGACTTCTCTTCCTTTCCCTTTTTGGTCGTTAGCACTCTTTGCTATCGAGTGCTAATCACTGTATATAATATACCCCCAACCATAAGGAAAGTCAACATTTTTTATAAAGTTTTTTGTGTATTTTAGGTGAAGATTTGATATTCGGTTTCTACACCTTTCCGGTACTCAGTTCCGATACACTTCTGAACTCGTATCCCTTGGATTTCCAGCCGTCTATAAGCTCTCCCAGTATCCTGCTGTTTGTCTTGGATGTGCTGTGGAGAAGAACGATTGCACCCGGATGTATACGTTTGTTTAGAAGATTTATAGATTCTGTTTCATCAGGCTGATCGTTTTCCAGCCAGTCTACATAAGCAAGGCTCCAGAAAAGAGTGGTATATCCCAGTCGTGAAGCCTGCTGCAGGTTTGCCTCACTGTATTTGCCCTGTGGAGGCCTGTAAAATTTGGGAATCTCCTTGCCAACTGCATTTCTGTATGTATCCTCCAGCTCACTGATTTCAGATTTAAATGCCTCTTCGTCTGCTATAGCCGACATATCCGGATGATGCATTGTGTGATTGCCCACTATGTGACCTTCAGCCTCCATGCGTTTTACCAGCTCGGGATTTTCTTCTATATAGTTTCCAACCAGGAAAAATGCCGCAGGCACTTTCTTTTCCTTTAATATGTCCAGAATTATTTCTGTATAACCGTTTTCATAGCCGGCGTCGAAGGTCAGATATACAGGCTTCGTACTTTTGGCGTCGTCTGCTTCGCAGCCCGCTCCGGCAATATAATATGCATTGTACTTTGCAAGATACTCCGGAGATGCGTTTCCCACAGGCGGCTGCCCAGCCTGCTGAAAAGAAAGTCCCCAGTTGACCTCCGCTGCCGTTTCCACAGCTTCATTTTCAGTCTGCTCCGTTCCGGCATTTCCTGCTCCCTCTGAAGCCCCGATGTGCCCTCCCGGCAGAATCTTTCCTAATGGCGCTGCGGTCACCGCAAACAGCACTGCGATGCACCCTACTCCGACGCTTGTATACAAAACCGCTTTCTTCAAATCAAATTTAAACATAAAAAACCACCCCTTATAAATTTATGGGGTGATTTTGTCCTTTATTATTACTCATTTATACTGTCTAAATTTTTCCAGCCATATCGCACTATTGAAATAATCATGGAAAGCTCGCTTACGACTTCATCCAGAATCCCTGCCCATGAGCCTACTATAATATCATAGATTATCCAAAGAGGAGAATTAATAAACATTCCGGCAATGCGGATTTTGCGCGCATTATATGTATATCCGGCAATTGT
>JAEDNK010000164.1 GCA_016302545.1 Bacillota bacterium
TATGTCAGCGCCATGGACTGTTGGACGGGGCGCGTAGACAGCGAGGACGACTACGACGCTTTCAGGTGGCATCAGTGGGTGAAGCCGCTGAATTTGAATGAAGATAACAAGCCCTTCAAGGGAAAACTGGCCTTTGGCCTTGTGGGCTTCTGCAGCGAGCAGGGCGTTCAGAGAAACAAAGGCAGAGTGGGAACGGCATTGGCACCGGATTTTATTAGGAGACAGATGTCAAACCTGCCATGCAGCTTTTCGGAAAGGGTTGAGATATACGATGCGGGGAATGTGCTCTGTCAGGAAATTTCCATGGAGGAAGGTCAGCGCATGCTGGGAGAGGCGGTCGAAAAACTGCTGGACCTCAATCTCTTTCCTATAGTGCTGGGCGGCGGTCACGAGACTACCTTCGGGCATTTTCAGGGACAGTTTAACAGCATAAAGAAAAAAGGAAAGAAACCTGATATCGGCATTGTGAATTTTGATGCTCATTTCGACCTGAGACCTTATGACAACGGCAGTTCATCAGGCTCCATGTTCAGACAGATTTACGACATGTGCATGGAGGAAGGCTGCAAATACGGATACCTGCCTCTGGGAATCCAGCAGCACAGCAATACCGTAAGCCTGTTCAAGAAGGCCAAGGAAATAGGCGTTAACTATGTGCTGGCAAGAACCTTTCAATACGGCAGCACCGCTTCCGCTCTGGAAAAAATAGATACTTTTATGTATGACCATAAGGACGCTTACATAACAATCTGCAGCGATGTGTTCAGCTCGGCCTTTGCGCCGGGAGTCAGCGCTACCCAGTCTCTGGGTCTTGATCCGGAGGTTGTCATTCCAATGATAAAACATATTCTCAGGACCAGAAAGGTCAGAGGTCTGGATATATGTGAAATCTCACCCAGATTCGACCAGGACAACACCACCGCCAATCTGGGTGCCGTTATAATTTTTTCTGTGGTAAACACCCTGTGCAAGCTTCACGGACTGGGACTCACTATGGAGGGAGATATTTTTTAAATTATTTACAGAGTGATTTTTTCTGCCAGATCGTCGACTTGCTTTCCGCGGCTTAAGATGGTATACTCAGCATGTTAGCAGAGAAAAAACTAAAAGAGATATAACAGAAACAGGGGAAAAAATGAACAACAACGGACAAAAGAATTTTTTAGATAATTTCAGAAATCCCAACGGCAGTTATCACATACCGGTATGGCTTATAGTTGTGGGATTTTGCTTCAACTGGATGCTTGGAGCGGGACTTATGATTGCCCGCCTTTGTGAGGACAAACCTGCAGCAGTCGGGCAAACGGCAGCAGAGAATCAAAATCCTTCGGCAGCGACGGCGACGACAGCGACAGGCTCGCAAAAAACGAAAACAAAAAAGAAAAAAAGTCCCGCCGCTATTCTCACAGGGCTGGGTGTTTTCGCAGTATTACTGGGAGTTGTGGACCTGCCGGATTCCATTCAGTATCTGGTATGGTGCATAAACAATGACACGGGAATTTCCTATGCTGTTGAAGATGTGGCGAAAAACGGCATCTGGATTATATCCGGCGTGATTATGCTCATATGGGCACAGCGGCTTCGCAGCGGAGAACGCATACGCAATAAAATTACAGCTATAGTGGGAGATGCGCCTCACATGCACATTTCGGAAGTTGCAGAGGCTCTTCCGGCATCGAGAAACAAGACGGAGAAGTATCTGCAGCAGTGCATCGACTCAGGTATGTTCGGAGAAAAGGCATATCTTGATATGCGCTCTGAATGCATTGTAATCAGTGGACCGGCACCTATGTCCAAGAAGGAACGGGCTGCACAGGAAGCAGCACGAAAGGCGGAAGCGGAAGCCGAGGCAAATCTTGATGAATACGAGAAGATCTTAAAGGAAATACGTGAAATAAACGACAAGATACCGGGAGAGGAGTTTTCCGCCAAGATAAGCAGGCTGGAGAATCTGACCGCCAAGATATTCAAAATCGTGCAGGATCAGCCGGAGAAACAGAAAAAACTTCGCAAGTTCATTAGCTACTATCTGCCTACCAGCATGAAGCTTTTACATAATTATCAGCAGATGGATGCTCAGGGTATAGAAGGAAAGAATATTTCCGAAGCCAAGCAGCAGATTGAAGAGACCATGGACACCATGATTTCGGCCTTTGAAAGACAGCTTGACGCTCTTTTCTCGACAGAAAACATGGATGTTTCAGCAGACATCGCAGCTATGCAGAACCTGATGAAGGCAGACGGTCTCATAGAAAACGAGCTTACCGACAAGATTGACAAGCTTCAGTAAAAAAAACTTGCAATTTGCTGATTTTATAGTATAATAATTAGGCACGGCTTTGTCCGTGTGA
>JAEDNK010000043.1 GCA_016302545.1 Bacillota bacterium
ATGTTTCAACTCGATTTAAAAAACCGCAAGTCCATATACGAGCAGGTAATTGACAATCTTAAAGAGTTGATTATGACCGAAAGGCTGGCTCAAGGGGAAAAGCTGCCGTCGGTCAGAGAACTTTCCAAGACCATTACGGTCAATCCAAACACAGTGCAGAAGGCCTATCGCGAACTGGAGCGTCAGGGCTATGTCTACACCACAAGCGGAGTGGGGACCTTTGTGGCAGACAGGGACGAAATCAGAGCCGACGCCCGGGAGCTGGAAGCGGCCAAAGGAGCCTTCGACGAGGCCTTCAGGGAACTTCTTTTCCTGGGGCTTTCCTACGAAGAAGCGAAAGCAATCGCACTGGAAATAATGGAGCAAAGGAGGACATCAAATGATTAAGATTGAACATCTGTCAAAGAGTTTTGACGGCTTCAAGGCACTGGATGACTTTTCACTCACTGTGCCAAAAGGCGCAATCTACGGACTCATGGGTCTTAACGGGGCCGGGAAGACAACAATAATCAAGCATCTCTGCGGTTTTCTGGTGCAGGACAGCGGAACGGTGACCATCGACAATCAGGAGGTTCTGGATAATGAAGCTCTGAAGCAGAGGGTGGCATACATTCCCGACGAGCTTTTCTTTTTCCGCGGCTACAGTCTCAAGGAAATGGGAAAATACTACGCCGGAATTTATCCGAGATGGAATCAGCAGCTTTTTGAGGAAATGGCTTCTGGCTTCGGCCTTAAGATGACCGGAAATATCGGTAAATTTTCCAAGGGCATGAAAAAGCAGGCAGCCTTCTGTCTGGCTATGGCATCAGTGCCTGACTACCTGATTCTCGACGAGCCTGTAGACGGGCTTGACCCTATCGTCCGCCGCAAGCTGTGGCACTACATCATGGGCGATGTGGCAGACAGAGAGATGACCGTGCTCATTTCCTCTCATAATGCTAAAGAGATGGAGGATGTGTGCAACTATATAGGCATTATCGCAGGAGGAAAGATGATTTTTGAGGGTGACCTTCTGGAAATGATGCCGGCCTCCGTAGAGGAGATTTTCATAGAAAAACTCGAAGGCTATCAGCCTCAGAATAATCAAGAAGGGGGTACTGCAGATGAAGAATAAAGGAATATTAGGCGTATCGTCTGCCCTTATACGGGAAAACTTCAAGCTTTGCTGGTATTTGCCTGCCCTGGCCTTTCTGCTATACTTCTTTGCAGGGATTTTTCCGATAATTCTAAATCTGTCGGATATAGGTTCCATAGCAAGATACATTGATAATTCTCTTAACAATTATAATGTGGTTTATCCGCTTTACATGGCGGGAATTCCGCTGGTGGCAGCTATGCTGATGATGAGCTTTTTCCATAAGCCTGCCAAGGCACTGGCTCTGCACGCTCAGCCTTATTCAAGGTCAAAGCTTTTTAACAGCCATGTGGTGTCAGGCTGGCTCATGTGCATCATCCCGGTAATCCTTACAGCTCTGCTCTACCTTGTTTTCATGAGAGAAACGCTGATTTACAGCACCAGTGAACTGGTTATGGACAGTCTTTATGTTACAGGTGAGCCTGTAACTGACTCACATAACATCTACACCTTCAGCGCTGTTATGATGTGGCTGGCAAGCTCCATAGGCATAATCACTTTCTTTTACGGAATGTACATTCTGGCGGGCAGTCTGACAGGCAATTCGGCTATGCACCTGCTTCTTTCGGGACTGTTCTTTATCATAGTACCGGCTTTGCTGATTATAGTGGCTACCTACTGTGAAAGCTACATCGAAGGCTTCGTTTCACTTCCCGACTGGCTGAGCGATGTGATGCGCTGCTTCAACCCGCTGATTATGATGATTACCTCGGGCATGGAAACCATAGTAACAGCAAAGACAACACTTACCTATCTGGTGTTGGGTCTGGTGTTCATTGCAGCAGGAGGAGCTGCATACAGACTGGCTAAACTGGAAAAGGTGGGAGACTCCATGATTTTCCGCCCTGTTGAAGAGATCATCACTTACCTGGTGGTTTTCGTGGGAATGACCGTATTCGGATTCTTCTTCCAGAGCTTTAAGTCTGACTCAAAGGCCTTTCTGATTATCGGTATGGTGATAGGAACACTTATAGCCTTCTTCATCACCAAGGTGATCATCGCAAGGTCTGTGAAGATTTTCAACATGAAAAATCTTAAATCTCTGGGTATATATGTGGTGATTGCAGCCCTCTTTACAGCCTTCACCGTTTTCGACATCACCGGTATATCCAAGAGACTGCCAAAGCTTGACCAGGTGGAATCGGTAAGCTGTGAGTATATGTTTACAGGCTACGATATGGATTCCTTTGCAAATGGTGCTTTTCAGGAATTGTCCAATATAGGAAAGCTTACTTCTCCGTCAGTTATAAACAAGGTTTATGAACTTCAAAAATACGTGATTGAAAATGAACTGTACCAACAGGCTGACCAGTTTGATTACTACTTCAATTCTTATACCGCAGATAGTCTGCCGTATGGAGACGACAAGGTTCTGACAGAGTCCGTACAGTTTGTATATAAATATAAAAACGGCTCAGAGTTTAAACGCAGCTTCCGGTTCGCTCTGGACGATAAGGCAGCGGAGCTTATAAACGACATAGTCACTAACTCTGACTACAAGTCTGCCCTGACCTTGTCCGACAAGATCGATGAAAAGCTTTACGATAATGCTTATGCTTCTGTAGATTGCAACGGTGAACCTGTAATAATAAGCGACCCTGATGAACTTAAAAAAATCGTTGAAGCCTACGACGAGGATGTATATAATAGTAACTACATCGACATCTATAACCGCATAGTTTCAGGCGAGGATATGTCAGCTGAGGAGCAAATGCTGCGCGAAAAGTACTGCGGCGTTTCAATAATCTTCCGCAATGAGGATACTGAAAATGAAGCAACAAAAGAAGCTGAAATATGGTTCGTTGTAAATGAATATCATCCTGCTGTCTGGGAATTATTAAAGGATGCCGGTTATGTCAAATAAAGCAGAAGGCAAATCGATTTATGTATAAAAAAACTATCGTTGTCGGCGCAGGCGCCGCAGGTCTCTTTTTCGGGGCTGCGGCTCCTGTCTCTGCCGGCGGAGACATCTTAATACTGGAAAAGACCGATAAAATCGGCACCAAGCTTCTTATGGCCGGCTCAGGGCACTGCAATCTCACCCATGCCGGATCCATCAAGGAGTTTTTGTTATGCTACGGTCAAAACGGCAGCCGTATCAGAACCTGCCTTTACAGGCACAATAACCTTGAATATGTAAGGTTTATGGAAAGCCTGGGCGTACCATGCTCTGAAAGGGAGGACGGCAAAATTTTTCCCGTATCCATGGACAGTCGTGATGTAAAAAAGGCTCTTTTGGAAGCTGCCGCAGCCAATTCCGTCACAATCATGAAAAACTCTCCTGTAACCGCTGTTACGGTAATTCCTGAGGGTTTTGAAGTAACTGTGGGCAGTAAACAGAGCTCCTACATCTGCACAAACCTTGTAATCGCCACAGGCGGAGCATCCTACCCGACCACAGGCTCCGACGGCACTTTTCTTCAGGTTCTTAAAAACGCTCTGGGAGTGGAAATAACGGAGCTTCACCCTGCCCTGAGCCCAATGTATGTACAGAACTATCCTTTCGAGGAACTTTCCGGCATCAGTTTCAAAAACGCGGGACTGAAAATTTTCAATAAAAACTCAAGCTCCCATGAAGCTGCCGGAGACCTTCTTCTCACTCACAGGAGCTTTTCCGGTCCTTTAATTCTAAATAATTCCAGATATATAAATACCGGCTCAAGGGTTGAAATTAATTTCATTTTTCCTTATACTGTTAGTGGTGTCCTTTCAAGTATCAAGGAAGTATTCCGCGGAAACAATAAAACCGTTTCCTCATTTTTTGCTGAAAAATACAGTCTGCCGAAGCGTTTTGTTGCTACGGTTCTTGAGCCTCCGGGTCTAAGTGAAAGAAAGCTTTCATCTCTGACAGGCGGTGAAATGGAAGCCGCTGCCCGGGCTTTTGCAGCAGCGGATTATTCCGTAAGCGGTGTGGGAAGCTTCAGAGAGGCCATGGCCACAAGCGGCGGTGTCTGCCTTGATTCGGTAAATCTTTCTGCCATGGAAAGTAAAACTTATAAAGGTCTTTACTTTATCGGAGAGGTCCTGGATATTGACGGCAACTCCGGCGGATACAATCTCCAGTTCGCCTACTCCTCTGCACGCGCAGCCCTGGACGCAATTTATACTTAATATCATATCAGGAAAGGTAATTCTAATGAAAAAAAAGGTTTTGAGATTTATTTCAACTGCACTGATGGCGGTGATGGTGACTGTTGCTCTGCCAGCAGAACTTGCAGAAGCGGCTCTTGAGAAAGTCAGCTCGCCGGCAAAGGTCACCACATTTAAATCATCGGACTCCTTTGAAAAGGAGTATTTACAAGCTTCCGTTTCAGACAGAAGTGTTCTTAATATCAACTATCGCACCCCGCTGACTACAAGCCTGTTCAGGGTTTCACTTTACAGACTTGTTCCCAATAAGGGTGATATAGATCTTGACATTTTCGTCGAGCCGAAAATCTCAACAGCATCAGACGGCACCACGATCTACAGTTTTTCATATCGTCTTGATGTGGATCTCCTCAACATCCCTGACGGATACTACAATCTTTACCTCAGAAGATGCTCTGACCCTCTCGGGGCAACTATTCTGGATTACAAGAGCAGCGGCGTACTCTATAAGAATATGGAAATTCGCATCTCCGACGGCAAGGTGAACATTCTTCGCTACAACGATGTCATCAATTATAACAGGGATATCATGAAAATAGGCGCTCAGTACACTACAGACCGTTATCTCGACAACACTCTCGAGGATATTAAATTTGTGCTGAGAAATCCTGCTACAAATATCTATGCAACCATGACATATGATAAAATATCCTTTATCAAAAATGTCTCCGACCGTGTTACTGCAGGCGCTTATACGGACTACGACAAACTCCTCAAAATATACGAATATACGGCTAAAAACTTCTACTATGACTCGGTGGCCTTTTCCACCCATTCAATGCAGTTTGCCGACCCTTACGACAATATAAGGAATTTTGAATACGGAATGAGCAGTTCTAATTCCTATATGGGGAAGGTTTACACTACATGTCAGGGGTACTCTGCAATTTTTACCGCCCTTGCACGGGCTCAGGGAATTCCAACCCGCTTCGTTTACGGTCATAGACTGGCTGTTCCGTCAAACGACTGGCGCACCGAGGACAATATAGATGTACGCGATCACTGGTGGGTTGAGTCCTATGTAAACGGAAGATGGATTTTCATAGACCCTACCGTGGGAACCACAAACAAGTATAATAAGACCACCGGCGTATGGACATATACCGGTCTGACAAACTACACCTACTTCGACCCGTCTGAGGATCAGATAGCCACAAGCCATGTATATATGAACATTTATCCTGATTACAGATACGGAAGATATATAACCAATCAGTATGAGATGGACAAACTCATAACCTTTATGAACCTCTCTGCCGAAGAGGATTATCCTTACTCCTATTACAGAAAGACCAACGGCAGCCTGATGAACAGCTCCTACTCCCAGTATGATACCTCAACCTGGGGAGACGGACTTCGTTCACACTTTATGACCGACGGCCGCGGAAATACAGAGCAGATACAGTGGAGTAACTTTGGTCTTGTCGGCAGTATGGACTTTTCAGGATTCACTAAACTGAAACTGCTTTCTTCACACCATAACGAGCTTGAAAGCGTGAACCTTTCCAACTGCCCTCTTCTGGAAAAGGTTTACCTCAACGACAACAGCCTTGCATCCCTTGATCTGTCGGGAAGCAAAAAGGCCTGGTATGTGAGAGTTCAGAACAATCCGATGAAATACCTGAATATATATGTCAACGGTGCAAACAGAACCTTTGAGACCGGCGGGAACGGAACCTTCAGTTTTACTCTGGATACAAGGCATAAAGGGAATGAATTTTCTCTGTATTCAATACCTGATACGGGCTACAAGCTGGAGGGCATCTACAGCACAGGCACAGGAAACCTTATTACTCAGAAGACCACATATCACTTTACTCCGAAAGCCTCGGGATACAAGATCAGCTTTGCTTTAGATCCTGACAGCTATAAATACACCCTTATGCCAGGGGATTCTCAGAGCTATAAATCAAAGTACCTTCAGGCCGCAATAAGGAGACTCTCAGAACTGGGCTACTGCACCTATGAAGGAAATGAAAGCGTATACTCTGAGCCGCTGGTGCAGGCAGCCGTGAAGTTCCAGGTAATAAACGACATTTCCAACACGGGAAATATCGGAAAGACCACATGGAGAACACTTTTCAGCGAAAATGCCAAGCCTATGGTAAGCGAATGGGAATACCCTCAGGTGCTTGCTGACTACGAAGCGAGGAAGGCTCTGGAAAAGGAAGCGGAAGAAAAGCTTGCAAATGTAAAAATAAAAGCCTCCTCTGCAGCTGTCAAGGGAGCAATGAAGCTTTCCTGGACCGTAACAGACAAAGCTTCCGGAGAAGCTGTCACGGAAGGAATCGATGGATACGAAATATATAAATCCACATCCAAGACATCCGGTTACAGCTTCCTTAACTCCACCGGCGGAAAAGCTTTTAAAAACACCACAAAGCTGACTAAAGGCAAGCGCTATTACTACAAGATCCGTGCTTACAAGCTGGTGGGCGACAAGAAAATTTACTCGGCTTATTCCAATGTGACATACAAGATAGCAAAATAATACACCTTACACCTCCCTCAGTCATAATCTGATACGGGAGGTGTTTTTTATGAAGCTTTCCGAAGCATTTTATATGAGGCAGATTGACAAGGCCCTGCACTCTGCGCCTGTCATAAGCACGGAGGATCATCCGAAGCTGGTTCTATTCAGCGACTGCCACAGAGGCAACGGCACATGGAGCGACAGTTTTCTCAACAATAAGACCATCTATGAAGCGGCCCTGGGCTATTACTTCGAGCGGGGGTTTACCTATATAGAGCTGGGTGACGGCGATGAACTGTGGGAAAACAGAAGTTTTTCGGATATCGAAGAGATACACTCGGATATCTTCAAACTCCTTGATAAATTCCGCAATACGGGCAGGATGTATATGCTCTGGGGCAACCACGACAGGATCAAAAGCCATCGCAATTTCAAATCAGCCTCTCTGCCGCCCTCAAGTGAAGCTCTGATTATTCAATGTTCCGGCGCAGGCGGCAGCATCAGGTACAACCTTATACACGGCCATCAGGCGGATTTTCTCAACAATCAGCTATGGAAGCTGGCCCGCTGGCTTGTCAGGTACATCTGGAAACCATTGGAGCTTGCCGGAATCAAGGACCCTACAAGCGCTGCCAGAAACTACAGCAAGGGAAAGCTTATAGAAAAGCGCATGGCTGACTGGGCTGAGCTGAACCATACCCACCTCATCACCGGTCACACCCACAGACCCACCCTTTCTCACAACAAAGGAGACTGGAGCTATGCCAATACCGGCTCCTGTGTTCATCCAAGCACCATCACATGTCTTGAAATCGACACGGGCACGATTTCTCTCATAAAATGGGCGGCATGCGCTGACGATAATCAGTATATCCACATCTGCCGATATGTAATAATCGGTCCCGTGACCTTCTGCGACTGAGGATTTATGTTGACTTTCATAGAAAATGGTATATAATAAATTGAGAATGGTTCTTAAAATCATTCTCAATTTTGTTTTATGGAGAAAAAAATGGCTACATATAATACCCAGCAGAAAAAAGAGCTTATGGACTTTCTTAAGAAGCATCCTGAACGCGCCTATACAATCGACGATATTGCGGCAGGAATGAAATCAGACCCGGAATTCGCCAATCCTCCCGGAAAAAGCACCATCTACAGACTTATGCCCGGGCTGGCGCAGGAAAATCTGGTCAAGTGCTTTTCTGCAGGGCGAGGCACCAAAGCCACCTATCAGATAATGGGCGGAGAAAGCTGTCACTTCCACATACATCTTAAATGTACAGGCTGCGGCAAGCTTTTACACATGAGCGACGAAGCCTCCAAAGCCATTTCTGGCAATCTTCTGCATGACAGCGGTTTTATGCTGGATATGGGACGAACTATCCTTTTCGGTCTCTGCGGGAGCTGCTGCGAAAAGACAGACGCCCTCACGAAAGGAAAATATATATTATGAAAATAAAAAGACTTATAACTCTTGCGATGCTGACCGCCCTGCTTCTGTGCGGCTGCTCTGCCAATAATCGCGAAGAAGAAAGCATAACCATACTTGCCGCCGACTTCGCAGAGTACGACTGGGTAAGAGAAATACTGGGCAGCAACCCCGCAGGCATTGAGCTTCAAAGACTCAACGAAACGGGTGCGGATATGCACAGCTACCAGCCGTCGGTTGAAGATATGGTCAAAATCGCAGACTGTAATCTCCTCATATATGCAGGAGGAGAATCTGAATTCTGGATAGATGAAGCAGCAGAGTCATCGGATAAATCACCGGAAAGCATCCTTTCCCTTATGGAGGTTCTGGCTCACGACCCTGAGCTCAGCAAAAGATATGAAGGCACTGCCGGCGTTCATGACCACGAGCACGAACATCATCACGATGATGAAGGTGAAGACGAAGACGGACACGACCATTACGAAGAATATGATGAACATCTATGGCTCTCACTTAAAGCCTCACCTGTGTTTATAGAAAATATAACTGAGGCCATATGCAGCCTTGACCCTGTAAACAGGACTTATTACGAGAAAAACTCTAGAATATATATAGAAAAAATAAAAGCTCTGGACGGTGAATACGAAAAGGTCACCGCAGCCATGGGTAAGTCAGAAGATGCTTTTATTCTGGTTGCCGACCGCTTTCCTTTTATCTATATGACGGAGGATTATCACCTGTCCTATATGGCGGCTTTTCCCGGCTGCTCCGCTGAAACCGAAGCCAGCTTTGCCACCATACTGGAGCTTTCCGACGCCATAGATGCGCACAGGCCCGGAGGAGTTCTGATTCTCAAAAAATCCGATACATCTCTGGCCCAGACTGTCATCAATAACTCTTCACTGCGGGAGCTTCCAATCCTCCGGCTTGACGATATGCAGTCGGTTACCGCAGATGATATCGAAGCAGGCTGCTCATACCTTTCCGTAATGGAGCAAAACCTTACGGCACTTAAGGCGGCTCTTGCCACAGATAATAAAAGATAAGAAAGGTAAAATTCCAAATGGCGCAACTTACTGTAAAAAATCTCTGGCCCGGCTACGATGGTGTGGCTGTGGCACAAGATATAAATTTTGAAATAAATCGCGGCGACTACCTGTGCATCGTGGGAGAAAACGGCTCGGGCAAGTCTACTCTGATAAAGACTCTGGCAGGCCTGGTGCGTCCTGTCAGCGGCGAAATAATGTGCGGCGACGGCTTCAGCATGAACCAGATAGGCTATCTGCCCCAGCAGACTCTCTTGCAAAAGGACTTTCCCGCTTCCGTGGGAGAAATCGTACTTTCCGGCTGTCTGGCGTCATGCGGCATGAAGCCCTTTTATTCCGCCAAACAGAAAAAGCTTGCTTTTTCCTCTATGGAAAGACTGGGCATATCAGGTATGAAAAACCGCTGCTATCGGGACCTTTCGGGAGGTCAGCAGCAGAGAGTTCTCCTGGCGCGTGCTTTGTGCGCTGCAGGCAAAATGCTCCTTCTGGACGAGCCCGTAACGGGTCTTGATCCGGCGGCTTCAGCGGAAATGTACAATATCGTCAGTGACCTTAACGAAAAAGAAAAAATTACCATTATCATGGTTTCCCACGACATAGAGGCAGCAGTCAAATATGCAAGTCACATCCTTCATCTGGGGAGCGAAATGCAGTTTTTCGGCACCAAGGAGGAATACGTAAAAAGTCCTGTAAGGAGGTACTTCAAATGATTGCAGAATATTTATCCTACGCCTTTGTCCGCTATGCCTTTATAGCCGGAGTGCTTACAGCCCTCTGCTCTTCCCTGCTTGGTGTGACGCTGGTGCTGAAGCGCTACTCCTTCATGGGAGACGGTCTTTCTCATGTTGCCTTCGGCGCCATGGCAATCGCCGCCGTGCTTTCAGTCAAAACGGAGCTCATAGTGGTTCTTCCGGTTACGGTACTCTGTGCCGTGCTGCTTCTTAAAACCGGCGCCAATGCCCGCATCAAAGGTGACGCTGCCCTGGCAATGCTTTCTGTTGGTTCTATGGCCTGCGGCTATCTGCTGCTTAACATGTTCTCAGCCTCAGCCAATGTGTCCGGCGATGTGTGCAGTACACTGTTCGGTTCCACTTCCATTCTGACACTTACCCAGACAGATGTATGGGTCTGCGTCATAATGTCGGCTCTGGTAATACTCACTTACGTGCTCTTTTACAACAAGATTTTTGCCGTCACCTTTGACGAAAACTTTGCCCGTGCCACAGGAGTAAATGCGTCCGCCTACAATCTTCTTATAGCTGTTATTACAGCTGTTATAATAGTGCTGGCCATGAATCTGGTCGGTGCTCTGCTGACATCGGCTCTTATGATCTTCCCTGCCCTGTCAGCTATGCGTGTATTTCACACCTTCAGACAGGTGGTCCTGTGCTCTGCTGTGGTTGCCGTGATAAGTTCGGCTGCCGGAATCCTGATTTCCATCGTTCTTTCCTCACCCGTGGGTGCTACCATAGTGGTGGTGGGTCTGATTGTCTTCTGCGGTTTCAGTGTGGCTGGAAGAATTATGCGGAGATAGTTAAAACAAAAGGATTGTTTCGCAACTTCGTGCGAAACAATCCCTGTCATTTATAATCCATTACGAGAAAGAGCGGCTTGATTGACATAATCTCATCGTATTCTTCCTGCTCTACCGTTACGCTGGAATTCAGCGCTTTCAGATCCGTTTTCAGGATTTCCAGTGCTTCCTGAAGGGTTTTCGCCCGTCCTTCCAGAAGAATCTCCTTCATTCCCTTGAGTACATTAAGGTGTGCATACCAAGCAGGTACCGGAAAATCCGGAATCTTTGCCACATAACCTTCCATCGCTTCCACTGCCGACCGGAACCGGTCATCAATGGCCTTTCTGTTATTCTTTGCTGTGGGCAGTACATGTGCACTGGAAAACAGAAAAAGAGCTCCCAATCCGAACAGAAGAAAATACATGGCATACCCCATACGGGTAGTCAGCGCATAAATCCCAAAAACTATGGACGCAATTCCCATCAGAATGATAAAGAGGGCCACCCATCGATAAGCAGGCTTGCTTTTTTCAAATATCCTTTTTTTCTTTGCTGCATTGCTAAGTTCCGTATACAATTCCGGATTCTTCTTCAGATACGTAATCGAACGTTCCAGAACAGCAAGACTCTCCTCGGCTTCCGGTGTCAGAACGGCAATTTTCTTTTTCTTTGCGGCAAGCTTCTTCGCTTTTTCCGCCAGACGTTTTTCTGCTTCCAGGCTATGTGTCGGAATTTCCGGATGACGTCTTTGCATAAAGGCAAGCAGTTCGTCTACCTGTTCCTCATGCTTAAAATTGCACTGCTTCTGTTCTCCGTCATCATACTCCACCACCAGATATGGCAGTGTGGCAAAAATCCCTTTCCCCGAAAATCCGCCTTTACTCATGGCAATCCGTTTGAACACCCGTTTTACTGAATCAAATGGTATATAAAACCTCCGGCTGATGTAGAAGCTGTTCACATAAACTGCTTTTTCTCCAACACCGCAGGGACCGAATTTTCTGCATTTTTTCTTGTCTTCAATGATTTCCTCTTTCGTGAGGGAAGTCTTTCCTAACTGTCGTGGTACTAAAATCATACGGTTCTCCCTCTTTTTTCAGTCTGTCATTGTTTTGTATATGATTTATATTTTCGCAGTCTTCGGAACCTTTTTCGTTGCGTACAGGAAAATACCCAGTAAGAGAACTGCTGCAAGAATGCCAACCGGATAAGCAAGAGCGGTGTTGTATACTACCGCACCTTCTGCTGTC
>JAEDNK010000165.1 GCA_016302545.1 Bacillota bacterium
AGTCAGTAGACCTACCAAAGATTTTGGCGGAAACTACAGCATAATAGCCATAGTATCTACAATGCAAAACCCTCCTGCGAAAGCTGCCTTGACTGGCACCGCAGGAGGGATTTATTTATTTCTTTTATTTTGTTAGTTGCCGCCTGGCGGCATAGGTTTGGGCTGTTTGACGGTATTGGAAATACTAGAGAAGCTCTGAATAAACCGTCTGCGGCCAGACGGCGAATCTTTTTTCCCATCTGTACAGTCCCAAAAACTTACCTCCAGAAGTTGCTGACGGTTTGCGTGCTCTTGTATTTTAGCAGATGTCAAAGTACAATAAATGACGGACTGTTTGATTAACAAGGAACGAAAAGATATCTCTGTGTAAACGGCTGAGCCGATAATAGGTGCGGTGATGTATGGATGTGGCTACATGGCGATTTGCCTCTATGTCGCTATAGCTATATGGCTCCGTGTCGCTATGGGTATCTGCCTCCTTATCGCCATGGCTAAACCGCAAAAGGAGTGGAATATCAACGTGTAGTGAATGGTTATGGCAGGACAGCTGAAAGAGGGTATATCCGTAATAGTATTTTTCCATATCGCTGTCCCATCCCCATGAGGCATCGGGGGCTGAAAAATGGCGAGGAACATCCGGGTTGTATGGTTTATCGGGGTCAGGATTTAAACGGTGTCCCCTCGGGTTGGCATGAGTATGGACAGCGGTACCGTCGCCGGAAACCGTAAGGTTTTCAGAAGAAATCAGACCGCATTGAACGGAGGGAAGAACAGCAACGGAATAAAAGAGATGTTGAAGGGTAGCCTCGAAATTAAAATGAATAATTTTTCCGTTAAGCAGGCGGTTTACAAGAACCTCCGTAATTTTAGGCTTTATTTCCTGAGCTTTCCAAAGAGTAAGAGAGGGTGGAGTAAGTCCCATAGAAATGAGCAGAAAAAACAGGATAAAGAAACTCACAATTCACGAGAAATGTCAATAGTTTTTTGAAAAATTGCTGAAAAAATTTAAAATCCTTCTCTGAAAATGGGAGGAAACGAAAAAAGTAACAAGTACAAAAAGAGCGGAGATTCGGGCTTTATGGAGTTTCCGAGACCGTTCTGAAATAGATAAGGAGGGAAAAAACATGGGTAAGTACAAAGGGCTGTTCTGGCCGGCAATCTTAGGCGTCAAGCATATGCCGAAGGTAAAGGAATCGGAGTTTTACAATGTCGCGGGAGGGTTCCGCAGGGCTACGATCAATGACAAGATTGCGTTCTTCCTGCAGCATCCCGTATGGGAGGGCAGGCCGGAGCTTTTTATGAAGACCGGGTCGCCAAAGGAAATATATGCCATGTCAGGCATGAGCGTCCATGGTTTGTGCAATCTTATCGGGCAGCCCGCACAGGCGCAGAGCATCGTGGATGGTTTCAACTATGTCGTGGAGCAGAAAGGGCTGAAAAAGGTGCATTTCATCAGCGGGCTTTATGCGGAGGATGAGGTAAGGCGTGATCCCGACAAGGGAAAGGTACAGGGGATCCTGTTCCAGGGGGAGCCAGGGAAGCCCGTGGCTGTGCTGATTGCGGGCGGCGGGTTTGACGGCGTAGCCTCTTATTTGGAGAGCATCCCGGCAGCCATGGAGCTGCACAGGAGGGGATACAGTGTGTTTGTGCTGGTCTACCGTGTGAATGTGGAGCTGCATGAAACCGAACCGCAGGCCAAGGGCGAGAAGGCATCCAAGGATGTGCTGCCGGCGGTAAGGTATCTGATAGGGCATCAGGCAGAGTACGGCTATACGATGGACGGCTTTGGTATGTTCGGGTTCTCCGCTGGAGGCCTGATGACGACAGCCTACGCATTTTCTGATTATAAGGACTGCTGCCATAAACATAATCTGCCAAGGCCCGCCGCCATCTTCCCCATCTATGGCCTGCACTGGGAGCTTAAGGTTCACGAGAAGGACAAGGGGCTTGCTGTATTTTCCAGGGTCGGGCGGGATGACCCTACCGGTTTTGCGGCCGTGGAGAAAATCATCCCGGACATCAGGAAAGCGCTGGGGCAGGAAAATGTCGATATCGTCATGTATGATAAGCTGGGTCATGGCTTTGGCCTGGGGATAGATACTGCGGCAGAGGGCTGGCTGCGGGATGCAGTCGCATTCTGGGAGGAGCATCGGAAATGTTGATTTGCTCTTCACGGATTTCAACCTTTCTTTTGCAGATTATAAGAAAAATCAGTGCTTGCAGGAAACAGATGATGTGGCGGACCCCTGGTATACGGGAGACTTCGAAGCAACATATCGCGATATTGTGGCTGGATGCGAAG
>JAEDNK010000166.1 GCA_016302545.1 Bacillota bacterium
TAATCGAGACCTTTCTCCGCAGAATCACCAATGAATCAGAGGTTATCAGCTATGTAATTAACATGGTGCCGCTGCACATGAAACCTAATGTGACTGCGGCTGCCAAATCGGCGGTAAAGGTCACCAACCGGATGTTTGACAGGGCTTGTGAACCTGAAGATTTAATATATTTTGCTATGTCCGATAAGCCGGTAATGTCAGGTGATAACCCTTTCACAGGTGATCCTGAGTTTTTATTTGAAAGATACGAAGTATATAAGGAGACAATGGCAAAGCCTCATGTAACAGGCAGTGACCTGATAGAAGCCGGTCTTGAGCCGGGGAAATACTTTTCAGATATTCTTGCCTACGCCCACAAACTGCGTCTGGCAGGCATAGAAAAGGAGTCGGCACTTAAGCAGACACTGTCCTATGCCAGGAAAAAATGACATTATTACATCATAACCTAAGGAGGTAACATATGTTTTACGATAATAAAATATGGATCGGCGAATCCAATGGAGAAAAAGTCTGTATCGAGCCTAAGATGGCCAACCGTCACGGGCTGATTGCAGGTGCAACAGGCACAGGAAAGACCATCACCCTTAAAGTTCTGGCAGAGTCCTTCAGCGATGCGGGAGTGCCTGTTTTTCTGGCTGACATCAAAGGAGATTTGTCCGGCATGTGTCGTCCGGGGGTTGACAGTGAGGATATGCAGAAACGTATACAGAAGTTCGGCCTGGGGGAGTGCGGTTTTAATTACCACAATTATCCGGCAGTTTTTTGGGACATTTACGGAGATATGGGAATTCCTGCCCGTACTACAATCTCAGAGATGGGCCCTATACTGCTTGCCAAGCTTATGGACCTTAACGATACTCAGTCAGACATCCTGACGATTGTGTTTAAAATTGCAGATGACAGGAAGCTGCTTCTCGTAGATACCAAAGACCTTAAGGCTATGCTGCAGTATGTGTCTGAAAACAGTGCAGAGCTTGCTGCAGAATACGGTAATATCGCCAAACAGTCTGTGGCAGCTATATTAAGAAACGTGGTTGCCCTGGAGGCTGCCGGCGGAGAGGAATTCTTCGGGGAACCTGCCCTGAACCTGTCAGACTGGTTCTTCAGCGGTGACATGAGCGGAAGAGGAAGCATCAATATTCTTGATTGCCGTCAGCTGGTTCATGATACAACTCTTTATTCCACTTTCCTGCTCTGGATGCTGTCAGAGCTCTTTGAAACCCTGCCGGAAGTGGGTGACATGGAAAAACCTCGCATGGTATTTTTCTTCGATGAGGCACATCTGCTGTTTAAGGATATTTCCAAAGCGCTTCAAGGCAAAATCGAGCAGGTTGTCAAGCTTATCCGTTCCAAGGGTGTAGGCGTTTACTTTATAACCCAGTCACCGAAGGATATTCCTGATGAGATATTAGGTCAGCTGGGAAATAAAATTCAGCACGCATTGAGAGCATATACTCCTGCCGATGAAAAGGCGGTCAAGGCTGCAGCCCAGTCATTCCGCACCAATCCGGAGTTCGATACATACGAGGTGCTTACCGCAATGGGAACGGGCGAGGCTATTATTTCCGTACTGGATGCCGACGGAATACCGGGTGTTGTGAAGAAATGCAAGATTCTGCCGCCGCAGTCCATGATGGGACCGATTTCCGATGAGGAAAAGAAGCAGGAAATATTAAAGAGCAATCTGTATCTCAGATATAAGGACGAGATTGACAGAGATTCTGCTTATGAATTCATGGAGCGCATGAAGAAGGAAGAAGCGTCTGAAAAACAGGAACAGGCAGCCGCCGCAGCAGCGGCAAAAGAGGCAGCTGCCGCTGAAAAGGAAGCATCCAAGCGTGCTGCAGCGGAGGCAAAGGCAGCGGAAAAGCAGGCAGCCGCCGCTGAAAGAGAAGCGGCCAGACGCAGAAAGAGCGTAGCAAATGCCGCAGCAAACACCATCGGAAGGGAGCTGGGCAAAACCCTCGGCAAGACCGTAGGAGGCAGCTTCGGTAAGAAACTGGGCGGTAATGTAGGAGCATCACTGGCTAGAAATATTTTGGGAACGTTTTTGAAATAAAAACAAGAAACAAAGCAATGCGGAGGCAAAAGATGATAGAAGAAGTGTATAGAGATAAGATTATGAGTGGGGCGGAGGCTGCAAAGCTGGTAAAATCAGGCGACAGGGTGTACGTGGGCACTGCCAGCAGTTTTGCCTACGACATGCTTGATGCCCTCTGGGACAGAAGGGATGAGCTGGAAGATGTAGCAATTCTCTGCAGTATGTCAGTAAGACCTTC
>JAEDNK010000044.1 GCA_016302545.1 Bacillota bacterium
TTCGCGATTCCTGCTGCAGCACCGGTCAGTTCCAGTCTGCGCTCTTCCATTTCGCCAATTTCTTGCTGCAGCTGCGTTTCCATCTGCTTACGTTTGCGTTCACGCGCCAGCACACCTATGAAGCCTTCTGCGTCTTCCCCGCAGGAAACGCCGCACAGCACACCGTTACGGAATACTCCGCCCTCATCCAGGTATAAATATTCCTCATTTTCCGAAGCTGTGGTACCCGAAGCCCCCATAATCCGTATATGGCACAGAATCCGTTCTGTTTCCCGCTTCAATATTTCTGGCAGAGTTTCGCTGACCGTCAGAGCGCCAAATGGTTCGCCGCCTTTGCCCCTGGCTCGCAGGAACACATCCTGCACATCAGAAAATTCCCTCTGAATTCGAAGCCAGTCTTTTTCCGGCACCACCAGCGCATCCAGAACTCCGGCATCTGACAGCTGCGCTTCGAGAATATTTCTCCCAGTCTCGGGAAGATTGTCCGCAAACTCCACAGCCTCAAAAAACGCTGCAAAAGGAATCCCTGCCTCCCGTAGCCTCTTACGTACCGCTTCAGTCCGTTCCTTTCGCTGTGGCTGTATATCCTTTTTCGTCAGAAGCTCCTGCAATTCCTTTTGCTTCTCCGTCAGTTCTCTTTGCAGCAGCATTCTCTGATGCTCCAGCTCAAGCTTTTCCTTCTGTAATCCGATGCCGGTGCGATCCCGAATTCTTTCCACTACACTGCGTATTTCCTGGCCGTCGCGAGCCCCTTCGAATTCCGTAATCCTTTTTTCGATTCCAAGCATCACATCGCTGTCAATCTGCAGCACTTCAAACTGCCTGTTCATCCGGTAATACTCTTCTATGAGCTGCCGCCTGCACTGTTCTGCGTTTTGTTCTGCCGATTCTGCGGCGGATTCCGCAAAGCTTTTTTTCCGCTGAGTCTGCTGCAGACGTTCCAGTACCGTATCGTATTTCTCATTACAGTCATCCTGCTCCCTCAGTACACGAATTCCTTCGCTGATTGCAGATTTTCGCTCCTTTAACCCGGCGCGAATTACTTCGCCTTCTATACGCTTCTCTGCCTCCATATGGCTGATTATATCTTCATGTACCGGCAGGAGGACCCTGTCCTGCAAATCCTCCAGCTCCCGCCTTTTTCCCTCCAGACGATCTCTGTTTAATTCCTGTGACCACTTGATATTTCTCAAGTTGTACTCGAAATCACGAACCCGTTGCCGGCTTCGTTCCAGTTTATCTTCCAGTCTGTCTGCATTGTCCGCTGCGTTTTTCCGCTCTGAAACAGCATTCAGTCTTCTCTCTGCTGCAGATTCCAGTTCCATATCCTGCAGGCTCTCAAGCTGCCCCGTGACAATCTGTTCTCTCTCTTCTGCTGCTCCTCGCGCCTCCGCCGACTTTGCTGCTTTTTCCCGCAGTGCTTCGATTTCACGCTTGCGCTCCTCCAGTCCGGTTTTCTGCCGCTCCGTTTCTTCCTTTGCAGTCAGATATGCCGCACCTTTTTTAGCCAGGAAATACTGGTTATACCGTATGTATTCATTGCGAATAATCTGGGTATCATGCAGTGCACGCCTTAAATCCTCCAGACTGCCCTGGATGCTGTCCATTTTTTCCATGGCTTCCACCATGGCCTGCAGCTCCTCGTCTGTCAGTGTCTGCAGGGAATCATTGAGAATCTCATAGACCTTTTTCGGCCGAAATTCCTTTGACAGCTTCGGCGCCCGCACCTTAATGAGCAGTTGGATATACTGCTCGTACTGATCCATCCTCGGAAACCCGAAAAGGTACTTGTTCACCATAGCTTTATATTCTCTCTGTACATCGGTAAACGGCACATCATCGCCGAGGACTTTTTTCATGTCCTGCTTCGAGTTGGGAATCTTCGTAGAACCAACCTGCTGATACAGCTGCAGATCATAGCCGATTCGCCTGCCGTCAAGCAGAATGAACCCCCAAAAGCTCATGGGCTTTCCCTTCTGAGCTCTCTGACCAATGCAAATGGTACGGTACTGCTCCGTCTCCGGTTTACGAAACTCGAGGAACAAATATCCCGTGGACTCTTCCTTTTCCCCTTCGCCGAGAAAATAGTATTCCATTCTCCGGTCACTGGAGCCAAAGGGATCCAGCCGTCTGGGAGTCCGGTCTCCGTCCAGTATGAACGGTATGAAACTCTGGGTGGTGATGGATTTTCCCGCACCGTTCTGCCCCCGGAGCAAAATCTTTCCATCACACAGATCAAATGTCTCTTCGTCGTACAGCCAGAAGTTGACGAATCCCATGCGATTCATTTTCCATCGGTTATTCATCTTCTCCATCTTCCCCTTTCTTTATCTTGAAATCCTTCGGATAGAAGCCGCTGGTCTTTCCTGCCGCCGGCAAAATCCAGACGTGACTTCCGTCCTGCTCCAGCATCATCCAGTTTTTCATGTATTCCTTCACATTCTGCAACAGGCGTGCTTCGTCCATTTCCCGGTATTCCTTGCTCCACGCCTCGCTCCAGTTCCTTCGGCAGCGGAGAATAAGCCGGTCCAGCTGATTTTCTGTCAACCGTATTTTCTCCCCTTCCTGCCTTTTCGTTTCATATTCTGCCTTTTCGCGAATTTCACTGCATACCAGGCAACACAGCTCAGGCAGCATGGCCTCCCGCGGATGCACCAACCCATAAGTATCGTCTTCCTCTACCATCCAGAAGGCTGCGTTTTTATGGACATCAAGCCGTCCGCCCAGATTCTCATCCAGGTAATGCTCTACCCATTGACGCTGATTTTTAAGGTACAATGCGTCTGTATCCTCATTTCCGTCCCAGTAAATAGCCGGACATACCGCCAGCTGACGATAAATGCGGTTGACTCTGCTGCGGAGGCGGTCTGTATCCGCTTGCATACTGTCCTCACCGCTTTCCTTTTCAAAATCCCGCCAGGACTGATAACCGGAAATATCTTTTAGAAATCCCACGGCAAAGTATCTGGAAAGTCCCGTGTTTTCGTAGAGGACTTCCTGTCCCATGCCTTCGCTCAAATGGTCGCTGCTTCCTTCGTACACCTTCAGCATACCTTTTTCCTCTGCATATTGCAATGCGCGAACCAGAGACTTTCGCTGGGAAAATGAATTCCAGTCCACTTCCATCACCCGTTTCAGGTGCAGACTGATGAAATCCACAAGCTCGGACAGCAGAAACTGTTCCTGCTCCTCCTTGTCCTCCAAAAAGATCAGCACCACACAGAGAATACAATAATCCTGTATCTCCTGAAACTCCCTGATTCCCATGAAGCTTTCTGCATGAGCGGGAATCTTTTCCAGCTTCAGAAGCTTTTCATTCTGAATAAGCCTCCATCCAAGCTGTTCCTGCAAAAACTTCCTGAAGCGGGGAATATCCCGTTTCACGCGAAAGTAAGTTTCTTTATCCGTCTCTCTGGATATCCAGAATTGTTCCAGCAATGTTCTCACTTCGTTCATGATAAAAACTCCAGTACATAATTAGGCATGATCAGGTCTCCGTCCTCACACTTAAGTACGCAGCTCCCCTTTTTTTGTATCAGACGGAATTCCTGTCCGTATTCTGTCCGTCCCTTTCTTTCACTGTTCAGTGAAGCTATGGTGACCCACCTGAGCAGTACGAAGCGAACCCGTGAATCCACTGTTTCATTGATTCCCGATACCTCCAGTCTTCCATCATGAATGTATTTCATAATCATATGGCGTTCCTCTTCCATCTGATGCAGATACTTGTTTTTCTGGATCAGCTTCTCCATGGTTCTGTCGTAGAACCCTGTCTTATCCTTACGCTGGCGATATGTTCTGGTATGGGGTTTCAGGCAGTATTCCATCGCGTCTTCTTCATAGACGCTGCTGCTGATCCGATCTGTAGACCTCTGAGCATTGGCTTTGAAATGGGCTACGTGCTGTACCCCAAAAACATGGGCTGACAATCTGTGTGCATCCTCCATGGTTTCACATCGGGCGAACATGTCCAGGAATTTAAAATAGTCATCCTTCCTGCTGACGCCCCAGTTCTGTGACTGCACAATCAAAGCTGCGTTCTGTATTATGCTGCGGATAATGTCGTTGGTAATCTCCAGGATACGCTCCGATTCTGCCGGACGAACTTCTGTACCAATAAACCATTCCTTCATAGATAACCACTGTCCGTGGATGTTTTGCCTGATCTGCTCTTCCCTTGTCTCCGGCTGCTCCGAAAGTGCGTGTGGAATCTCTAGCTCGCTCTGCACCACCTTTTCCAGCAGCTCCTTTTCCACGCACTCCCCATTTTGCTGAAGAATCCCGGAAATGCGTCCGGCATGGTTCTGTAATTCCTGCACAAATTCCTTCAAATAGGAAATAAACCGATCCTTATGCAGTATGAATTCCACCGACTTCAGCAGCTTCTCCGATCTGTCGGAATAAAACTCCCGCAGATAATCCTTATAGTCCTGATTAAGTCGCCGGAAGTCTTCATAGATGTTTTTCCACCACTCGTTAGTCTCCTTCGGACTTTTTTCTCTCATAAGGGGTGTCTGCGCCAGATTTTCTGCCAGCCGTGAAAACAGATTGGTAGACAGACTGCCGCTCTCCACAAACAGGTTTTCGAGCCTCACAGTCATCCTCTCGATTTCCAGAGCATATTCCGTCATGGTATAACGATACTGCTTATTCTTATACTCTGCGATGGTGTACACCCGCTTCGGGTCCTGCAGTGTCGAGAGATTCTTCCAGCTCACCAGCGCATCCAGATCCAGCTTCAGCTGTTCCATTGAATAATCCGCATATCTTTCGTCTTCACGCATCTTTTCAAGTATATCTTCTTTGTACAGTTGAAAATGCATCTTTTCATATTCATTAAAAAATATGCGCATAATTCTTCTATACTGTGATGCATTGACCGCAGACAGGTATGAAGTTTCGACAATTGGTTCCAGATATTTCAAAGTTTCTCCCCACTTTCTCTGTTTCTATATTTCCGACTAAAGTTCTCTCTGTTTATCATAGTGTATTCAGCTATGAAATGCAATGATTTTTCGGCTTCTTCTCTGTTGTTTCCCTGTTGATTAATTCTCTGCAAAATCTTTCGTATGCCAGTCGTAAAATGACTTTGCGCGCACTATAATGCTATTACTGATAATTGCAGTAAACCGCAAAAATCCGCAATAGGAGGTGCGTCGTATGGAAATTAAAAGAGACCGTTACCTGAATCTGTTAATCAGCAAGCAGCATAATGGATTGATTAAAGTGATAACCGGCATGAGGAGATGCGGAAAGTCTTATCTTTTGTTCAATCTCTTCAAGGATTACCTGCTTTCAGAAGGGATAGAGGAAAGCCACATCATGGAAAACATCATTTTCAACGAGAAGGGCAACAGCATCCGTAAACAGCTGGAGATTGACTTTGTCTGCAACAAAGGTTCCAAACGCTATTATATCCAGTCCGCTTACGCGATTCCGGATCAGGCAAAGATGGGTTCTCTGATGCTGACCGGGGATTTCTTCAAGCGGATTATCATCACCAAGGATGCTCCGGCATCTATGATTTCCTGCTGAATGAAAACAGTCCGGATATTTAAGGCGATGGGAAAGAGCAATAAAAAAAATCCGAATAAAGAAATTTCGGATTTTCTTATTTTTGTGACAGTAATACTGTCCTTTATCTTCATAATATTATTCTTCCACATCCTTGTTCATGCAGCAATTCTTGTATTTCTTCCCTGAACCGCATGGACAAGGGTCGTTTCTGCCAACCTTAGGCATTTCCCGTCTGAAGGTCTCCGGCTTTCTGGTATCCTGAGCCTTCGGAGTCTGCTGCGGCATCTGCCCGCCCTGTGCCTGACTTGCCTGAGCCTGAGCTTGTGCCTGAGTCTGAGTATCCTTGTACTCCTCCTTACGGCCCTGGCCGCCCTTGATAACGGTCTTTCTCTCAGTGCTGGTGTTGACGGTGACGTTGAAGCAGTATCTTACGGTCTCCTCGCGGATATCTCCAATCATTTCTTCGAACATGTCGAAACCTTCATTAGAATATGCCACAGCCGGGTCAAGATGTCCCAAAGCACGAAGGCCGATACCCTGCTTCAGGTCGTCCATGGCGTCGATGTGATCCATCCAGCGGTTGTCTACAACCCTGAGCATGATCATCTTTTCCACTTCTCTCATGCGGTCGGCCCCGATTTCGGCTTCCTTCTCATCATAGAGTCTGTGGAATTCGGCTACAGCATCTTCTTCAAGCTTCTCTGCAGTCAGGTCGTGTATGGCGTCCTTGTCATAATGAAGTCCTTCGAATCTGTCGGTGAGGCGCTTCAGGTTCTTGTTCATCAGCTCAAGGTCCCATTCCTCTGCAAACTTGCTGTCCACAGTAATAGGCACCACGATGTTCTTCACAAGATCGTCCATCATATCCAGCACATATTCCTTTACATCACTGCCGAAGAGAACCTTGCGGCGCTGGTCGTAGATTACCTCTCTCTGCTTGTTCATTACATTGTCGTACTGGAGTACATACTTACGAATTTCGAAGTTGCGGCCCTCCACCTTCTTCTGAGCGTTTTCGATGGTCTTGGAAAGCATGCCTGCGGCAATAGGTTCATCCTCCATGCCGAACCTATCCATGACAGTCTGAATTCTGTCGCCGCCGAAAAGTCTCATCAGGTCGTCTTCAAGAGAAATGAAGAACTGAGTTTGCCCCGGGTCTCCCTGACGTCCGGAACGTCCGCGAAGCTGATTGTCTATACGCCTTGACTCGTGTCTTTCAGTACCTATTATGCACAGACCGCCCAGCTCCCTTACCTTCTGCTGCTCCTCTGCTCTCTCAGCCTTGTACTTTTCGTGGAGATCGTTGAACACCTTGCGAGCCTTAAGCATTTCAGGGTCGTTTGATGACACGAAGCTGGTAGCAAAGGAAATCTGCTCGTCAGTATATTCAAGCTGCTTCATCTCGCGCTTGGCCTCGAATTCCGGGTTGCCGCCCAGAATGATGTCTGTACCACGACCGGCCATGTTTGTAGCAATAGTTACAGCACCCAGACGGCCTGCCTCTGCGACGATTTCCGCTTCCTTCTCGTGCTGCTTGGCGTTGAGCACATTGTGCTTGATGCCCCTCTTTTTCAGAAGATTGCTGAGGCGCTCGGAATTTTCTATGGAAATAGTACCTACCAGCACAGGCTGTCCTGTGGCATGAGCTTCGGCAATTCTGTCTGCGATGGCTTTGAACTTATACTCTTCCTTGGCGAAGATAGCATCGTCCAGGTCTTCTCTGATAACCGGCTTATTTGTAGGAATAACCACTACGTCCATGTTGTAGATATCGCGGAATTCCTCTTCCTCGGTCTTAGCTGTACCTGTCATGCCCGCAAGCTTCTGATACATTCTGAAATAGTTCTGAAGAGTGATGGTTGCCAAAGTCTTGGACTCTGACCTGACCAGCACACCTTCCTTGGCCTCGATAGCCTGATGAAGACCGTTGCTGTATCTTCTTCCGAACATGAGACGGCCTGTGAATTCGTCTACGATTACGATTTCCCCGTCCTTTACGATATAGTCCACATCACGCTTCATGATAGCCCTGGCTTTGAGAGCCTCCACAACATGATGGTTGATTTCCATGTTTTCCGGGTCACCGAAGTTTTCGATGTTGAAGAACTTCTCCGCCTTGGCAACACCTGAATCGGTAAGACCTACTCTCTTTTCCTTTTCCTCGATGGTAAAGTCTTCGCCCGGCTTCAGAGTCTTTACGAATCTGTCCGCAATCTGATAAAGCTCCGTGGAATCGTCTCCCTGACCGGAAATGATAAGAGGAGTTCTGGCTTCATCGATGAGAATGGAGTCCACTTCGTCGATGATGGCATAGTTAAGCTCTCTCTGAGTGAGCTGACGCTGATAAATCACCATGTTGTCTCTCAGGTAGTCGAAACCGAATTCATTGTTGGTTCCGTATGTTATATCTGCCTGATATGCTGCCTTTCTGGCCTTGTCGGAAATCCCGTGGATAACACATCCTACAGTCAGCCCGAGGAAAGTATATATCTTTCCCATCCACTCGGCGTCACGCTTGGCCAGGTAATCGTTGACGGTTACAATGTGCACGCCTTTGCCTTCCAGTGCGTTAAGATACGCCGGCAGGGTAGCAACCAGAGTCTTACCTTCGCCTGTCTTCATCTCGGAGATACGTCCCTGATGAAGGGCTATACCGCCGATTACCTGCACCTTGAAGTGCTTCATGCCTACGCTTCTTGCCGCAGCCTCTCTGCACACTGCAAAAGCCTCAACCAGTATATCGTCAAGAGTCTCTCCCGCCGCCAGCCTTTCCTTAAGCTCAGCGGTCTTACCCTTGAGTTCCTCATCCGACAGAGCTGCCATAGACGCATCCAGCGCCATGACCTGATCAGCTGTTTTTTCAATCTTTTTTACTTCCTTGGTGTTGATGTCACCAAAGATTTTTTCCATAAAACCCATGTTTGGTTGTCCCCTTTCTGTCTTCTATTCTTCTTCTTCAAGTTCAGTTACTATCATATTGATTTCCAGCGCTTTTCGCTGGTCCGCCTTGGTTACGGTTACGTCGAAACGCTTATAGTCGGCCTCGTATACAAAGTGGTCGCCCACGCTCGGAAGCTTGTCAATCTGAAGCACAACCCATCCGTTTACCGTAGTGGCATCTATTTCCTCCTCCACATCGAAGTAGTCAAACATTTTGTCTATGTTGGTTCCGCAAAGAACCCTGTAGCTGCCGTCCTGCTGCTGCACAATATCCTGCAATGCCGCCGCATCATGCTCGTCATAGATTTCGCCGACCAGCTCTTCTATAATATCCTCCATGGTCACCAGACCAGAAGTGCCGCCGTACTCATCGACTATAATGGCGATGTGGGTTTTCACCGTCTGGAGTCGCTTAAGAAGCTGAGCGATTTTCATGGAACCTGCCACAAAAATTACAGGCTTAACATATTCCGATATAGGCGTATCCGTGCCCTTTATGTAGTTGTGGAAATCCTTCTGGTTCAGAACTCCCACAATGTTGTCAAGGTCGTCCTCGTATACCGGAAGTCTGGAAAAGCCGGTGCTCAGGAAAAGCTCCGCAATTTCATCCTGAGTTTCATCGATTTCAATGGCCTTTATATCAACTCTCGGCGTAAGCACATCCCATGCTTCCAGATCGTTGAACTCAATTGCATTCTGAATCAGCTCGCTCTGATCCGTATCTATGCCGCCCTCCGTTTCCGCCTCCTCGACTATGGTCAGCAGCTCGTCCTCTGTGATGGGATTTACACCGTCAGCATTAAACAGCTTTGCCAGCAGCTTCTTCCAGCAGCCGAAAATCCAGTTTACAGGTGCCAGCAGCACCATGAAAAATTTCAGAAAAGGCGCGCTGAACATGGCGAACTTCTCCGGACTTTCCTTTGCCAGACTCTTAGGCGATATCTCGCCAAAAATAAGTACCACCACGGTTATCACTACGGTTGCGATGGTGGCTCCGTAGACAGGATAAAGCTCCATAAACAGCACAGTGGCGATAGCCGACATGGCTATATTTACTATGTTATTGCCTACCAGGATGGTGGAAAGCATTTTGTCAAACTTCTCCGACAGCTCCAGCACCTCTTTGGCTTTTTTATTTCCGTCGTTGGCAAGGTTTTTTATACGGATTCGATTTACCGATGTAAAAGCCGTTTCCGTTGCCGAAAAGTACGCCGAAAAGATTACCAGAACGGCGATACCTATTATTTTATCCATTAAATATCCTCCATTTAAGAAAAATACAATTAAACTTAAATAACAGCAGAATCATTATACCATTTATATGTTGGAAATAAAAGTGAAAAGACTGTGAAGACGGCAGTTTTAGCAGTTTATTATTGTCTGTCACCCTGTCGAAAAATATCGGTTGACAACTCATTTTGCAGAAGTTATACTAATTCTGACGAAAAAAGGCGAAAAAAATTTAGGAAAGGAGCCCTGTAAAATGTCAACTAAGCTTACCCTGCTGGAGGTATTAAGTGAAAACAGCGGCCGCTACATATCCGGCCAGGAGCTTGCCGATGTACTGGGTATTTCACGCAATTCCGTTTGGAAGGCGGCGGCCAAGCTGAAACAGCAGGGATATAACATAGAAAGCATGTCGGGTACAGGGTATCGCCTGATCAGCGCAAGCGATATTCTCAGCGAGGACTATCTCAGAGAAAACATAACCCATCCCTGCCGCATTCAGGTTCTGGAAAAGGTGGATTCAACCAACAATGCGGCCAAGCTTATAAATAATTGTGTTCCTCCCCGTATTATTGTCGCCAACGAGCAGACAGGCGGACGAGGCAGGCTGGGCAGAAGCTTTTACTCTCCCGCCGGAAGCGGTCTATACATGACCATCGCATTTAAACCTGCCTTCGGACTGGACAGAGCCATGCTCACCACTGCAGCAGCTGCTGTAGTGGTCTGCCGTGCCATAGAGAAGGTTTCAGGACTGAGGCCTAAAATCAAATGGGTGAACGATATATATCTGGGTGAAAAGAAGCTTTGCGGTATTCTTACCGAAGCAGAGTCTAACTTTGAAACAGGAACCATCGAAAAGATAATAGTCGGAATGGGCATAAACTGTTTCAGAGCCTCAGTACCGGAAGAGCTTGCCGATACAGTGGCCTTTATGGAGAATCCGCCAAGGGAGTTTTCAAGAAACCAACTGGCAGTGGCCATCGCTAATGAATTCTTTGAAACAATAGAGCACTTCCACAAGCAGCCTCTCCTCAGAGAGTATAAATCCCGCTCCTTTATTCTGGGACAGCAGATAAAAATTTTCAATCCCGCCATCGCCCGCTCCATGGGCCTTTCGCCGGAAAAAGAAAAAGAGGGCATCAAAGCCCGCGCCATAGATATCGATGAAAACGGAGGTTTAGTGGTGGAATTCCTTGAAGGCAGACGCTCCCGAGAAATGGAGACTCTGACCACAGGGGAAATCACCATAAGAAAGATAAATGATTAATACTAATGTCAACGCAAACCTGAAATACTATATTCTGGCGGCTCTCTTTGCCGCAGTCACGGCAGTATGCTCATGGATAAGCGTTCCGCTGCCTTTCACCCCTGTGCCTGTCAATCTTGCCACTCTTGCCGTTTTCATCTCAGGCGGTCTGCTGGGTCCTAAATACGGACTTATGGCAGAGTGTGTCTATGTACTCTGCGGAGGCTTCGGACTTCCTGTATTCGCAGGCTTCAGAGGCGGACCTTCCGTTCTGGCAGGTCCTACAGGCGGATTTATCGTCGGTTATTTGGTGTGCACACTTGTTGTAGGACTTCTCGTGAACAAAATATATAAAGCTGGGCCAAGCGGCACCCGCCGTATGGTCGTTTTAGTTCTCAGCCTGGCAGCCGGCCTCTTTTGCTGTTATGCCCTTGGAATGGTATGGTTCATGTACCTTACAGGCTCCGGCCTCGCAGCAGGTCTCATGAGCTGTGTGCTGCCTTTCCTTATAGGAGACGGGCTTAAGATAGCGCTGGCTGCGGTGCTTATCGACAGGCTGCGCAG
>JAEDNK010000167.1 GCA_016302545.1 Bacillota bacterium
CAACGACTTATGATGGTTTTGCAGTTTTTTATTTTCGGTCTCAGCCCTATAGATTATTCGAAAGATTTTACAAAAGCATTCTTTTTAGGTCTCCCAAACCCTCAAAATTGCTTTGTTTTTTGCTTTAAAGTAGATTTAGACCTTGCTGAAATACAAAATCATATTCTCCTAAAAAATGCAAGTAAAAACGGGATAACTGAGACTATTGCCCGATTTAGAGCCGGAAAAACCGGAAAGTGAGTCTCAGCTGTCTGTTTTGAGTCATTTTCATCCTAAATATTTTCCCAGTTAGAGATTTTTATTTTCCTAACTGGAAATATTATTTTCTTCTCTTAGAAGGGTAATCGTCCCAGCGCAAAATCGCCCTAAAAATGATGCTTGTCGTCTATAAACGATAGAATTGATGCGTTTTTATCGTCTATAAACGATAAAAAGTTGTTGTTTTTGTCGTCTATAAACGATAAAATGTGTATCTTTGCACCGGATTCAGTAAAAAGAAAGGGAATTATGACGAAGGATTTGATTAAATTACTGATAATTGAGTATCAGGCTTATGTTACTCAGGTAGAACTGGTTCATCGTGACGTAGAGCTCATGGATGGACTGAATTACGTGTTTGTAGGATTGAGACACGCAGGAAAATCGTATCTGATGTATCAGCGCATAGCACAGCTGCTGGAACAGGGGCATAAGCGGGAGGAAATCCTGTACTTCAACTTCGAGGATGACCGTATTGACTCCTTGGATGTGACCGACCTTGACCTGATAAAAACCTGTTATGAAGAAATGTATGACTGTCGACCTATCTTCTTCCTCGACGAGGTTCAGCTGGTAGATAGATGGGAAAAGTTTGCCCGCAGGTTAGCAGATCAGAAATATCAGGTTTACATCACGGGTAGTAATGCCAAGATGTTGAGCAGCGAGATAGCGACAACGCTCGGTGGCAGGTACATGATACATGAGGTGTATCCCTATTCCTTTGCCGAATATCTGAAGGCGAGCGGTATTGATGTAAAGGCAAAGAATGCCCTCTATGCTTACGCTAAGGATATTGTAAGACTCTCTAATATCTATTTCCTGCATGGAGGTTTGCCGGAGACTGTGGGGATGAAGGAGCCGAGGTCGTGGATGAGCAATCTCTTCAGCAAAATCTTCTTCGGTGATTTGGTGGCTCGATATAAGATTCGTAACGACTATGCCCTGCGGGTAATGATTCGCAAGATGGCAGAAAGCGTGAAGCAGCCATTATCTTACAGCAGAATAGCCAGCATCGTGAGTAGTACCGGAAAAAAACTCAGTACGGATGCCACGATAGATTATGTCGGCTACATGGCTGACACCTGGCTCATTTTGCCGTATGAGAATTTGTTCGGAAAGTTGCAGGACAAGGAATCCAACCGCAAGTATTATTTTACTGACAATGGTTTGCTTCATCTTTTTCTTGTAGATGCAGACACTTCGTTGCTGGAAAACATAGTTGCCGTCACACTCAGGCGGAAATATGGTGACGGCAGCTATTTCTGGAACAGCAGGAATGCCGAGGTAGATTTTGTGATTCCGGAAGAAGAATTGGCCATACAGGTTTCCTACTCTATGGCAGATCCCGATACTTTCCGGCGGGAGACAGATGGGCTGATCAAGCTTTCTTCTGTCCAGAATGTCAAGCGGATGATTGTTGTGACAAAGGACGAGGAGGATATTGTAGAGAAGGATGGTTGCCGCATAGAGATAATCCCTCTATGGAAATGGCTGCTGGAATTCTGATAACAGACAAAAAGGCTGAACTTCGGGTGAGGAAGTCCAGCCTTTTGCTTATTTGTGATTTCAGGAAAATATAAAACTATTCTATCTGATACCATTATCTCTATCGCTATTGTTCAGCTTACGGCTGCCTGTATGGTATCTGCGGCCATGGCTGAAGTTGAAGCTGGCAGTAAAGACAAGCATGTTGCCCTGGTCAGCAAGGCGTCTACCTTGTTCTTCTGCTGCACATACTTGTTGAAAAGTTCATCCTTATACACGCAGCCATGAGGATAGAATACGAATAATCCGAGAACGCCAAACTGCCAGTTCTTATAACTGTAGGTTACGGCAAGATTGGAGGTAGGCTCTCCGCCATTTGTCTTTTCTCCCCAAAAACTCTTTTCCACCTTATAGGCACCATAGCCAATGTTCCAATTGCCCGTCATGTACCGAATTTCTGCTCCATAACTGAA
>JAEDNK010000168.1 GCA_016302545.1 Bacillota bacterium
TGACGCCTTACGAGCAGCGTGTCAGAGATGAAGAACTTGGACGCAACGAACATCTTGAAAAGGTGATGAAAAAATACAAGAACAGCGGTCGGAATCTGGGAAATTAAAATACAGTATGTGTTGGGGACCGTGTAACAGTTGATATCAGCTGATTGCACGGTTTTTTTGTGCCGGTAAATCCTACGGAGTATAATGCATACAACCTAAAATAATAAAGAGAAAGTGCAGTTTTTTTTTGTTTTTTTAAGTAAGCAGCCTAAAAAAATCTATATCTTCATAAAGTGCCGTTACCTATTGTCAACCTTTTTTATATCTAATAAAATGTTGACGAAATTAACAGAAGGAGGGACATAATATGCCGGAAGTCAGCGAAAAAAACAAAGAAGCGCTTGAACATATACTAGGCGTTCTGGATTCGGACAGCTTTGTGGAAATTGGCGAAAAAATAGCGGCTGGAGTTTTTACCGGTTATGGGAGTATCGATGGCTGCCTTGTATATGTATTTGCTCAGGACAGAAATGTAAGAGGAGGCAGCTTTGGCAAGGCACAGGCCGGAAAGCTGACAAGACTGTACACCATGGCAATCAGGTCAAAAGCTCCGGTAATAGGCTTCCTGGATTGTGCAGGTATTCGTATTGAAGAAGGAGCAGAAGCACTTGCTGCTTTTGCAGATGTGTATAAAATTCAGGCGGAAGCATCCGGGACAATTCTTCAGATAATGACAGTATGTGGAGAATGCATCGGATGTATGGAAACTATGTCGGCTCTTTCAGATATAGTTATCAGAAATAATACAGACACGTCAGAGAAAATACGCAGTCTGATAAATATGCTTCCTGCAAGTGTATCAGGAAGTATGCCTTTGATTGAGAGCGAAGATGATTTAAACCGTGCCTGCAGTTCGATTTCAGCTAAAAAGGAAAAGGGCGCCGAGCTGCTCAAGGAACTTTCAGATGACGGAAAATTCATAGAAATCAACAAGGAAAGTGCAAGAGAGATTTCGACCGGTTTCATTGCACTGGCAGGAAGAGCAGTAGGGGGAATTGCGGCAGACACCGGTATGATTGTAAGCCGCGAAGGATCAATAAAGACTGCCGAGTTCATCAACATGTGCTCCAAATTTCAGATTCCGCTGCTGAATGTGATAGGTGGCTGTGGGTTTGATGAGCCTGCAAGTGCTAACATGATAATAAAGGCACTGTCAAATTCAGATATTATGATTGTAAATATGATTGCCGGAGAAGCATGCGGAAGCTATTACAGTGTATTTAACAGCAAGGGATGCGGCATGGACTATACTCTTATGTGGGATGATGCTTCAGTGCAGATAATAAATCCTTTGCATGCTGCTGATATTTTATACCCGAATCTCAGCCTGAAGGAGCTTGAAGAAAAGGCTGCCGAATATAAGGAAAAACAGTGCAGTGCAGAGGCCATGGCAAGGTGCGGATATGCTGACAAGATAATAAGGCCCGAAGAAAGCCGCAAATATCTCATAGGGGCATTTGAAACCCTGGCAAACGTCAGGAGGTAGAAAAATGGGACTAGGTGAAATACTTTCCAAAGCTGCGCTGAATACATGCCTTGGAATGGGGACGGTTTTCCTGATGCTTTTTTTTATCAGCGGTGTAATTTACTTATTGAGATTTATCCCTGATAAGAAGGAAAAAAGCGGGGAGACTGAACAGACTGCTTATAAAGAAGAACGGGAATTTTCTGATGATGACGAAACTGTGGCGGTAATTGCCGCTGCATTGCAAGCCTTTGAAGAAGAAGAGAAAGAGGAAGAGAGTCTGACCAAGAAAGAAACAGTATTTATTGCCAGAAAAATCAGAAAAAGGTGAAGTAAATGAAGACATACATTATTAAAGTAAATGGAAAAGTATACGAAGTAGAAGTTGAAAAAAAAGAAGGAGCCTCAGCCGCTGTGACCAATATAACCCCAGCCGCTGCTCCGGTTACGCCTGCTGAAACTAAGAACGCATCAATATCCGGCGCAGAAGCTGCCGGCGTTCCTGTAGAGTGCGGCGCAACGGGGAAAATATGGAAGATAGTTAAGGCGGAAGGCGACAAAGTGGCCAAGGGTGAAGCAGTGGTTATTCTGGAATCCATGAAAATGGAAATACCGGTTGTATCGCCGGTAGAAGGAACAGTAACAAGGATTCTTGTAACAGAAGGAAGCGATGTTGAATCAGGAAAGAGAATC
>JAEDNK010000045.1 GCA_016302545.1 Bacillota bacterium
AGCCTGCCGCAGAGCCTGAGCGTAGGCCTGCCGGCATTATAAAGCTGAGGATTTCGGCCAATATGAACGAGGAAATGACCCTGCAGCAGATAAAGGTCAATCTGACCCGTCACAAAGGAGATTATCAGGTGCTGATTTACCTGCCTTCGGGGAAAACCCTCAGGACGGACAGCAGTCTGTGGGTGGAGCCGTCTCCGGCGCTGCGGAATCAGCTGGTGGCGCTTTTGGGGCATGAAAATGTAAAGATATAGAGTTAGCCTGTGCAGCGGGTTTTCGCTAAGTCCTCGGCACAGAAAGTGATGGAAGCAGTTTGCTTTATTCACAGAGAATTAAACAAACTCGCCTTTAAAAAGGATATTTGCTCAGACAGTGTTTAATTCTTAGCTGCTCATATGCGCAAGCCTGCTTATCACTTTTAGCTGCTTCTGCGGAAACGCTCAAACCCCGCTGCAAGGCGAAGGGCATATAAATTAAATGAAAAAATTCGCTTTGGGCGAATTTTATAAAGATTAGATTGACCTGTGCAGCGGGTTTTCGCTAAGTCCTCGGCACAGAAAGGCGAAGGGCATATAAATAAAAGAGGTGTAATTATGGAAAGAACAGTAGTAGTGTATACCAGCAAATACGGTGCAACGGAGAAGTATGCCCGCTGGATAGGTGAGGAACTTGATTGCCCTGTGTACAGCCTTGATAATTTCAGCAAGGCTCAGCTGGACAGCTTTGACAATATAATTTACGGCGGCGGCGTTCAGGCCGGCGGCATCAAAGGCTTCGACAAGCTCAAGAAGTGGATCAAGCCTCTCATCGGTCAGCCGGGAAAGAAAATCGTGGTCTTCGCCGTGGGGCTTAACCTTGACAATACCGACGGCCGTATGCAGCTTAGAGACATAAACTTCGACAAGGACGTTTACCGCCAGCTGACCTGCTATTACATGGGCGGCGCTTATGTTCCTGACCGGATAAAAGGTATCGACAAGGCAATTATGGGCATGGTACGCAAAATGCTTTTGGATAAAGGACTCAACATGAATGATGAAGAGCGTACTTTGCTTGGACGCATAGAGGATGGCTGCGATCTGGTCAGCCGTGAGCAGATTGAGCCGGTGGTGGAAGAGTTCAGATAATATATAAATAAAAAACTGCACTGCCAGCTGCCTGATTGAGTGCATTGCTTCAGACGGCTGCCGGTGCAGTTTTGTTTTTCTTTATACCTTTTTCTCGAACACGTTGCCGCACTTGTGACAGGTCACGCGGATTCTGCCGCGACCCTTCGGTGCCTTCTGAACCTGCTTGCAGCACGGACATTTGAAATATCTGTAGTTCTTTCTGTCGCGGCTCAGCTGGTCCATACCGTGTCTGCCGGACATGAACTGTGCTATTTTATATCCTAATTTTCCCATTGTATTGCTCCTTTTCGTTTTCTTGCTTATAAATCCTTGGCATTTCCACTAAATTCAATGAAAAAAGCTGATTTGATGGGAGTAATTTGTATATTAATGTTATAAATGGATAGATTTCTAACAAAAATGGCCAATAAATGCCAGAAATCTCCCATCAAATCGAAGTTTTTGAGCGTCTTTGGGGGGATTGGGCATAATCGGGTAGCGTCGGTCATAATCGAAGCGCGACTTCAGATTCCGCATAATCGAAGCAACGCTTAGTTCTTCAGACTCTGCATCGGTGCCGGAATCCTGCCGCCGCGGTTTATCATTTTGGCAGAGGACTGGCTGTGGAGATTCATAATAGGACCGCTTCCCAGCAGGCCGCCGAAGTCAAGTTCTTCACCTTCTTTAAGACCGATGGCAGGGATGACTCTTACAGCTGTAGTTTTGGAGTTCACCATGCCGATTGCCGCTTCGTCGGCGATAATTGCGGAAATGGTTTCTGCAGGAGTATCTCCCGGAATTACTATCATATCAAGGCCTACAGAGCATACAGCGGTCATAGCTTCAAGCTTTTCAATGCCGAGCACGCCGCTTCTTGCCGCTGCAATCATGCCGGCATCCTCCGTTACAGGAATGAAAGCACCCGACAGTCCGCCTACGCTGGAGGATGCCATAACGCCGCCTTTCTTGACTGCGTCGTTTAACATGGCAAGGGCGGCTGTAGTGCCGTGAGTTCCGCACTGTTCCAGGCCGATTTCTTCCAGAATGTGGGCAACTGAGTCACCGACAGCAGGCGTCGGAGCCAGAGAAAGGTCGATGATGCCGAAAGGCACGCCCAGCATGCGGGATGCTTCCGAACCCACCAGCTGACCCATACGGGTGATTTTGAAAGCAGTCTTCTTAATCAGTTCGGCCACTTCGTTAAGCGGAGCATCATCAGGAAGCTTTGCTAAAGCCGCACGGACAACGCCGGGGCCTGAAACACCTACATTGAGCACTACATCAGGCTCGCCCACGCCGTGGAAAGCACCTGCCATAAACGGATTGTCTTCCGGAGCATTGCAGAAAACTACCAGCTTGGCAGCGCCAACGCACTGTCTGTCCTTAGTAAGTTCAGCTGCTTCTCTGACGACTCCGCCCATAAGCTTTACGGCATCCATATTGATACCGGCTTTGGTGGAGCCGATGTTTACAGATGAGCATACAAAGTCGGTAGTAGCCAGAGCACGAGGTATAGCTTCGATGAGTTCCCTGTCCCCTGCACTGAAGCCTTTCTGCACCAGAGCGCTGAAGCCACCTATAAAGTTTACGCCAACGTCTTTCGCCACCCGGTCAAGAGTGAGGGCGTACTTTACAGGGTCTCCGCCGCTTACGGCCACCAGCATTGAGATAGGCGTTACGCTTATTCGTTTATTTACGATAGGAATTTTGTACTTTTTCTCTATGATCTCACCGGTCTTTACCAGGTCCTTGGCCTTTTCGTATATTTTTTTGTAAACCTTTTCGCAGGAGCGGTCGATATCGCTGTCTGCGCAGTCCAGGAGGGAAATGCCCATGGTTATGGTTCTGATATCCAGATTTTCCTCCTGAATCATGGTTATGGTTTCCATTATGTCATTAAAATTCAACATTCTGTTTTTGCTCTCCTTTATATTTTAAACTTAGAGAATTGCAACCCTTATATCCTGTGCATCGAGTTGAAAATATCCTCGTGCATTACGTGAACCACCATATCAGGAACTGCTGACTTGAGTTTGCCGTCAAGACCGTCGATATCAGACTCCATTTTGCTTATATCAACTATCATTACCATGCAGAAGTACCCGTCGAGAATGGACTGGGTAACCTCTAGCACGTTGGCGTTCATTTCTGCACAGGCGGCGGAAACGCGGGCGAGAATGCCCACCATATCTTTACCTACAACTGTGATTACTGCTTTCATCGTTTACCTCCTTGAACATCTTTAAGCTTTTAAGCTGCGTAAATGCGGGACCCATATCCAGCACTCTGTATTCGTTGTCCGCCAGAGAAAGATCGGCGGCACTGTCCTCAACATATCTAATATTCAGCCTTGGGTATTTTTCAGCGAAATATCTCCGGTTTACACCCTTATGACCGAACATGTTATTATAGCATTTTTTATTGGAAATGAACAGAGCAAAAGGACAGAATTTGTATCTTTCGTCGGCAGCCTTATCTCTGCTGTCGGCAAAACCTTCTATTCCGGGATAAAGCTCCTGCACCTGAGCATCAAGCCGTTCCCTGGCAATGCGCCCCTCCACCAGCTGCCTGAAGGCAGGATGAAAAGCCAGCTGGTCCGCCATAATATCGCTGGACTTAAGCCCCACGCGGATGATGTTGATGCCTGCATTATCAAGAATTTCGTACATTGCCTTTGTACGATTTACCGCTTCCTCCTCAGAAAGCGGGGTATAGCTTCCGCCAAGATACATGTCGTAGAGGGCAGTCTCTTTGATTACCACCGTAGGGTAGAGGCGGGCAATCTGAGGACCGATTTTAACCGTTTCCTTTGCGGAGAAAATGCACTTTTCCAATGTATCTCCCGGCAGTCCTATCATAAGCTGTATGCCCAGGGTGAATCCATATTCCTTTATAAGCTCCGCACTACGATATACGACAGAAACATCGTGTCCCCTTCCGGAAAGCCTCAGCACCTCCGGGTCGAGGGACTGGACACCCAGCTCGATGACATCCACATCATAGGCTTTCAGGTTGTCCAGAATTTCTTCATTTATATAGTCCGGCCGGGTGGAAAGGTGGATGGCGCCGACTTTGCCTGCATCCTTGTATTCCTTGGCGATTGCCAGAAAGGTCCGCTGGTCCTCCAAGGGTATTCCCGTAAAGGAGCCGCCGAAGAAAGCGATTTCCACGGTCTCGAGGTTCATGCTTTCCAGAGTGGAAAGGTGCTCTTCGATGGTGCGGCGGGCATCCTCCGGAGTAACATCCCCCTGACGTGCCGTGATCTTCTTCTGGTTGCAGAAAACGCAGTCGTTGGGACAGCCCCTGTGTGATATGAAAATGGGAATGATTGCGTGTTTTTTCAATCGCTGAAACCTCCTTTGGAAAAAATGGCTTCTTTTTCTTCTATGACGGAGCCGATGTCGGTCAGCGGTTCGTCCTTAAAGTACACAAGACCAAGACCGCGCTCGCTGATAAAATCCTTTATGGCTTTAAAATCAGGGTGAGATGACAGATCGCCGTTAAAAATGATCTCATCTCCGACACGGCCTCCGGTTCCTCCTATGAAACCGCAGTCGTAACCGGGCAGCAGTACATGCCCCGGGCGTACAAGGAGAACCTGAGGACCTCCCTGCTCACGGCATGAGCGGGCCATGCCTCTGTCATAAGTAATAATTGCATTCTCGTCTACGGGAAGGGCGCTGCATCGTGCATAGCCTTGGGACGTATGAATCGGCACGAGTCCGCATTCATCGGCTGCGGCAAGAAGCTCGCCGTCTGTCACCTTCAGGTTATGAATAAAAAACTTACCTGTAGAGCAGGCGTTGTATATGCAGTCGGCAGGATAATCCGGGCCCAGACGCGTCGGATTGCCGTGAAAAACCTTTCCACCGCCAAGGTGACAGTAAATAATATCAGGGTGACAGCCTATGGGAGTGGAGAGTGAATTCCTTGCAAATACAAGGTTATGACCCTTTCCTGACAGATATTCTGTTAAAGGCCGGCAGGCGGCATCGGAAATGTAAATATTACTGTTACTCATGCCTTAAGTATAAGCGAAAAATATGGAAAAGTCCAGCAGCTTGTGGTATACTTTAATGCAGAGGCATCGGGAAAACGGCAAAGCAGAAAAGGAAATATATCATGGTCAATTTCGGCAACGACTGGGACAAAGTTCTGGCAGGAGAGTTTGAAAAGGAATATTATTTGAAGCTGAGGGAGTTCCTCATAAACGAATACAAAAACCAAGAGGTCTATCCGCCGATGGGAGACATTTTCAACGCTCTGAAGTATTCGGCCTACGATGAGACCAAGGTGGTTATTCTGGGTCAGGACCCTTATCACCAGCCGGGGCAGGCTCACGGACTCTGCTTTTCTGTGAACAAGGGTGTTAAAATACCGCCTTCTCTGGTGAACATATATAAGGAAATGAAGGAAGATTTGAACATCGACCAGCCTGCTCACGGCTATCTGGCGGACTGGGCCAGGCAGGGGGTGCTGCTTCTCAACGCAACCCTTACGGTGAGAAGAAGCGAGCCTAACTCCCATAAGGGAAAAGGATGGGAAATCTTCACGGACAGAGTCATAGAACTCCTTAACCGACGGGAGAAACCTATGGTATTTATCCTGTGGGGAGCCAACGCCAAAGCAAAGGAAGCTCTGATTACCAATCCGGATCACCTTATCCTTACCGGGGCACACCCAAGCCCGCTGTCAGCCTTTAACGGCTTTTTTGGCGGCGCATATTTCAGCCGGGCCAATCGTTTTCTTGAGGCTACAGGTCAGGAGCCTGTAGACTGGCAGCTGAAACCTTAAAACCGGAATTAAAGCCGAGGTCCTGAAGCCGAAGCTTTAATCATCATACATTAAATTACAACACAAAACAGGAGGAAATTAACATGTTAATCTGGATCATTATTGCAATTATTATCGTACTTGCCATCGCTTTTGTCGGAATGTACAACTCCTTCATCAAGCTTAAAAACAGCTGTGAAGAAGCTTTTTCCACTATGGATGTGTACATGAAGAAGAGATTTGACCTGATTCCTAATCTGGTTGAGACAGTCAAAGGTTATGCTGCTCACGAGAAGGAGACTCTGGAAAAGGTCATGGCGGCAAGAAACGGCGTTCAGAGCGCAGCCACCGTCGAGGAAAAGATGGCACAGGAAAACGTGCTCACGGGAACTCTCAAGTCTCTCTTTGCCGTTGCCGAAGCCTATCCTGACCTTAAGGCCAACACCAACTTCCTCGATCTGCAGAATCAGCTGCAGTCAGTGGAGGAGGACATTGCAAACTCAAGAAAGTACTATAATGCAGTGGTTAAGCAGTTCAACACCAAGTGCGAAATGTTCCCTTCAAACATCATAGCATCCATGTTCCACTTTGAGAGAAAGCCTATGTTTGAGGTTGATTCAGCCGAAGAAAGAAAGAATGTAGAGGTTAAATTCTAGCGATGTTCGGACTTGAAAGAAAACATAAAAGAAAAAAGGACGGCCGTCTGCTTCGGGCTCTGACCGTCTGCACTTTAGCGCTGACTATATGGAGCTTTGCGGCGGCGGGAGCCTTTGCATATACTACAGACTCATATGATATTGACGTAGTGGTAAACGAGGACAACAGCTATCTGTTTGAGGAAACCATAAAGGTAAATTACGACTCGCCGCGTCACGGTATCTACAGGTACATACCTATGACGGACATGGACGGAAACACCGTCATGAAAATCGACAGTACCTGGGTTGACGACTGGGATTACGAAACCTACGAGGAAGACGGCTGCACGGTTTTCAAAATCGGTAGCGGCGATGTTACCGTTACAGGTCCGCAGACATTTTCCCTCGGATATCGCATGAGAATGTATGACGACATGGATACATCAGGAGATCTGTTGTATATAGACCTTCTGCCTACAGACTGGGAAACGGCAATAAAAGCGAGCACCATAACTGTAAAGCTGCCTAAGCCTGTTGATGAGGAAAGCATTGAGCTATATGCTTCCGGATACGGCAGCGATGAAATTGTGGACAACGTTTTCTGGGGCTATGATGAAGCTTCAAATACTGTTACAGTAGAGGGCCGCAGGCTGGAGCAAGGCGTCGGCGTCACCATGATGATAAACCTGCCTGAGGGCTACTGGGTCGGACAGATGAACAGAGAGTGGATGAAACCGGTGTCTATGGGACTTCTCATAGCTGCCGCAGTAATTCTGGCTCTGCTCTGGCTGCTTTACGGCCGTGATAAAAAAATCATTCCTACTGTTGAATTCTACCCGCCTGAAGGTCTCACTCCGGCCGAGGTCGGACTTGTAATAGATGGGACTGCAGACAAAAAAGACCTTGTCTCCATGATAATTTACTATGGCGAAAAGGGATACCTTTCTATAGAACAGTATGACAAGAAAAAATTCCGTCTGGCCAAACTCAGAGACATCGACCCGGAGGAAAAGATGTTTGCAAAAACACTTTTCAACGGTTTGTTTGAGAACGGGGATGTGGTGAATCTGGATGACCTGGGGGAGGAATTCGGAAATGCTTATCTGATTGCATACGAATCTCTTTCGGGACTTTATAACAAGAAAAAGAACAGGCAGATTACCATGAAATCACAGGTGTTCGCTGTGCTTGGAATGGTTCTCATAGGACTGGCAGGTGTACTTCCTGCTCTCTTTGCCATTGAATACAGCGGAAGCGACGGCGTGCTTTATGTTGTCGGAGCTATTGCGGCGGCAATAGTTGCGGTGCTCCTTACCGTAGCGCTTTTTGTCATGGATACAAAAAAGTACACCATGAAAAAAGCCGGACGGATTGCAGGTGGCAGCATTGTGTGGATTATAGATATTGCAGTAGTAGCACTGGGCGGCTTCTGCCTCGGCGGTGCTTTTGGAAGTGCAGCTTTGGGCGTGGTGTTTGTGCCGTGCATACTTGCATCCCAGTTTTTCACCGTGAACATGCTGCAGAGGACAGACCGCAGCGTGAAGCTCATGGGCAAAATTCTGGGCCTCAAAAACTTTATCGAGGCGGCGGAGCTTGACCGCATCAACGCTCTTGCGGAGGAAAACCCGTCATATTATTACGATGTGCTGCCCTATGCCTTTGTCATGGGACTTACGGACAAGTGGGCAAAGAACTTTGAAAACATCAGAATCGTAACTCCGGACTGGTACAGCAGCTACGATATGAACGACAGAATGTTCGATGCGTGGATGTTCTCGCGTATGATGAACAGTTTTGGTACTGCCGTTTCCAATAATGTACATATACCTATCGGAACCGATGACGGCGGAGACTTCGGCGGCGGCGGATTCTCCGGAGGCGGCGGATTTTCCGGCGGCGGCTTCGGCGGCGGTGGCGGCGGAAGCTGGTAATTGGTCTCAAACTGGTCTCAAACTCCACAAAAATCCGTGAAAAACCCCCGTTTGATGGGAGGAAAAGTACTGTAGTTTAACTAAATTTAGGCTGCATAGTAAAAAAATGAAAAGAAAACCTCTGCTTTCGAGGAGTAAGTTCCCATCAAACAGAGGTTTTTTGCTTTTTTTGTGGAAAATGAGCCAAATGAGCTATCACAATGTGCCGAAAATTGAAAATGTCAACAGATATACTATTTCAGATTTTCCGGGTTCAGGCCCTGCAGCTCAGGGATTACGAAAATGCCGTCTTTCCTGATGAGCACATCGTCGAACCAGATTTCTCCGCCGCCGTACTCGGCACGCTGAATCATGACAAGGTCCCAGTGAACGGCTGATTTGTTGCCGTTGTTTGCATCCTCATATGCCATGCCCGGAGTCAGGTGGAAGCTTCCGCAGATTTTTTCATCGAAAAGAGTATCCTTCATAGGGTGAAGAACATAAGGGTTTACGCCGATGGCGAACTCTCCGAAGTAGCGGGCACCTTCGTCGGTGTCCAGAAGCTCGTTGATGCGCTTGGTATCGTTGGCAGTGGCTTTGACGATTTTACCGTTCTTGATTTCGAAGCGGATGTTTTCGTAGGTGAAGCCCTGCTCCTCGCTGAAGGTGTTGTAGGAAATAACACCGTTCATTGATTCGCGCACAGGAGCGGTGTAAACCTCGCCGTCAGGAATGTTTCTCAGACCGTCGCATTTGATGGCCGGAATATCCTTGATGGAGAAGGTAAGGTCGGTGTCGGGACCAACCAGGCGAACCTTGTCGGTGCGGTTCATCAGGTCAACCAGCGGATCCATGGCCTTGCTCATCTTCTGATAGTCAAGAGTGCATACATTGAAATAAAAGTCCTCGAATGCTTCCTGGGAAGTACCGGCAAGCTGTGCCATGGACGGGTTAGGGTATCTGAGTACAACCCACTTTGTCTTGTTTACACGGTAGTCAAGAGTCGGTCTGGTCAGCTTGTAGTACATGTTGAGCTTGTCGGAAGGTACATCGGAAAGCTCGGAAGTGTTTTCCCCCGCCCTGACAGCGATGTAAGCGTCCATGCCCTTCATCTGATAAAGCTGATAATCGTTTAAAAATTCAATTTGATCTTCGTCGGCTCCCAGAAGAATCTCACGCAGGACAGCACCGTCTCTGTGGTTGACGTAAGGGCGAGCACCCAGTCTGTATGCGTCTTTTATCAGCTGCCTTACCAGTGGCTTGCAGCATTCCCCTTCGTAGTCGATAAGTACCTTTTCGCCTTTCTTCAGGTCGCAGGAATAGCCTGTGAGAACCCTCGAAAGCTCCTTTACTCTTGGATCCATAATTTACCTCCGTTTATATCAAATAGTTTGTTTCTGTAAAAACGCCCTTTTGCGGGCATTAAAGACTTCGCTGCGGCAATTGCCGTATACACTATTATACCCTAAAGTCGCCTGAAATAAAAGGGCGGCCTGTGAGGCGGTGCTAAGAAAATGTTAAAAAATTATTGAGGCGTTCTGCCGGAATTGATTTATGGCGTGAAAACCAATAGAATATAGACGGGGTTGTATGGAAAAGTCAAGGAGAATTCTTTATATGAGAACGATTTTTGTGATAAATCCTAAAGCCGGCAAAGGCAAAGGAATAGATAAACTGGTGGAAAAAATCCGCACGGCTTCAGAGAAGACCGGGATAAAGGCGGATGTATATATGACAAAGGCTGTAGGCGATGCAGAGGCCTTTGCTGACCTGATAGGAAAGGAAACGGCCGCTTCCGCAGAGGAAGTAAGGCTCATCGCATGCGGAGGCGACGGCACTCTCAACGAGGTTCTGAACGGCGCTATAAAATATGAAAACCTGACCGTGGGCGTAGTACCTATTGGCACGGGAAACGATTTCTGCAGAAACTTTCCTGACGAAGGAGATTTTCTTGACATAGAAGCTCAGCTCAAAGGCAGAGTGATAAAGTGCGATGCCATCAGATACAGCGGTTTATTGGCGGGAGAGCTTCAATCCAGATACTGCGCCAACATGTTCAATATCGGTTTCGACTGCAATGTGGTTGACCTGACTTCTAAGCTTAAGAATAATACGCTTATAGCCGGCTCCTTCGCATACCTTATGGGAGTGGCCATCACATACATAAAGAAAAAAGGCGCCAGGCTTCGTGTGGAGCTTGACGGAAAGGTTATCGAGGACGGTCCGCTGCTGCTGACGGCTATTGCCAACGGAGGATTCTGCGGTGGCGGTGTTCACAGTTCGCCTTACGCATCGGTGACCGACGGAAAAATGGATGTGAATGTGATTTACAATGTGAGCAGGCTTGATTTCCTGAAAAAATTCCCGCACTATGCCAAGGGTACTCATATGGAGCTGCCGGACATTGATCAAGTATTATATGCCGGGACATGCCGCAAAGCCAGGATTACGCCCCTTGACGGAACTATGAGACTATGCACTGACGGTGAGATTGTCGATGCCGGTGAAATAGAATTTGAAATGGTTCCGGCGGCCTTTAATCTTCTGGTGCCGGCGGTTATATAAAGATGATGCATATAGCGGTTATATAACGATGATTCGGGGGTGAGAGATTTGAAAAAGACGATAATGCTTACCTTGGTGCTGTCCCTGATTTTGGCAGGATGCTCCTTGTTTGGCGGCGGTTCCGGAGGCGAAGGCGCAGACGGACCTGACGGATTCGGCGGCGAGCCTATCGCTGAGGAATTCCGCGGAGGCTGGGAGTGCGAGGAAACCACGCTGGAGGATCCCAACAGCTATACCGGTTACCTTCATCTGGAGGTCAGCGATGACGGAAGCTATTCCATGTACGATATTGCGGCAGGAAATCC